>JBOHME010000003.1:0-98119 GCA_050729795.1 Allostellaceae bacterium | reverse complement strand
AGTGAAGAACGGGCGCTCCGGTCAGGTCATGGTCGAGGTGCCGGCCGATGTCACCGGGATCGACGTCGCGGTGGACCCGGCGCAGTACCGGCCGGTGCGGCCGAGCCGCTCGGCCGGCGACCCGCGCGACATTGACGAAGCGGCAAAGATGCTGCTCGACGCCGCCTGTCCGATCATCCTCGCCGGCCAGGGTGTGTTTTATGCCGAGGCGACCGACGAGTTGCGCCGGCTCGCCGAATTGCTGCAAGCCCCGGTCATGACGACATTTGACGGCAAGAGTGCCTTTCCCGAAGACCATGCGCTGGCGCTCGGCTCGGGCGGCGGCACCTTTACCGGGCAGGGGCGGCACTTCCTGCACAAATCCGACCTGGTGCTGGGGGTCGGCTGCAGCTTTACGCGGCACGGCATCGCCACCCCGGTCTTTCCGCCCGGCAAGAAATACATCCATGCGACCAACGACACGCGCGACCTGCACAAGGCCTTTGCCGCCGATCTCGGCATCCTCGGGGATGCCAAGCTGGTGCTCGGCCAGCTGATCGAGGCGGTCGGCGACCGGCTCGGCGGCAAGGAGCTCGCCAACGGCGTCGCACATGAGGTCGCCAGCCACCGCGAGGCGTGGCTCGCCCGGTGGAACGCAAAGCTCCATTCGAACGAGCACCCGATCAACCCCTACCGGGTCATCACCGAGTTCATGCGCGTGATCGATCCGGCGGATGCGATCGTCACCCATGATTCGGGCAGCCCGCGCGAGCAGCTGAACCCGTTCTACCGGGCAACCCGGCCGCGCGGCTATCTCGGCTGGGGCAAGTCGCATCAGCTCGGCACCGGGCTCGGTCTTGTGATCGGCGCCAAGATGGCGGCACCCGACAAGTTCTGCGTCAACTTCATGGGCGACGCCGCGTTTGGCATGACCGGGCTCGATTTCGAGACCGCCGCACGCTGCGGCATCCCGATCACCACGGTCGTTCTGAACAACTCGTCGATGGCGATCGAGACCCACGCGATGCAGTTGTCGCACGACCGCTACCGGGCGCGCGATCTCGGCGGCAACTACGCCAATATCGGCCGCGATCTCGGCGGCTGGAGCGAGCGGGTCGAAGACCCGAGCGAAATCGCCCCGGCGATCCTGCGCGCCCGCCGCCAGAACGAGGATGGCCATGCAGCCTTGCTCGAATTTGTGACCAGCCAGGAGCAGGGGTTCTCGCACCGCCGCGGCGGCGCCGAATAGCCGCGGCCCGATCCTCCACGCGGCCACCCTCGCGCGAAGCGCCGGTGTCATGCCTCTCATGTTGTCCAAGACCAAGTATGCGCTGCGTGACGCCGGCGCCTTTGATGAAAAAGCGAGAGCGGCCGTCGAGGAGCCCGCCGATTCCGAAAACCGGCTGGCCTCGATCGACAACAAGCTATCGGTCTTCGACGGGCATTTCATCGCGATAGAGGGCCGCTTCCAGTCAATAGACGCGCGCTTTCAAGCAATCGAGACAAAGCTCAATGTCGTGATCTGGGCGATCGGCATCAACGCCGCGGCGACGATCGCGATCCTGGGAGTGCTGCTGCCCCGTCCTTGAGTGCTGTTGGAGGAGCGCGAGCAAAGCAGTGCTCGGTCGTGCCGACACCGCAAGCTGTGGCCCTGCATCCGCTCTGGTAAAAGGCTCTTCAACGAGTCGATCTGGTGGAGAAAAGGAATGGCGCCGCGCATCGGGTATTTGCTGCCGACCCGCGAGGCGGTCATGCAGGGGCGGCCGCAGACAGCGCCGCTCCTGGCGCTGGCCGAGCGGGCCGAGAAGCTCGGCTATGATGGGGTGTGGGTCGGCGATTCGTTGCTGGCGCGGCCGCGGCACGATCCCCTGACCTTGCTCGCCGCGGTGGCGGCGCGGACGAAGCAGGTCATGGTCGGAACCGCGGTGTTTCTGCCCGCGCTGCGCAACCCGGTGGTGCTGGCGCATCAGCTCGCCACGCTCGATCGGATCAGCGAGGGTCGGCTGGTGCTCGGCGCCGGGATCGCCACCGATGTCCCGAACACGCGCGACGAGTTCGCCGCCGCCGGGGTGCCGTTCGAAAGCCGCGTCGGCCGGATGATGGAAGGGCTGCGGCTCGCCCGCGCATTGTGGACCGGCGAGAAAGTCGATTGGCAAGGGCGTTGGCCAGTCAAGGCGGGCGTGCTCGGCCCGACCCCGCACCGCGCGGGCGGACCCCCGATCTGGCTCGCCGGCTCGGTGCGCCCGGCGCTGGAGCGCGCGGCCAGGCATTTCGACGGCTGGTTTGCCAACGAACCCGATCTCGCCCGCTGGACCGCACAATGGCGTGAGGTGCAGCAGATTTTGCGCGAGCTGGGCCGCGATCCAGCCGAATTCCCGGCGGCAAACTACGTAACCCTGGCGCTCGACGACAATGCCGCCAAGGCCGAGCAGCGCATCGACCAGTTTCTGGAAGGTTATTACGGGCAGCCGGCAGCGACGATGCGGCGGCGCCAGGCCACCTTCGCCGGACCTCCTGCAGCCGCGGCGGAATGGTTGCGCGGCTATGCCGATGCCGGCGTGAGCGATCTCATCATGCGCTTTACCGGCGATCATGAGCGCCAGCTCGAAGCTGTCGCGGTGCTGCGTCGGGGGCTCGGCTGGTGAGGTCGGCGCGGCGTGCGGCGTTTGCGGAGGCAGGCAGAGGGCTCCTAAGGGCAGACTGGGCTCCGAAGCGCAGACTCGGCTCCGGGGTTGAATCGCGGTCTCGATCCCCCCATGCTAAAAACAGGTTTTCAGCATCCTGTTTCTTGGAGCCGCCGATGTTCATTCTGACCGAGCAGACGCCGAACCCGGCCACCCTGAAATTTCTCCCCGGGCGCGCGGTGATGACCACCGGGACGGCGAACTTCACGACTGCCGAGGCTGCCGTCGTCTCGCCGCTGGCGGCGCATCTGTTTGCGCTGCCGGATGTCGGCGGGGTGTTTTTTGGCGCCGATTTTGTTACCGTCACCAAGACCGACAAAGGCGACTGGTACGGGCTGAAGCCGGCGATCCTGGCTGCGATCATGGAGCATTTCACGACCGGGCGCCCGGTCTTCGCCGCCGGTGCGCAGACGGCGGTCGTCACTGCCGATGACGCCGAGGATGACGAGATCGTCTCGCAGATCAAAGAACTTCTGGAGACCCGTGTGCGCCCGGCGGTGGCTCAGGATGGCGGCGACATCATCTTTCACGATTTCGAGGACGGCATCGTCTATCTGCACATGCAGGGCTCATGCTCGGGATGCCCGAGCTCGACCGCTACTTTGAAGGCCGGCATCGAGAACATGCTGCGCCACTATATTCCCGAAGTGGTCGAGGTGCGTGCCATCTGAGCGCAATGGGACGGCCGCGCCCGGGGCCGACCATGCCGCGCCGCTGACGCTGGCGCTCGACGCGGCGGGCAGCTCGTGCGCGGTGGCGGTCGCGGCCGGCGATGAAACGCTGGCGGCGGCGCATCTCCCAATCGTGCACGGCCAGGCGGAGGCGTTATTGCCGCTGGTCGAGCGCGTGATCCGCGAGGCACGCCTGGCGGCCTCGGCAATCGAGCTCGTCGTCGTGACCACCGGGCCCGGCAGCTTTACCGGGATCCGGGTCGGGCTCGCCGCCGCGCGCGGGATTGCCCTCGGTCTCGATGTGCCGCTCTATGGGGTGACCGGGTTCGAGGCGGCGCTGAGCGCTCTGGGCGATATCGATGCGGCTGTGGCGACAGGGCCGCTGGTGGTCGCTCTCGAAAGCCGGCGCGCCGACATTTACATCCAGCTGTGTGATGCGATGCGCCATCCAGTCGGTGCAGCCGCCGCGCTATTGCCCGATGCCCTGTGTAGAACCGTAGCCGGGTGTAGAACCGTAGCCGGTCTTGCCGAAAACAGCAGGGTCGCAATCACCGGTGATGCGGCGTCGCGCGCTGCGGAAATTCTCGCAGCCTCTGGGATCCCGAGTGCCGTCGTGGACGGCGCGCCGCCGGTGGTCGGCGCGCTGCGCGCTGCGCTGCGACGCTGGCGCCGCGGCGAGGGCGAAAACACCAGCCCTGCCGCAGCTTTCTATTTGCGGCCGCCGGACGTCACCATCGCACCATCGGCGCCGCGGTGAGCCGCCGCCTCGAGCCGCTCGGCGGCGATGCGCCAGCGTTGCTGGCGGCACCTTTGGCGCGGCTCCATGCCAGCTGTTTTCCCGACGACCCGTGGCCGCCGCCGGAAATGGCGCGCATCATGTCGATCCGAGGTTTTTTCGGCTGGCTGGCGTGGCAGCAGGAGCAGCCGGTGGGTTTCGCCCTGGCGCTCGATCTCAGCGGCGAATGCGAGCTCTTGGCGCTCGGGGTCGCGCCATGCCGGCAGCGGCAGGGGATCGGCTCGGCGCTGCTGCGGGCACTCTGCGAGGAGTGCGGCCGGCGGGGTCTGTGCAGCCTCTTTCTTGAAGTTGCAACCGACAATCCGGCCGCGCGCGCTCTTTATGCCGCCGGTGGGTTCGCCCAGACTGGGCGCCGCGTCAACTACTACCGCCGCGCCGACGGTCGGGTGGACGCGCTGGTGCTCCGCCGCAACATCATGGCGGCCTCGCCTTTGCCCTGATTTCCGCTCCGCCCGAGGCAGTTCCGCTTTGTTGCCCGACATGGCCAAATGTTCCCGGCCTTTGATCGGCGATCGCAAGCAATCGGTGATCGAGCGGATTGCCGTGCTGCCCTCTGTTACTTATATTTGGAAAAGCAGCCGCACCGCAGGACCGTCGCCATGAACAACACCGATCCAACCGGCGATTTGCTGGCACTGACGACCGAAATCGTCGCCGCACATGTATCCAATAATACGGTATCAGTAAGTGATTTGCCACAGCTGATCAACCAAGTCTACCATTCTCTGGCTAATATCGGGACTGCCTCGCCCGCACCGGTGGAACGCCCGCAACCGGCTGTGCCGATCAAGAAATCGGTCCATGCCGATTACATCATCTGTCTTGAGGATGGCAAAAAGCTCAAGATGCTCAAGCGTCATTTGAAAACGGCATACAATATGACCCCCGAATCTTATCGGGAGCGCTGGGGGCTCGGTGCCGACTATCCGATGGTGGCGCCGAACTATGCGCGCCAGCGCAGCCGCCTGGCCAAGGAGATCGGCCTCGGGACCAGGGCACGACGGTCGCGGATGTAGACCGGTTGATCCTCTCGCCTCGCTCCGTATCACGCAAGGCACCGGGCGGTTGCTGCCGGCGGCATATAGGCGTGAGCGTGGAATTGCTCTATAGTGGGCGCATATCCCCCTTGATGGAGGCGCGATGACCTCGCGGCTGGAGCAGCTCTGCCTCGACAAGGGCCTGAAGATGACCGAACAGCGCCGGGTCATCGCCCGTGTTCTGTCGGATTCCGCCGACCACCCCGATGTCGAGCAAGTCTATCGGCGCGCGACCGAGATCGACCCGCATATCAGCATCGCGACGGTCTACCGGACCGTCCGCCTGTTCGAGGAAGCGAATATCCTGGCGCGGCACGATTTTGGTGACGGCCGCTCACGCTACGAAGAGATGCCGAGCGCGCATCACGACCACCTGATCGATCTGCAATCGGGCCGGGTGGTCGAATTCCGCAACGAGGAGATCGAACGGCTGCAGCAGGCGGTCGCCGACCAGCTCGGCTACGATCTTGTCGGTCACCGGCTGGAGCTCTATGCGGTGCCCCGCGGCGCCAGGCGCGAGCGGGAATGATCCTGGCGCGCAGACGGGCGAGCCGGGGACGAGAGACCGGGGCGGCTGTGGTCCCCGGGCAGCATGTGGAACGCCCGGCCCCGGCACTTTCGTGTCGGTGGAGTTGGCGGCCCGGATTGTTTTCTCAACCCGGTTGGGCGGCGTGATCGGCAGCCTCGGGTTTGCACCCGAGCGCCTGTCGCGCGCTGGCATCGCCGGCTGTGCGGCGGCACACGTCGATATCCGCACCGGCGCGCTGCAGGTGCGGCTGGCGCAGAGCAGCGCCGATATCGATGCGGCGCAAGCGCTGCGCTACCGGGTGTTCTACGAAAGCCTCGGGGCGCGCGCGCGCAGCGAGACCGCGCGCCTGCGTCGCGACAGCGATCGCTTCGACCAGAGCTGCGACCACCTGCTGGTGCTCGATCACAGCCGCGGCCATGGTGCCGCCAGCGTGGTCGGCACCTATCGGTTGATCCGTCGCGCTGCTGCCGCCCGGCTCGGCGGGTTCTATTCGGCCGCGGAATACGATCTGGCACCGCTGCTCGCCCAACCCGGAGAGATCCTGGAGCTCGGCCGCTCCTGCGTCGATGCGGCCTACCGCCGGCGCCCGGCGATGCAGCTCTTATGGAGCGGGATCGCCGCCTACGTGCTTCATTACGGCGTCGGGCTGATGTTCGGCTGCGCCAGCCTGCCCGGCATCGACCCGGAGCAGCTGACGGTGCCGCTTTCCTATCTTTATCACCATCACTTGGCGCCGCCTGCGCTGCGGCCGCGAGCAGTGGCGCATCGTCATGTCGATATGTGCCGGCGGCCGCGCGGAACGCTCGACCCGGTGCGGGCGCTGATGCGCCTGCCGCCGCTGATCAAGGGATATTTGCGTCTCGGCGGGTTCGTCGGCGACGGTGCGGTGATCGATCGGGACTTCAACACGATCGATGTGTGCGTCGTGGTCAAAACCGATCTCATGAGCGCCAAATATTCTCGGCATTACGAACGCAGAGCGAGAAATGTGATGGCAGCATGGGACAAAGCCGCATGGATCTCCTGACGGCCCCGGCCCCTTGACGGACTCGGCCCCTTGACGGACTCGGCCCCTTGACGGCACGGGTCGATCAGCGGCACGGGCAGGCCGACGGCCTGGGTTCGGCGGCGCTGCGGCTCTCGCGCGTGATGCTCTACATTGGCTGGACCTTCGGCCTGATGCCGATCCAGGGTATCGGCCTCTGGCTGCATCGGCCCTGGTCGGCGACATTGCCGGCCTTCTACCATCGCGGATGCTGCCGGATTCTCGGGTTTAACTTGCGCACGATCGGCGTTCCAACCGCGACACGCCCGGTGCTGTTCGCCTCGAACCATGTCTCCTACACCGATATCACCGTGCTCGGCGCGCTGATCATCGGCTCGTTCGTCGCCAAGACCGAAGTCGCCGGCTGGCCGCTATTCGGCTGGCTCGCAAAGCTGCAGCGCACCGTGTTTGTCGATCGCAGAGTGCGAAGCACGCGGGCGCAGCGCGAGGCGATGGTCGCCCGGCTGGCGGCGGGCGATGCGCTGATCCTGTTCCCGGAAGGAACCAGCAGCGACGGCAATCATGTGCTGCCCTTCAAGAGCGCGCTGTTCAGCGCTGCGGAGGTGGCGTGCGCAGCCGGCCCGATCGCGGTCCAGCCGGTATCGATCGCCTATACGCGGCTCGACGGCATGCCGCTCGGTCGGCTGCTGCGGCCGTTTTTTGCCTGGTATGGATCGGTCGAGCTGGCGCCGCACTTATGGACCATGCTCGGGCTCGGCGCGGTCGAGGTGGTGGTCGAATTTCATCGGCCGACGTCTTTTGGCGAGTGCGGGTCGCGCAAGGCGCTGGCGCGCTATTGCGAGACGCATGTTGCTGGCGGCATGGCCGCGGCTTTGGCCGGACGCCCACAACCGGTGCCGCTGCCGCCCAACGGCGGGCCAGCATCGCCAGAGCCGGCCGGCGCGATGGCCCGCTGGGACGGGGACAGCTTACACGTGAAAAGAGGATTGCGGACGTGACCAAGCGCGTCTTTATCGCGACCCATGGTTGCCAGATGAACGTCTACGACTCGGCACGAATGGCCGAGCTTTTGGCGCCGCACGGCTTCGTCCCGGCGACATCGGCGGCCGAGGCCGATCTCGTGATCCTCAATACCTGTCATATCCGCGAAAAAGCGGCGGAGAAGGTGTTCTCCGAGCTGGGTCAGATCCGCCCGCTCAAGGAGCGCCGGGCACGAAATGGCGATGGCATGCTGATCGCTGTGGCGGGATGCGTGGCCCAGGCCGAGGGTGCGGAGATCCGCCGCCGCGCACCCTATGTCGATCTCGTGTTCGGACCGCAGACCTATCACCGGTTGCCCGAGATGGTGGCGCTCGCCTCGAGTGCTGGTGGTGCGGGGATCATCGACACGAGCTTCCCCGCGGAGCCCAAATTCGACCATCTGCCGCAGGCGCGGCCGGGCCAGGGGCCGACCGCCTTTCTGACGGTGCAGGAAGGTTGCGACAAGTTCTGCACCTTCTGCGTCGTTCCCTATACGCGCGGCGCCGAATATTCGCGGCCGGCGGTGCAGGTCATCGACGAGGCGCGCGGCCTCGTCGCATCGGGCGCGCGCGAGATCACCCTGCTCGGGCAGAACGTCAATGCCTATCACGGGGCAGCGCCGGACGGCGGCGAGTGGGGCCTTGGCGAGCTGGTGAGGGAGCTGGCCCGGTTGCCGGGGCTCGACCGCATTCGGTACACGACCTCGCACCCGCGCGATGTCGACGACCGGCTGATCGCCGCGCATCGCGACGTGCCGCAGCTGATGCCGTTTCTGCATCTGCCGGTGCAGAGCGGTTCGGATCGCGTTTTGGCGGCGATGAACCGGCGCCATACTGCCGGCCAATATCGGCGGACCGTCGCGCAGCTGCGCGCGGCGCGGCCGGACTTGGCGCTGTCGACCGACCTGATCGTTGGGTTTCCGGGCGAGAGCGATGCCGATTTTCGCGCCACCCTCGGCCTCGTCGAGGAGATCGGCTTTGCGCAGGCGTTTTCCTTCAAATATTCGCTCCGCCCCGGCACTCCCGCGGCAGCGGCCGACGGGCAGGTCACGGCTGCGGTCAAGACGGAGCGGCTCGCCGCACTGCAAGTCGTGCTGGCGCGCCAGCAGCGCGACTTCAATATGGCATGCGTCGGGCGCGTGCTGCCGGTGCTGCTCGAAAAACCCGGCCGCCATCCGGGCCAGCTGGTCGGACGCAGCCCCTATCTGCAAAGCGTCCATCTCGCCGCCGAGCCCGAGTGGATCGGCGAGATCGTCCCGGTGCTGATTTCCGATGCCGGCCAGAACAGCCTCTCCGGGGTGGCGGCGGCATGACTGCGCTTCGCCCTGAAACGGTCGGCGGCGAGCCGGCCGAAGAGCGCACCCAGCTCGAATTCGACGACAATCTGCTGCTGCCC
This sequence comes from Allostellaceae bacterium, assembly GCA_050729795.1. GTDB lineage: Bacteria > Pseudomonadota > Alphaproteobacteria > ATCC43930 > CGMCC-115725 > AP-15. The sequence continues at coordinate 89,002 of JBOHME010000003.1, read as the reverse complement.
TCGCTGTACGGTGAGCGCGACCAGCATCTAGACCGGGTCGAACGCCAGCTCGGCGTGTCGCTCGTCACCCGCGGCAATCGGCTCGCGATTGCCGGTCCGCCATCGGCTATCGAGGCGGCCCGCCTTGCTTTGTCCCGGCTCTACGATCGTCTGAAGCGCGGACAGGAGGTCGATCTGCCCGCGGTCGAAGCGGCAATCCGCCTTGCCGAGGCCGAAATCGCCGACAAGAGCCTGAGCCTATGGCGCGAGGATGCCGCGTTCCGCACCAGGAAGCGGCGCATTGCCGCGCGCTCGCCGGGGCAGGCCGCCTATATCAAGGCACTGCGCGAAAATCCGCTCGTCTTCGGGCTTGGCCCGGCCGGCACCGGCAAGACCTATCTCGCGGTCGCCGCAGCGGTCGATCTGTTGATGACCGGGCGGGTCGAGCGCATCGTGCTGTCGCGCCCGGCGGTCGAGGCTGGCGAGCGGCTCGGATTTCTGCCGGGCGATCTGCGCGACAAGGTCGATCCGTATCTGCGGCCGATCTTTGATGCTCTGAACGACATGCTGCCGGCCGACCAGCTCGCCCGTCGCCTCGGCACCGGCGAGATCGAGGTGGCGCCGATCGCGTTTATGCGCGGGCGGACCTTGGCGCGTGCCTTTGTGATCCTCGACGAGGCCCAAAACACCACCCCGGTCCAGATGAAGATGTTTCTGACCCGGCTCGGCGAGGGCTCGCGCATGGCCGTCACCGGCGACCCGACCCAGGTGGACCTGCCCGAAGGGGTGCGTTCGGGTCTCGCCGAGGCGTTGGCCACGCTCGCCGCGGTCGAGGACATCGCGATCATTCGGCTGACCGACCGCGACGTTGTTCGCCATGAGCTGGTCGCGCGGATCGTGCGTGCCTACGAGGCGCGCGAGCGTTTGGCCGGCGGCGCCGCACCATGAGCCGATCCACCGCCATTATCGTGAGCCGGGACTGTGCTGCATGGGATCGGGCCTGCCCGGCGGCGGGAGAGCGGGCCAAAGCCGCCGCCCGCGCCGCGCTGGTCTGTGCCGGGGCCGATTGCGGGCTCGCGCCGGACGAAATGGTCGAGATCGGCATCAGCCTCGCCGACGATGCGGCACAGCAGCGGCTCAACCGCGACTGGCGCGGAGTGGACCGGCCGACCAACGTGCTGGCATTTCCGGTCTGGCACCGGGACATGCCGGTGCCGCCCGGCGCACCGCTGCTGCTCGGCGACGTCGTGCTCGCCTTCGAGACCGTCGCCGCCGAGGCGGCCGCGCAGCGCAAGCTCTTGGCCGATCATTTGATGCACCTCGTCGTCCATGGGGTGCTGCATCTGCTCGGCCTCGATCACCTGAACGAAGCGGAGGCCACCCTGATGGAAGGGCTCGAAGCGACTATCCTGGCGGGTTTGGGGGTGCCGGATCCCTATCGCCCCCCCATCTGAGCACCAGAGAGCCGAGCCCCGCTTCTCGATGACTGACCGAGAGCCGTCCACCAACAGCGCCCATCCCGAGCCAGACCGGGGTCTTGCGCGCCTGCGCGGTCTGCTGCGGCTGATCCGTCGCCCGCGCAATGGCGAAAGCCTGCGCGACACGATCGACGAAATGATCGAGGAGCCGCCGGGCGACGATCCCGATCCGCTCGGCGCTCATGAACGGACGTTGATCGGCAATATCCTGAAGGGCCACGACCAGACTGCCGGCGACGTCATGGTGCCACGCGTCGATATTGCCGCGCTCGATGTGGAAATTGCGTTCCCGCAGCTCATCAAATTCATGATCGAGCAGGGCCATTCGCGGGTGCCGGTTTATCGCGAAACGCTTGATGACGTGATCGGCTTTGTTCACGTCAAGGATGTGTTGGCAGCGGTCGCCGAGCACCGTGAAGCCAAGCTCGTGCCATTGCTGCGCAAGCTTCTGTTTGTGGCTCCGTCGCTGCCGATCCTCGATCTCTTGGTGCAGATGCGTCAGGCCCGCACGCATATCGCGATGGTGGTCGACGAGTTTGGCGGCATCGATGGGCTGGTAACGATCGAGGACCTGATCGAGGAAATCGTCGGCGAAATCGAGGATGAGCACGACATCGCCGATGGACCCCATCTGGTCGAGCGGGCCGATGGCACGCTGATCGCCGATGCCAGGACCCCGATCGAGGCGCTCGAGGATCGCGAGGGGGTCCGTCTGCGTCCGGCTGGCGACCACGAGGAGATCGACACTCTGGGCGGCCTCGTCTCGACCCTCGCCGGACGGGTGCCAAAGCGCGGCGAAGTGATCGCCCATCCGTGTGGCATCGAATTCGAGGTGCTCGACGGTGACCCTCGTCGGATCAAGCGGTTGCGGGTGCGCGGCTCGCCGGCGGTGCGTTTGGCGCAGCGCGGCGGCAATGCCTGAAGCCGGGTTGTTCCGGGTCCGGCCCGGGGCCACCGTCAACACGCCGCTGTGCCGTCTCGCCGCCGAAATCGCCGGTTTCTCCGGCTGGCGCCGCTATGGGCTGGCCTTTGTGCTCGGCGTCGCCGCTGTCGGGGCCCTGCCGCCCATTGATCTGACACCGATCCTCGTCATCGTCTTTCCGCTGTTCCTGTGGCTCGACGATGGCAGCGCCGGGCTCGGCGCGTCGTTTCGGCTCGGCTGGGTCTTCGGCTTTGGCTTTTTTCTCGCCGGTCTCTACTGGATCGCCGCGGCGCTGTTTGTCGATATCGGGCGGTTCTGGTGGCTGGTGCCGTTTGCCGCGGCAGGACTGCCGGCTGGCTTTGCGCTCTATATCGGGCTGGTGCTGCTGGCGACCAGGTTTGTCGTCCGCATGTTGCATCTGCCGGCGACGTCACGGATCGTCGCCTTCGCGATCGCCTGGAGCATCGCCGAGTGGGTGCGCGGCCATGCCTTGACCGGCTTGCCCTGGAACCTTCTCGGCTACGCCTGGTCGGGCGGATTTCCGGGCAGCCTCGCGGTGCTGGAGTGCACCGCCTGGCTCGGCATCTATGGGCTGAGCTTTCTGACCGTTCTCGCGGTCGCGCTGCCGGCCCTGCTCGGGATGCCGTCACTGCAGCCGGTATCAGCGGCTCGGCGCTGGGCGCCCGCGATCGCCGCCGGTCTGCTGGTCGCAGTCCTCGCCATCGCCGGCGCGGTTCGGCTCCAGACGATGCCGAGCGTATTGACCGGAACCTGGTTGCGCCTGGTGCAGCCCTCGATCCCGCAAACCCTGAAATGGCAGCCGGCGGCGGCCCGGTCGAATTTCCAGCGGTTGCTCGATTTGAGCGCGGTGCCGTCTTCGCACGCGCTCGCCGCGGTGCTGTGGCCCGAGGCGGCGAGCCCCTATCTGCTCGGCCGCGATCCCGCGGCGCGACAGGCGATCGCCAGGATCGTCCCGCATGGCGGCTATCTGGTCACCGGCACGTTGCGCGCCAACCCGCCGCCGGCGCCGATCGAGAAGATCTGGAACAGCATCGCGGTGATCGATGGTGCGGGCGCCATCGTCGCGCATTACGACAAGGCGCATCTGGTGCCGTTTGGCGAATATGTACCACTGCGCCGCTGGCTGTCATTTGCCAAGGTGACCGTCGGAACCATGGATTTGAGCGCCGGCCCCGGGCCGCGCACCCTTGTCGTGCCGGGTCTGCCGCCATTTGCCGCGCTCGTCTGCTACGAGGCGATTTTCCCGCACGCGATCGTCGATGAGGGCCATCGGCCGGCCTGGATGCTCAATGTCACGAATGATGCCTGGTATGGCCGAACCTCGGGGCCGTTCCAGCATTTCGCGATCGCCCGCACCCGCGCGATCGAAGAGGGTTTGCCGCTGGTCCGCGTCGCCAACAATGGCATCAGCGCGGTCGTCGATGCGGCGGGAAGGGTGCTCGCGCGCACCAGCCTCGATGCGATCGGCTATGTCGATGTAGCCCTGCCCGCGGCCGCCACACGCACGCTCTATGCCCGCGGCGGCGACTGGATCTTTCTGGTGCTGCTGATCGCGGGCGCGGTGCCGGTGGCGCTACGGCTCGGTTGATTCGCCCCCGATAACACCTTCTGGTTGCGATCTCTTATTGCAGGTTGAAACGCGGGCTTGACCCGACATCGAAGGGTCATCTAAAAATAATGCCAATAGCTTCGACAAAGCAGTCGACCCCCCGATGGCGATGGACCAACAACCCCGCCGGCCCGGCCGGCAAAAAGGCGGCAAGCCAAACCCGATCGATATCCATGTCGGTTCGCGGGTGCGGCTGCGCCGCAACATGCTCGGTCTCAGCCAGGAGAAGCTCGGCGAGGCGATCGGCTTGACCTTTCAGCAGGTGCAGAAATATGAGCGCGGCGCCAACCGCATCGGGGCGAGCCGGCTGCACGATCTGAGCCGGGTCCTCGATGTGCCGGTGTCGTTCTTTTTCGATGACATGGACCCGGTGCGCGCCCCGGCGATCCCCGGCGGCTTTGCCGAGCCACCGGCCGAGGCGTTCGATTCCGACCCGCTGCGCAAGCGCGAAACCGTGGAGCTGGTCAGCGCCTATTACCGCATCGAGGACCCAGTCGTGCGCCGCCGCCTGTTCGAGCTGGCCAAGGCCTTGGCCGCCGGCGCCGAACGCTTGCCCGAGCGGTAGGCTCGCGCAACAGGTGCGCCCGGCGCCCTCGCACCTGGCACCTCGCCGGCGGGCTTGACGCCCGACCGCCGAGACGGCATCAACGGGCCGGCGTCGTTTTGCGACCACGATGCTTCAGGAGGGGCAGAGTCTTGGCCAAGCGCGATTTCGTCTTCACCAGTGAGTCGGTCTCGGAAGGCCACCCCGACAAGATTTGCGACCGCATCTCGGACGCGATCGTCGATACCTATCTCGCCGCCGACCCGCAGCAGGCGCGCTGCGGCGTCGAGACCCTGGTCACGACCAATCGCGTGGTGCTGGCCGGCGAGGTGCGCGGGCCCGGATCGATCACCGCGGATCAGCTGATCGAGGTGGCGCGCCGGGCGATCCGCGATATCGGCTACGAGCAGGACAATTTTCACTGGCAGCGCGCCAAGATCGACTGTCACATCCACAACCAGTCGAGCGATATCGCCCAGGGGGTCGATGCCACCGGCAACAAGGACGAGGGGGCCGGCGACCAGGGCATGATGTTCGGCTTTGCCTGCAACGATACGCCGGACCTGATGCCGGCGCCGATCTTTTATGCGCACAAGATCCTGCGGGCATTGTCCGAGGCCCGCCATGCCGGTTTGACGCCGCAACTGGGGCCCGATTCGAAGAGCCAGGTGACATTGCAATATGCCGATGACAAACCGGTGCAGGTCGCCAAGCTCGTCGTCTCGATCCAGCATTCCGACCAGATCGACGACCGCCAGGTCCGCGAGCTCATCCGGCCTTATGTGGTCGGCTCGCTGCCCGACGGCTGGATGTGCGAAGAGGGGAATTTTCTCGTTAATCCGACCGGCCGGTTTGTGATCGGCGGACCCGACGGCGATGCCGGAGTGACCGGGCGCAAGATCATCGTCGATACCTATGGCGGCTGGGCGCCACATGGCGGCGGTGCTTTTTCCGGCAAGGATCCGACCAAGGTCGATCGGTCAGCGGCCTATGCCGCCCGCTATCTGGCCAAGAATGTCGTCGCCGCCGGGCTCGCCAAGCATTGCACGATCCAGGTCGCCTACGCGATCGGTGTCGCCAAGCCGCTGTCGTTTTACGTCACGACCGGGGGTGCGGTCGATGAGGGCAAGCTCGCACGGGTGCTGAACGAGCTGATGGATTTGTCGCCACGCGGCATCCGCACCCATCTCGGTCTGAACCGGCCGATCTATACGCCGACCTCCTCCTATGGTCATTTTGGCCGCGAGCCCGAGCCGAGCGGTGTGTTTTCCTGGGAGCGCACCGGGCTCGTGGACGAGCTGCGCCGCGCCTTCTGACCCTGCCTTCCGACCTTGACCGGGGCGCGGCCGCAGCACAGCTGCGGCGCCCGGTGCTCTATGGACGTCGGCGCGGCCGGCCCCTGCGAGCGGGCCAGCGGGACACGGTTGCCGAGCTGGAGCCGCGTCTCGCTTTCACTCTGCCGGCCGAAGGCGGGCTCGATCCCACGGCATTGTTCACCGGCGCGCCGGGCGCCATCTGGCTCGAGATCGGCTTTGGCGGCGGCGAACATTTGGCAGCGTTTGCGGAAGGCTTTCCGCAGGTCGGCTTTATCGGCTGCGAGGTCTATGAAAACGGCATCGCCAAGCTGCTCGGCGAGATCTCGCGCCGTGATCTCGCGAATGTGCGCCTGTTTACCGATGACGCACGCCTGTTGATCGCGGCGTTGGCGCCGGCCTCGATCGCGCGCATCTTCATCCTGTTTCCCGATCCCTGGCCAAAAGCACGTCACAAGAAGCGCCGGATCGTCTCTGCCGAAACCCTCTGCGGCTTGGCTCGGATCATGACCGATGGGGCGGAGCTGCGGCTCGCCACTGACGATTCCGACTATTTCGCGACGATGCTCGCGGTGGTGACCGCGCACGGCGACTTCGAATGGCTCGCTCGCCGCAGCGCCGATTGGCGGGTGCGGCCGCCCGACTGGCCGCCGACCCGCTACGAGGAGAAGGCCCGAGCCGCCGGGCGCAGCCCGAGCTTTCTGCGCGCGCGCCGCCGCCCGCGCCGTGTTCCGTGCGGGTAAGCAATGTCGCACGCGGCGAGGTACTGTTCGGCGGTCGCTCTTCTGTCTCGGTTTGCCAGTGCCCTCACACCGACCACCCGCCCTCACACCGAGAAGTATTTCGCCTGCGGATGATGGACGATGATCGCTGAGGTCGATTGTTCGGGGTCGAGCTGGTCTTCTTCAGACAGGGTTATCTCGATCTCCTGCGCGCGCAGCAATTCGAGCAGCTGCTTCTGGTCGGCGAGGTTCGGGCAGGCCGGATAGCCGAACGAATAGCGGCTGCCGCGATAGCCTTGCGCCAGCATCGCGTCCGGGTCACGCGATTCGTCGGCGGCGAAACCGAGTTCGCCGCGAACGCGCTGGTGCACATATTCGGCCAGCGCTTCGGCCATCTCCACCGTCAGCCCGTGCAGATAGAGATAATCCTGATAGCGGTTCTGGGCGAACCATTCGCGCGTTGTTGCGGAGGCGCGGCGGCCCATCGTCACGACCTGCAGCCCGATCACGTCCCGCTCCCCGGTGCTCAGATCACGGAAGAAATCGGCGATGCACAACCCGCCTGCCTTGTTCTGCCGTGGAAACGAAAAGCGGGTGAGCTCGTGCCCCCGATCGGGGTCGAATAGGACCACGTCATTGCCGTCCGCGGCGCAGGGCCAATAACCGTATGCAGCCTGCGGCACCAGGATCTCTTCGCGGATCGCGATCTCGAGGATGCGCCGCAACACCGGCCGCAATTCGTCCTTGGCCCATTCGCGGTATTCGGCGAGGCTCTTGCCGTCTTTGCGGTAACCCCACTGGAACTGGTACAGCATCCGCTCGTTGAGGTAGGGTGCTATCGCTTTCGGCGAGACCCGCTCGATCGTCCGCGGTCCCCAGAACGGCGGCGCCGGCACCGGGGTGTTTTGGCTGAGTTCGGCGCGACGCAGACGGATCTCGTCAAGATCGAGCGGTCGCAGCGGCCGCGGATCGGCGGCACGGCCAAGCTTGCGCGACGGCTTGACGGTGCGGCTCTCGCTTCTTGCCCGGACCTCCGCGAGATGCGCATCAAACCCGCCGTTGACGATCTTGTCCATCAGGGCGAGCCCGTCGAACGCATCGCGGGCATAGGCGACGCGGCCAGCCGCGTAGGCTTTGACGCAATCCTCCTCGACATAGCGCCGGGTCAGCGCGGCACCGCCGAGCATGACCGGCAGATCGAGCCCCTGCCGGCTCATCTCTTCGAGATTTTCGCGCATGACCACGGTCGATTTGACCAACAGCCCGGACATCCCGACCGCAGCGGCTTTGTGCGTGGCGGCGGCTTCGAGAATCACCCCGATCGGCTGCTTGATGCCGAGATTGACAACCCGGTAGCCGTTATTGGTGAGGATGATGTCGACGAGGTTCTTGCCGATATCGTGCACGTCGCCGCGCACCGTCGCCAGCACCACCGTGCCTTTCTCCTGGCCCTCGACGCGCTCCATGTGCGGCTCGAGAAAGCGAACCGCGGCTTTCATCGTCTCGGCCGATAGCAGCACAAACGGCAGCTGCATCTTGCCGGCGCCAAACAATTCGCCGACCGTCTTCATGCCGCCGAGCAGAATCTCATTGATGATGTCGAGCGGCTTCCAGCTCTGCATCGCCAGGTCGAGATCGGCTTCGAGACCCTGCCGATCGCCGTCGACGATGCGCCGGGCGAGCCGGTCCTCGACCTTTTCGGGACGTTCCCGCTTCTCGCGCTGTTCTGCGGTGCGGTTTTCGAACAGAGCGATAAAGGCGTGCAGCGGGTCGTAGCCGTCGCGGCGGCGATCGAAGATCAGATCCTCGGCGGTCTCGCGCTCCTGCGCCGGGATGCGGTGCAGCGGCACGATACGCGAGAAATGCACGATCGCCCCGGTCAGCCCGCGGCGCAGCGCGTGATCGAGAAACACCGAGTTCAGGATCTGTCGCGCCTGAGGGTTGAGGCCGAACGAGATGTTGGAAAGGCCGAGAATGATCTGGCATTCGGGCATCGCGCCGGAAATCTGCTCGATCGCGTCCAGGGTTTCGAGGCCGAGCCGGCGGTCGTCGGCGTTGCCGGTGCAGATCGTAAAGGTCAGCGGATCGAACAGCAGATCCGAAGGCCTCAGCCCGTGCCGATTGCAGGCGAAATCGTGGAGCCGGCGGGCGAGCGCGAGCTTGTTCGCGGCTTCCTTCGCCATTCCGGTTTCGTCGATGGTCAGCGCGATGACCGCGGCGCCAAACCGGCGGGCGAGCTTCAGGCGCCGCTCGGCGGCGTCTTCGCCATCCTCGAAATTGATCGAGTTGATGACCGGCTTGCCGCCATAGAGCTGGAGTGCGGCTTCGAGCACCGGGTACTCGGTCGAATCGATGACGAGCGCCGCGTTGACCGCGCCGCGCAGCCGGGTCACCGCCTGGGTCATGTCGGCCACCTCGTCGCGGCCGACAAACGCGGTGCACAGATCGAGCGTGTGCGAGCCTTCGCGCACCTGCTCGCGGCCCATCTCGACGCAGCCGTCCCAGTCGCCCTGCTCCTGGAGCTGGCGGAATTTGCGTGAGCCATTGGCGTTGCAGCGCTCGCCGATCGACAGCCACGCATTCTCCTGGCGCAGCGCCACCTGGCCATAGAGCGAGGCGAGAGCGGGGGTCCACACCGCGCCGCGCGTGCGCGGGGCGGGCCGTGGCCGGTCTTGGCCGAGGCGGCGCAGCATTGCGTCGAGCGCTGCGATATGCGGCACGTCGGTGCCGCAACAGCCGCCCACCATGTTGACCCCGTCCTCGACGACAAAGCGTTCGAGCCACTGCGCCAGTTCTGCCGCACCAAGCGGGTATTGGGCGCGCCCAGCGACCAGCTCCGGCAGACCGGCATTGGGCTGAACCGAGATCAGTCCCGGCCAGTTCTCGCCGAGCCATTTGACGTGCTCGGCCATCTCGCGCGGACCGGTCGCGCAATTCAGCCCGATCATCGCCACGTCGAGCGCTTCGATGATCGTTGCGGCGGCGGCGATGTCGGCGCCGACCAGCAATGTGCCGGTGGTCTCGACCGTGACCTGGACCAGGATCGGGATGTCCTTGCGCGCCTCCTCGCGGGCGCGTTTGGCACCGTTGACCGCGGCCTTGATCTGCAGCGGGTCCTGGCAGGTCTCGATGATGATCGCATCGACCTCGCCGGCGAGGAGCCCGGCGCATTGCACGGCGAGCGCGTCTTCGAGCTCCTGGTAGCCGATATGGCCGAGCGAGGGCAGGCGGGTGCCCGGCCCAACCGAGCCGAGCACAAACCGCGTGCGCCCGTCATGCGCGAACTCGGCCACAGTTTCGCGCGCGAGCTCGGCAGACAGCCGGTTCAGCGCAAAGGCCTGATCGGCGAGCCCGAACTCGCCCAAGGTGATCGGCGACCCGCCAAAGCTGTTGGTCTGGATCGCATCGCAGCCGGCCGCGAGATAGCCGCGATGGATCTCGCGGATCAGGTCGGGGCGGCTCTCGCAGACGATCTCGGTGCAATTCTCATGGCCAAGAAAATCGCGCGCGATATCGAGGTTGCGCGCCTGCACCTGGGTCCCCATCGCGCCGTCGCACAACACGACTCGGTCGGCGAGATAGTCCAGAAAATGCGCCATCTCTTACACCGCTGCGACGACTGGCTTTGCTGCGCGCACACCGAGAAGGTGGCAGATCGCGACGATCAGATCGGCGCGGTTCAGCGTATAGAAGTGAAATTCGTGCACGCCTTCGGCATGCAGGCGACGGCATTGCTCGGCGGCGATCGAGGCGGCGACCAGGCGGCGCGTGTCCGGGTCGTCGTCGAGCCCGGCAAAATGCGCCTCCATCCAGCCCGGGATCGACGTGCCGCAGACGGCACTGAACTTCTTGACCTGCGCGTAATTGGTGACCGGCAGGATGCCGGGCACGATCGGCACTGCGATCCCGCCGCGCGCAGCGCGGTCGCGAAACCTGAGATAGAGCTCGACATCAAAGAAGTACTGGGTGATCGCCCGGCTGGCGCCGGCCTCGATCTTGCGCCGCAGATTGTCGAGATCGTGCTCGGCGCTTTGCGCTTCGGGATGGGTCTCGGGGTAGGCGGCGACGCTGATCTCGAAATCGGCGACCCGTTTCAGCCCGGCGACGAGTTCGGCGGCGTAGCGGTAGCCATCCGGCGGCGGCGTGTAGCTGCGTTCGCCACCCGGCGGATCGCCGCGCAAGGCGACGATGTGCCGAATCCCGGTCTCCCAGTAGCGCCACGCGACCGCTTCGATGTCGGCGCGCGTCGCGGCGATGCAGGTCAGATGCGCGGCCGGTTCGAGCGCGGTCTCGCGGCGAATGCGGCCGACGATCGCGTGGGTTCGCTCGCGGGTCGAGCCGCCGGCGCCATAGGTGACCGAGACAAAACGCGGCGCCAGCGGCTCGATGCGGCGGATGACCTGCCACAGCTGCGCCTCCATCGCCGCGGTTTTCGGCGGAAAAAACTCGAACGATACACGCGGCGGACCGGCATCGAAATCGACGACCGGGTCAGCGGCGAGCCGGCCGTGTGCCGGGTTGCGACCAGGATTTGTGTTCATCGGTCGAGCCCTTCTGCAACGAAGGCTGTCGCTGCCGGCGCGCGCATATCGCGGGGCAAGGTTTGCAGCGGGGCCGGGCCGCGGCGGTGCGCAGTCCAGATCACGACAGTCAGCGGGTCGCCTGGCAATTGCTGCGGCGGCTCCGGTTCGAGACCGCCGGCTCCGCACCACTCGGCAATTTCCCGGTCGGTGAAGCCGAGGCGGCGATGCGCGTGCTCGTCACGCAGAAATTCGAGTTCGTGCGGCGCGAAATCGACGATCACCAGGATGCCCGCCGGGCGCAGCACCCGCGCCGCCTCGGCGATCGCCGCGGCCGGTCGGTCGGCGTAGTGCAGAACCTGATGGATCACCACCGCATCGAACGATGCGTCGGGCAATGCCAGCTGGTACATGTCGCCGCGCCGCACCTGGCCGTTGGCCAACCCGGCCCGTTCGAGATTGACCCGTGCCACCGCCAGCATCTCGCGCGACTGGTCGATGCCGAGCGCACGATCGACCTGCGGCGCCAGCATTTCGAGCATGCGGCCGGTTCCGGTGCCGATATCCAGAAGATCGCGCGGGTTGCTCGCGGCGATGATGTGCTGCAGCACCGCTTCGACCTCGGCCTCGTCGACATAGAGCGAGCGGATGCGGTGCCATTGCGGCGCATTTTCGCGGAAATAGGCGCTCGCCCGCTCGGCCCGCTGATCCTTGATCGCCTGCAGCCGCTGCAGGTCGAGCGCGATCGTCGGGTCGCTCTCGTCGCACGCCGCGACCAGGTGGTGCGCCAGCGCGCTCGCCGGGCCCGACTGGCTGAGGCGATAGAACACCCAGCTGCCCTCGCGAAACCGGTCGAGGAGCCCGGCTTCGCACAGCAATTTGAGATGGCGCGACACGCGCGGCTGGCTCTGCCCGAGGATCTGTGTCAGCTCGGTGACCGTCAGCTCGCCCCGCGCGCACAGCACCAGCAGCTGCAACCGGGTCGGCTCAGCCACCGCCCGCAGCGCGGCCAGCAGGTCGTCCATCACGATCCGGTCCTCGCTCGTTTGAGGACAGCAACATATGCAGATATCTATATGTCCGCAAGCAATTTTGCCCCGTTCCCCGCGGCTTGCCCAACGCCACTCACCCGGCGCCGCGCGCTCGTGTCCGCAACCCCTTGCCGCATCCGCGGATTTCCCGCAAACATTGCACGCCCGAGGAGATAGAGCCGCACGATGCCAGTCTGTTCGATGAACCCTTCTGCTCCGACCCTCGGCTCGGCTGGCCCGCGCGGTCGATCCGGGCGCCGCGACCGGCGGCGACGGCTCGGCTGCGCCGGGCTGATGGCGATCTTCGCGGCGATCGCTTCGGGATGTGCCACACAGCCGCCCGCGTCGTCGCCATCGGCGATCGCGGGGGAGGATTTTCACGACCCGTTCGAGAACACCAATCGCAAGATTTTCGCCTTTAATCAGGCCATCGACCGCGCCGTCCTGGTGCCGGTCGCGAAGGCCTATCGCGCATCGCTGGCGCAGCCGGTGCGCAACTCGCTGCGCGACTTTCTGAACAATCTGGCGGCGCCGCTGATCTTCGCCAACGACACGCTGCAAGGCGATTTCGGGCGCGCCAAAGACACGGCTGTACGCTTTGTCCTCGATTCGACGATCGGCATGGCCGGGATCGTCGATGTCGCCGGGCGCTGGGGCATCCCCTATCACGAGCAGGATCTGGGGGTGACGCTCGGTGTTTGGGGGGTGCCGGCCGGTCCCTATCTGGTCGTGCCGATCCTCGGCCCGTCCGATCCGCGCGATCTCGGCGGTCAGGCCGCGGAGGGGTTTGGCGATCCGTGGAACCTGCTCGTCACCGGCCATCCCTGGACCCTCTATTGGATCCCGTTTGTGCGCGGCGGGGTCTCGGGGGTCGACCAGCGGGCGCGATATCTCGACACGCTGGCCGATATCGAGCGCACCTCGCTCGACTATTATGCGACGATCCGCTCGCTCTATCGGCAGAGACGCGCGGCATTGATCCGCGGCGAGCATAAGAACCTGCCGCCGCCGGCGGGCTTCAGCGAAATTGGCCGGCCCGCGCCGGCGGCTCCGACGATCGCCGCTGCCATGCAAAATCCTTCGGGGGACCCCCGCTGATGACGAGACGCTGTGTTCTGATTGCGGTCTGCTGCTGCCTTGTTTGCGGTCTCAGCCTCGCGATGCCGTCGCGACCGGCTGTCGCGGCTGCGGACCCGGCCGCGGTGATCACCGATCTCGGCAACCAGGCGCTCGAGGTGCTGGGCAAGAACGTTGATCCCAACACCCGCGTCGCCCGGTTCCGCCAGCTGTTCAGCACCGATTTCGACGTGCCGGGGATCGCGCGCTTCGTCCTCGGCCGCTACTGGAATGTCGCTACGCCGCAACAGCAGCAGGAATTCATCCGGCTGTTCACCGATTACATCGCGCTCGCCTACAGCAACCGGCTCGCCGAATACAGTGGCGAGCGCCTGAAGGTGACCGGCAGCCGCGCGGCGCCGAACGGGTCGCTGGTATCGAGCGAGATCGTGCGCCCGAACGGGGCGCCGCCGGCCAAGATTGACTGGCTGCTGACGCCCCACGCCGGCACCTACAGGATCAACGACGTGATTGTCGAAGGGGTCAGCATGGCGGTAACCCAGCGTTCCGAATTCGCCTCGGTGATCCAGCGCCATGGCGGGCAAGTCGAAGGGCTGATCACGGCACTGCGGCAAAAGATCGAAAGCGCCGGCTTGCACTAGGCTGCAAGGGCGGCAGGCTGAAAGGCCGGCAGGCTGAAAGGCCGGCGCCAAGATTACCTGCGCGGCGATCAGGCTCGTGTCAGCGGCTTGTAGCGGATGCGGTGCGGCTGCTCGGCGGCGGCGCCGAGCCGGCGGCGGCGATCGGCTTCATAATCGGCGTAGTTGCCCTCGAACCAGATCACCTGGCTGTCGCCTTCAAAGGCCAGGATGTGTGTCGCGACCCGGTCGAGAAACCAGCGGTCGTGGGTGACGACAACGGCGCAGCCGGCGAAATCGAGCAATGCCTCTTCGAGCGCCCGCAGCGTATCGACATCGAGATCGTTGGTCGGCTCGTCGAGCAGCAGCACGTTGGCGCCTTCTTTCAGCATCTTGGCGAGATGGACGCGGTTGCGCTCGCCACCCGACAGCTGACCCACCCTTTTCTGCTGGTCGGCACCGCGAAAGTTGAACAGCGCGCAATAGGCCCGGCTGGCGATCCTGCGGCGGCCGAGATCGATCTCGTCGCGGCCGTCGGAAATCTCCTGCCACACCGTGGCGTCGGCCGCCAGCGTGTCGCGCGACTGGTCGACATAGCCGAGCTTGACCGTGTCGCCGATGCGAAAGCTGCCGCTGTCGGCGGTGTCGCGACCGGTGACCAGCTTGAGGAGGGTGGTCTTGCCGGCGCCGTTCGGCCCGATCACGCCAACGATCCCGCCGGGCGGTAGCCGGAAATCGAGCGCTTCGATCAAAAGCCGGTCGCCAAACCCCTTGGCGACATGCTCGGCGCTGATCACCAGATCGCCCAACCGCGGCCCTGGCGGCAGCACGATCTGCGCGGTCTCCGGGGCCTTTTCCCGGCTCTCGGCGACCAGCGATTCATACGCCGAAAGCCGCGCCTTGCTCTTGGCCTGGCGCGCGCGCGGGCTCTGCCTGACCCATTCGAGCTCGCGCTCGAGGGTGCGCTGGCGCGCCGCCTCCTGCCGGCCCTCTTGGGCCAACCGCTGCTGCTTCTGCTCGAGCCAGCTCGAATAATTGCCTTCGTACGGAATGCCGTGACCGCGGTCGAGCTCGAGGATCCAGCCGGCCACGTCGTCGAGAAAATAGCGGTCGTGGGTGACGGTGACGACGGTGCCCGGATAGCTTTCGAGAAAGCGCTGCAGCCAGGCCACCGACTCGGCGTCGAGATGATTGGTCGGCTCGTCGAGCAGCAAGAGATCGGGGCGCTGCAATAACAGGCGGCACAGCGCCACCCGGCGCCGCTCGCCACCCGAAAGATTGGTCACATCACTGTCGCCCGGCGGGCAGCGCAGCGCATCCATCGCGATCTCGACCGCCCGGTCGAGCTCCCAGCCATCGGCCTGGTCGATCTTTTCCTGCAATTCGCCCTGCTCGGTGATCAGCGCCTCCATCTCCTCGGGCGACAGATCCTCGGCAAACCGCGCGCTGACCGCCTCGAACCGATCAACCAGCGCCTTCGTCTCGGCGAGCCCTTCGATGATGTTGCCGAACACGTCCTTTTCGGGATCGAGCGAGGGCTCCTGCGGCAGATAGCCGACCCCGACACCCTCGGCCGCCCAGGCCTCGCCGGAAAACTCGCGCTCGGCGCCGGCCATGATGCGCAGCAGGGTCGATTTGCCGGCGCCGTTGGACCCGAGCACGCCAATTTTGGCGCCCGGCAGAAACGACAGCCAGATGTCCTTCAGCACCTCGCGTCCGCCGGGATAGCTCTTGCCGAGCCCCCTCATCACATAGATGTACTGATAGGACGGCATCGCGTTGGGCCTGTTTTTGAATGCCTTCGTAGGGTGTGCGAGGTAGGTTGCCGCGGTCGGCGGGTCAAGCTTGTTGACCCGAAGAAGTCGATCTTTCGTAGAGACACGCGCGCCCCCTGTCCGGGCTCACGCTCTTCCGATCGGGCCGGCTGTAGCGGAGGCTTCCGGATCGTGCGCCTGGGATCATAGCGGATGGCGCCCGCCCGGCCGGGCCCCGGCAGCGCGTTGCTGCCCCGCGCGGCTCGCCCTGGACCACGGTGTTGGTGCGATTTTCTCACATCGGCAGCTGCGCACGGCACGGTGGCTACTCTTGACCACTGGTAAGTGAACGCTTACTTTCTCGGCGCGATGGCTCTGACACGACTGGATAGCGACGAGCGCCACAAGGCGATCGTCACCGCCGCCCTCCCGTTGTTTGCGCGCAAGGGCTTTGCCGGCACGACGACGCGCGAGCTCGCCGAGGCGGCGAACATCTCCGAGGCCCTGCTGTTCCGCCACTTTCCGAGCAAAAAGCATCTCTATGGCGAAATCCTACGGCTCGGCTGCGAGGGTGACCCGGCGCTCGAAAGGCTGGCAACGCTCGAAGCCTCGACCGCGACACTGGTCCGCATGATCGATTACATGGTGCGCTATTTTCTGCTCGCCGGCGATGCCGACCGCACCGAGCGCGACTCCCGGCTGCGGCTGGTGCTGCACAGCTTTCTCGAGGATGGCGAGTACGCGCGCGAGCTGTTCGACACGATCTTCTCTCGGGTTCATCCGTTGTTCGCCGCCTCGATCGAGGCAGCGGTCGCCGCCGGCGACATGGCGCCGGGTCCGATCGCCTCGGCCAATCGCTTCTGGTTCGGCCATCATCTGGCGGCAATGATGGCGTTCGTGCTGCTGCCGGCGCGCGCCTGCCTGACCTATCAGGGGACGATGGCGGGGGTGGCCGAAGAGACCGTGTGGTTCATCCTGCGCGGCTTCGGCCTGAGTGCTGCTGCGATCGCCGCGGCTCTGCCCGCCAGTGCCTGTCATCCGCTCGAATTCGCCGTCGCCGATATGGGGGCGGCCGATATGGGGGCGGCCGATATGGGGGCGGCCGATAAGGGGGCGGCCGATATGGGGTCCGCCGATCGAGAGGCCGCCGATGGACGGTGATCCCCTGCCGCCGCAGCCCCCGGCACGCACGGTGACCACAAACCGGGCGGTAGGCGGGCGCGGCGAGGGCGACCGCACGGCTCCGTCGCGGCCGCACGTGGTGCGCTGGTTTGTCATCGTCGGGCTGCTGCTCGTGATCGTGCTCGGCGGCCTCTACGAGTTCAACCGCTTCCGCGCCCACGCGATCGCCAATTTCTTCGCGCACAACAAACCGCCACCGGCCGAGATCAGCGCGGTGATCGTCACCACCCAATCGGTCCCGCGCTTTGCCCCCGGCATCGGCTCGCTCGTCGCGGTCAATCAGGTCACGGTCAATCCCGAGGTCGCCGGGCGTGTCACCAAGATCTTTTTCCAGCCGGGTGAAAAGGTGAAGGCCGGTGATCCGCTGGTGCAGCTCAACGACGCGCCGGACCGCGGCGACCTTGCCAATTACGAGGCGCAGGCGCGGCTCGCCGAGATCACGCTGGCGCGCTCGAAGCAACTGGTTAAACAGCACTTCACCCCGCAGCAGACCGTCGACCAGGACCAGAGCCAGCTCGCTCAGGCGAATGCAATGATTGAAAAGACGCAGGCGATCATCGCACAAAAGTTGATTCGCGCGCCGTTTTCCGGACAGCTCGGGCTGCGCCAGATCGATCTTGGGCAATATCTGACCGCCGGCGCGCCGATCGTGACCCTGACCGACCTGTCTATGCTCTATGTCAATTTCACGCTGCCATCGCAGCAGCGCTCGGAAATCGCGGTCGGCCAGGAAGTTCGGGTCACCTCCGACGCCTATCCCGGCCGGGTGTTCATGGCCAAGCTGACCACCATCGAGCCCCAGCTCAGCCCCGACACGCGGACCATCGAGGTCCAGGCGACGATGCCCAATTCCGATGACGCGCTACTGCCGGGGATGTTTGTCAATGCCGCAATCGTGTTGCCGCCGCAGCCCGACGTCATGGTCGTGCCGGAGACTGCGGTCGACTACACGCTCTACGGCGACAGCGTCTATGTAATCCGCCAGAGCGGCAAGGACGCCAAGGGCAAGCCGATCCTCAAGGCGGTGCGCACCCCGGTCAAGACCGGAACGCGCTGGGGCGGCAAGGTGGCGATCCTGAGCGGGCTCAAGCCCGGCGAGGAGGTCGTCGCGGCGGGCCAGATCAAATTGCAGAACGGGACCGAGGTCGCGGTCAGTGGCTCGCCGCCGCTGCAGGCGCCGGCTTATCCGACCCTGCATTGAGCGGCGATCTCACGGGCGCGCCCAGACCATGTCGTTCACCGACATCTTTATCCGCCGGCCGGTGCTGGCGCTGGTGGTCAGCCTCCTGATCCTGCTGATCGGGCTGCGGGCGATGCTGGGGCTGCCGGTCCGGCAATACCCGAAGCTGTCGAACACTACGATCACGATCACCACGCTCTATCCCGGCGCCTCGCCCGAGTTGATGCAGGGCTTTATCGCGACGCCAATCGCCCAGGCGGTGGCGACGGCCGAGGGCATCGACTACATGACCTCGGCCTCGGTCCAGGGGACGAGCACAATCGTCGCCTACATCGAGCTCAATTACGACCCGGACAAGGCGCTGACCGAGGTCATGGCCAAGGTCCAGCAGGTCAAATACCTGCTGCCGATCGGATCCGAGGACCCGATCATCGTCAAGGCCACCGGCCAGACCACGGCGGTCATGTATATCGGCTTTTCGAGCAGCGAGATCTCGAGCGCGGCGATTTCGGACTACTTGACGCGGGTGGTGCAGCCGCTGCTCGACACGGTCAATGGCGTGGCCTCGGCCGATATCCTCGGCGGTCAGACCTTTGCGATGCGGCTATGGCTCGACCCGGCGCGGATGGCGGCGCGCGGCATCTCGGCCAGCGATGTCGCCGCTGCGATCCAGGCCAACAACTACCAATCAGCGCCTGGCCAGGCCAAAGGCTACTTCACCGTTACCAATGTCAGCGCCAACACCGGGCTTACCGATGTCTCTCAATTCGAGAACATGGTGGTCAAGGTCAAGAACGGCGCCGTCGTGCGGATGCGCGATATTGCTACCGTCAAGCTCGCAGCGCAGAGCTGGACGTCGAGCGTGATGATGAACGGGCGGCAGGCCGTGTTCATCGGCATCCAGGCGACACCGTCGGGCAACCCGCTGACCTTGGTCAAGGGCGTGCGCGCATTGCTGCCGCAGATCAAGCGCAATCTGCCGGCCTCGGTCGAGATGCGGGTCGCTTACGATTCGACCAAATTCATCCAGGCCTCGATCAACGAGGTCGAATCCTCGCTCGGCTCGGCTGTCATCATCGTCATCGCGGTGATCTTTCTGTTCCTCGGCAGCCTGCGTTCGGTGCTGATCCCGATCGTGACCATCCCGCTGTCGCTGGTTGGCGCCGGGATCATCATGGCGGCGCTCGGGTTCAGCCTGAACCTGTTGACCTTGCTGGCCATGGTGCTGGCGATCGGGCTCGTCGTCGACGACGCGATCGTCGTCGTCGAAAACGTCTATCGTCATATCGAGCAAGGCCGAACGCCGACGCAAGCAGCGTTGATCGGCGCCCGCGAGATCGCCACTCCGGTCATCTCGATGACCCTGACCTTGGCGGCCGTCTATGCACCGATCGGGTTTCTCGGCGGGGTCACCGGCGCGCTGTTTCGCGAGTTCGCGTTTACCCTCGCCGGTGCGGTGATCATCTCGGGCATCGTCGCGGTGACCTTGTCGCCGATGATGTGCTCATTGCTGCTCTCCCGCGAGATGCTGCACGGGCGCTTTGTGCGGGTGATCGACCGCGCCTTCTCGCGCCTTTCCGGCTGGTACGGCCGCCGCCTCGAACGCTCGCTCGATTACCGCCCGGTCACCGCCCTGTTTGGCGCCGCGGTGCTGGCGAGCATTGTGTTCATGTATCTCCACACCCCGGCCGAGCTGGCGCCTCCGGAGGACCAAGGGGTGCTGTTCGCGCTGACCAAATCGCCACAATATTCCAATCTCGACTATTCGGAAGCTTACGATCATCAGCTCGATCACGCATTGGCCTCGTTTCCTGAGACCTATCTGCGCTTTATCGTCAATGGTAATCTGGGACCGAACCAGGGCATCGCCGGTGTGATCCTGAAGCCGTGGGACGAGCGGTCGCGCTCGGCGCAGCAGCTGCAGCCGCTGCTCCAGAAAAAGGTCAATGCAGTTCCGGGGCTGCGTGCCTTTGTCTTCAACCTGCCGCCATTGCCGGCGACGATCGGCGGCTTGCCGATCCAGATGGTGATCTATTCGCCGGCGGACTACAAATCGGTCTATCTGCAGATGGAGAAAATCAAGGAGGCGGCGCGCAAGAGCGGCATGTTCATCGTTGTCGACAGCGATCTCGATTTCGACCAGCCGGTGATCCACGTCGATATCGACCGCTCCAAAGCCAACGAGCTCGGTGTCACGATGCAGTCGATCGGCGACACGCTGGCGCTATTGGTCGGCGAAAATTACGTCAATCGCTTCAACTTGAACGGCCGTTCCTATGAGGTGATCCCGCAGGTGCCGCGGTCCGACCGCCTCAATGCGCAGACCCTGAGCCGCTATTACGTCAAATCGGCCGCGGGACAGCCGGTGCCGCTGTCGAACCTTGTCAGCCTGAGCATGGACACCGAGCCCAACGCGCTGACCCAGTACAACCAGCTGAACTCGGCAACATTCCAGGCAGTGCCGATGCCGGGGGTCACGACCGGAGAGGCCGTCGATTTCCTCGAAGCTCAGGCGAAAAAGCTGCCGGTCGGCTTCAGCCACGATTATTTGTCGGATACGCGGCTCTATGTGCGCGAGGGCAACCGGCTCGCGGTCACATTCGTGTTCGCGCTGATCATCATCTTCCTGGTGCTGGCGGCATTGTTCGAGAGCCTGCGTGACCCGCTGGTGATCCTCGTCAGCGTGCCGCTGTCGATCTGCGGCGCGATGATGCCGCTGTTCTTCGGCCTGGCGACGATGAACATCTATACCCAGGTCGGGCTGGTGACCCTGATCGGGCTGATCAGCAAGCACGGCATCCTGATGGTCGCCTTTGCCAACGAATTGCAGATCAGCGAACAGCTCGACCGGCGGCGCGCGATCATCGAGGCGGCGCGCGTCCGGCTGCGCCCGATCCTGATGACGACGGCGGCGATGGTGGTCGGGCTCGTGCCGCTGCTGGCGGCGAGCGGGGCCGGGGCGGCGAGCCGGTTCTCGATCGGCATTGTCGTCGTCGCCGGCATGTCGATCGGCACGCTCTTTACATTGTTCGTGTTGCCCGCGGTCTATACCGTCCTGGCCAAGGATCACCTCGCCGCTGTGCAATCGACCCGGACGAAGGAGCTCGCGCAGGTGTCTTAGGTGGGCGGCGTCCGTAGCTACCGATCCGCCGCGAGCTGCGCGACGTGGACATGCGCGGCGAGCAGCGCCGGCATCCGCGCCGGGTCGCCGCGCGCCATGCCGCATTCGGTGGCGACACCGTCCACCCGGGCGTGGCGGCGCGCCGCGGCGAGCCGCGCTAGGTCGCCGGCCGCATCATCGTAATGGACGAGGCCAAGATAGAGCTCGGTTGCCGGATCGAGGCGCAGCTTTTCGAGCGGGGCGAAATAGGCGTCGTCGATGCGATCCTTTGGCACCGGCATATGAAAGAACTGGATCGTCCGGGTGATGCCGGCGACGACCGCATTGGTCATCTCGACCATGATCGCCATGTCCTTCGGCTGCACACAGTGCTGGTCGGCGGGGCTGCCGTAGCAGAGATGGTAGCCAAGCTCGATCGCGGCGGGCACCGCGTCGCCGATCCGCGTCAGGACATCGATCGTCTCGGTGCGAAAATCAACCGGACCCGGCTCGTAATACCCTTCCCAGGCCAACACCTCCTGGCACACATCCCATTGCAGCGCGAGGCGATCGTTTGGCACGGCAGCAACAATCTTCGCGACCTCGCCGAGAAGATGCTCCGTCAGCGCCGGCAGCAGTGCTGCCCGGTCCGCCGGGACCATGTTGTTGTAGACGGGAGCGACCGGCGTCGGCAGCGATACCTGGAACTTGACGCCGGGCGGAATGACGCCTTCCGCCTGCAAACGCTCGAACAGATGCCAGGAGGCGATCGCCATATCGGCATAGCCGGTGACAAACGTTGCGGGATCGAGTGTGGCGTTCCGGCGCAGGCGAAGGCGAGGAATTTCGCGCAGCAGCTTTCCGTCCCATTGCGTAAATCTGAACGGTGGCACGTCGCTCGCGACCTCGATCGCCGGGTTGTCGGCCAGCACCTGCTGCAAAAACCGGATCCAGGTCTTGCGGATGCCGGTCTCGCCATCGGGCAGGCGAAGCAGGTGCGGCCCTGTCGCTGCCGCGAGCGTCCGAAACACGGTTTCGGCATCGGGCAGCGAGACGCTGCCGACAAAATGCACGATCGGATGTGTGGCGTGGTTTGCGCTCATGGCCGGCCTCCCCGCTGCGGCGTGTCGGCGCCAGTACCGCCCGACGATGGTAGGCCCGGCAGGATTCGAACCTGCGACTACACCGTTATGAGCGGCGCGTTCTGACCAGCTGAACTACGGGCCCGCGGCAGAAAGGATACGACAGTGCACAGAGGCTGTCGCCCCTCACCCCGATCCTCGCCGCTGCTGGATGCAGAAAATTCGCTTGGGAAATTTGCCGGCCCCGGCCAGGAGGACAGAGCCTGCCGGGTCAGGTGTCGAGAAAGCTGCGCAATTTGCGCGAGCGGCTCGGATGCTTCAGCTTTCTGAGCGCCTTCGCTTCGATCTGGCGGATGCGCTCGCGCGTCACCGAGAATTGCTGTCCGACTTCTTCGAGGGTGTGATCGGTGTTCATGCCGATGCCGAAACGCATGCGCAGGACGCGTTCCTCGCGGGCGGTCAAAGAGGCGAGCACGCGTGTCGTGGTCTCGCGCAGATTGGCCTGGATCGCCGCGTCGAGCGGCAAGACCGCGTTTTTGTCCTCGATAAAGTCGCCCAGATGCGAATCCTCTTCGTCGCCGATCGGGGTTTCGAGGCTGATCGGCTCCTTGGCGATCTTCAGGACCTTGCGCACTTTTTCGAGCGGCATCGCCAGCTTTTCGGCGAGCTCCTCGGGGGTCGGCTCGCGGCCGATCTCATGCAGCATCTGGCGCGAGGTGCGCACCAGCTTGTTGATCGTCTCGATCATGTGCACCGGGATGCGGATCGTGCGCGCCTGATCGGCGATCGAGCGGGTGATCGCCTGGCGGATCCACCAGGTGGCATAGGTCGAGAACTTGTAGCCGCGGCGGTATTCGAATTTATCGACCGCCTTCATCAGCCCAATATTGCCTTCCTGGATCAGATCGAGAAACTGCAGCCCGCGGTTGGTGTATTTCTTGGCGATCGAGATGACGAGCCGCAGATTGGCTTCGACCATCTCCTTTTTGGCCCGGCCCGCCTCGCGCTCGCCGCGCTGCACGGTCTGCACGATGCGGCGGAACTCGGCAATCGGCAATTTCGTGTCGGCCGCGACCTGGGCGATCTGGGAACGCAGCCGCGCCGCCTCGGCGTGATGCTTCTCAATGAGCCGCGGCCAGCCTCGTGCCGGCAGAGCCGCCACGCGTTCGAGCCAGTCACGGGCGAGCTCGTTGCCGAAATATTCGCGCAGAAAATCGGCCCGCCTGATCCCGGCGCTCTCCGCCAGCCGCAGCAATCGCCCTTCGTCGCCAACGAGCTTGCGGTTACCCTCGTACAGCTGCTCGACCAGCGATTCGATGCGGGCGTTGTTGAGCCGGATGCGCTTCACCTCCTCGACCGTCTTGGCCTTGAGGTTCTCGTAGCGCCGCTCGGTGATCTTCGCCAGCGGCTCGCCCTTGAGCAGGGCGGTGACGCGCTGCTCCTGCAGCCGGTGCAGCTTCTTGTAGGTCTCGGCGATGCTGTCGAAGACGGCGAGGACACCCGGTTTGAGCTGGGCTTCCATCGCCGCCAGCGAGATCGAGCTCTCTTCGCCTTCGGCCTCCTCGGCAGGGAGCTCGGGGTCGGCCGCGGCTTCCTCGCTCGCGAGCGGGTCGGGCGCCTCATCGGCCGGCTCGGCTGGTGCCGCTTCGGGTGGGGCCTGATCGAACCCGCCGCTGCCATAGGCGGCATCGAGATCGATGATGTCGCGCAGCAGCATCTTGCCTTCGTTGAGCGCATCTCGCCACGCGATGACCGCCCGGATCGTCGCCGGGCTCTCGCAGATGCCGCCGATCATCATCTCGCGGCCGGCTTCGATCCGCTTGGCGATCGCGATCTCGCCCTCGCGCGACAAGAGCTCGACCGATCCCATCTCGCGCAGATACATCCGCACCGGGTCGTCGGTGCGGCCGATATCGTCATCGTCGAGATTGCCGCGGGCTTCGCCGTCGCCTTCGGCCGCGTCGGCAGCCGCCGGCTCTTCGCTTTCCTCGCTCTCGACCAGGTTGACCCCGAGCTCGGACAGCATCGTCATCGTATCCTCGATCTGCTCCGAGGACACCTGGTCGGGCGGCAGAGCCGCGTTCAGATCGTCATAGGTCACATAGCCGCGCTCGCGGCCGCGGGCCAGCATCTTCTTGATCGCGGCGGCGACGGTATCGAGCAGAGGAGCTTCGGCAGCCTCCTCGCGGGTTTCTGTCGCTTCAGCCGTATTCGCCGCCTTGCTCGCCATTCCACCATCCCTAGACAGGTTTCGCCCCGGATGGGCCAATACCCCAGGCTGGGCCAATACCGGAGACAAGAATTTCCCGTGCTGCAACGCCACGGGTGGCGCGCTCACCGGCGGATCCGCGGGTTACGCCCAGTGTCACGCCGGCTCCTCATCGATCCGACCGTCCCGCAGCATTGCTTCGCGCGCCGCCAGAAAGCGCTCCCAGCTCGCGGCCGAGACCTCGTCGCTCAAGTGGTTGCTGGCTTCGGCCAAGGCCGACCGGTGACCTCCCATCAGCATTCCGGTCACATGGGCCCACTCCTCGCGTGCCGTGGCCCACGAATCCGAGCGCCGGACCAGAAAGCCCGAATCGACCGAAGGCGAGAGGAGCGTATCCACGGTCGCCGCAAACCCGTCCTTGAGAAGGTGTTGTCGGAGCGCCGAAGCGTCAAGCCCAGGCCGCAAAGCGCCGATCTCTAAAATCTCATGGCGAAGCTTGTCAAGCGCTGCTTCCGGAATGTCCAGAGCGGCCAATTCTTCGGCGACCTCGTCGATCAACGCCGGGGTGCGCAGCAGGATGCGCAGCAGGATTTCGCGCTGCACGCGGGCCGCCGAACGACGCGGTGGCGCCGGGCGGTCGCTGACAAAAGTCGGGCGCGCCGGTTCCGGGCGGCGCATCGGGGCACCCGCCACGCGGCCGGTTTCGTACAGCTTCTGCCGCACGAAGCGGCGATATTCGGCCTGCACCATGCGCTCGCCGATCGACCCGACCGCGTCCATCAGGCGTCGTTCGAGATCGGCGCGCCGCTCCGGCGTGTCCGCGGGCCCGATACCGAGCTCGAGTTCCCACAGCAGCCGCGACAGCGGCCGGGCGGCGGCGAGAACCTGCTCGATCGCGCCGGGTCCGGCGGTGCGCAGCAGCGAATCCGGGTCCTCGCCCGCGGGCAGCTCGGCAAACCGCAGGCTGTGGCCCGGGCGCAGCAGCGGCAAAGCCCGGCGCAAGGCGCGCGCGCCGGCGCGTGCACCCGCGCTATCGCCATCAAAGCACAGGATCGGCTCCGGTCCGAGCCGCCACAATTCCTGCAGCTGAAATTCGCTCAACGCGGTGCCGAGCGGCGCCACCGCCGAGCCGAACCCGGCGCGCTGCAGCGCGATCACGTCGAGATAGCCTTCGGTGACAATCGGGTTGCTGCGATCGGCACCCGCCGCGCGCGCCGCCGACCAGCCATAGAGCGATTGGCCCTTGATGAAGACTGGCGTGTCGGGCGAGTTCAGATATTTGGGCTGCCTCTCATCGAGCACACGACCGCCAAACGCGATCACTCTTCCCGCACGGTCGCCGATCGGGAACATCACCCGGGTGCGGAAATAGTCGAAGCTGTCGCCCTCTTCGGGCCGATGCAGCAGCCCTGCCTCGATCAGGAGCGGTTCCGGGAAATCGCCGGCGAGCGCGCGGTGCAGCCCCTGCCGGTCCGCACCGTCGGCACCTGAGGGAGCCCAACCGAGGCGGAAGCGTCGGATGGTTTCGAGGTCGAGGCCGCGGGTCCGCAGATAGTCGCGAGCCTGGCGGCCCACCGGCGCCCACAGCCGCGTCTCGTAAAAGGCCGCAGCGGCTTCGAGGGCTTCGAGCAGGGTCTTCTGCCGCTGTGCCCGCTCACGTTCCTGCGGGCTCGCTTGCGGCACCGCGAGCCCGGCTTCGCCGGCCAGCTTCTCGACCGCTTCGAGAAAATCGAGGTGATCGGCGCGCATGACAAAGCCGATCGCATCGCCATGGGCGCCACAGCCGAAGCAATGAAAGAAATTCTTGTCGGCGACGACGTAGAAGGATGGTGTCTTCTCGTGGTGAAACGGGCAGAGGCCGGCAAACTCCCGCCCGCGTCGGGTCAGCTTGACGGTGCGGCCGACGAGGTCGCTGAGCGGCACGCGGCCGCGCAATTCGTCGAGAAAGCCCGGCGGGAAGGCCATCAGTCTTGCCGGGCCGGGATCGCGCCGTGGCCGGGCCCGCGCTGGCGATCTGCGCCGTCAGCCGCCGACGCGGCGGCCGGCGCCCGGCGGTCGCGCGCGAGCGCGCGCATGGCGCCTGTCGGATCCCGGCTAGTCACCCGAGCAGCCGCTTGACGATCGCCCCGGCGCGACCGAGATCGAGGCTGCCGGCATGCCGTTGGCGCAGTGTCGTCATGACCTTGCCCATATCCTTGAGGCTCGACGCAGCACTCTCGGCGATTGCCGCCCGCACCGCCACCTCGATCTCGCCCTCGTTCAGCTGGCGCGGCAGAAAGCTTTCGATCACTGCGATCTCCTCGCGCTCCTGCCGGGCGAGGTCGGCGCGGTTTCCGGCTTCGTAAAGCCCAATCGATTCGCGCCGCTGCTTGATCATCCCCTGCAGCATCCGGGCGATCTCGGGGTCGGTGAGGCTGCCAGCGTTGCCCGGTTCACGGTTGCCGAGAGTGCGCGCCTCGATGTCGCGCTCCTTGAGTCCCGCCAAGATCAGCCGAACGGTCCCAAGCGTGCGGCTGTCGCGCGCCTTCATCGCCGCTTTGAGCCGGTCGCTAAAGGCCTGACGCAGCATCGGCATGGTCCTGTTCCCCCGGCGGCCGCGAGACTACGCTGTTTCCCTGCTCGCGGCAATTCTGCGCATCCAATTCTAAGTGCTTGAAACCGCGAAAGGTTCCGGTTGGCGGTGGGTTGACCCCGGGACGGCGACCGGTTATCTCTATGGGCTCCGGCCAGCGCTTGATCGTCGATACCGGGCGGTGCGTGGCCTGCCAGCGGAATTGCCCCAGATGCGCGACCCGACGCTGCAACCGCCCGACTGCAACGCCGCACTCGTTCTCGCGGATGGGACGGTGTTTTGGGGCCGTGGCTTTGGCGCTCGCGGCGCAGCGGTCGGCGAGGTCTGCTTCAACACCGCGATGACCGGCTATCAGGAGATTCTGACCGATCCCTCTTATGCCGCGCAGATCATTACCTTCACCTTTCCCCATATCGGCAACGTCGGAACCAATCCCGACGACCGCGAAACCGTGACCCCGACGGCGCGCGGCCTCGTGGTCCACAGCGGCATCACCGGACCGGCCAACTGGCGGGCCACCCAATCGCTCGACGTCTGGCTCCAACAGCGCAGGCTGATCGGCATCTCGGGGATCGATACGCGGCGGCTGGTTCGGCACATCCGCGATGGCGGGCCACCGAATGGGGCGGTCGGATACGATCCCACAACACCGCTCGACCCGGCGGAGATGCGATCGGCAGCATGCGCGTGGCCGGGCATCGACGGCATGGATCTCGCCCTCGAAGTGACCTGCCGGCAGACCTATGAGTGGACCGAGACCGCGTGGCGGCACGGGCATGGGTTTGGCCTTCTGGCGGCGCCGCAATGGCACGTCGTCGCGGTCGATTATGGTATCAAGCACAACATTTTGCGGATGCTCGCCCAGCATGGCTGCCGGGTCACGGTCGTTCCGGCCAGCGCCTCGGCCGAGCACATCCTGCGGCATCGCCCGGACGGCGTCTTTCTGTCGAACGGGCCGGGCGACCCCGCGGCGACCGCGCAATACGCCGCTCCGGTGTTGCGCGAGCTGGTCCGGGTCGGCATCCCGATCTTTGGGATCTGTCTCGGCCATCAGCTGATGGCGCTGGCACTCGGGGGCCGGACCTGCCGGTTGCCGCAAGGGCATCGCGGCGCCAACCACCCGGTCAAGGACCTCGCCACCGGTACCGTCGAGATCACCAGCCAGAACCATGGTTTTATCGTCGATCCCGACAGCCTGCCCGGCGGTGTCGAGGTCACGCATGTGTCGCTGTTCGACAGCACCAACGAGGGCATGCGCATCACCGGCAAGCCGGTGTTCACGGTCCAGTACCATCCCGAGGCGAGCCCCGGCCCGCAGGACAGCCACTATCTGTTCGAACGCTTTGTCACGCTGATGGCGGCGAATGCCTAAACGCACCGATATCGCCTCGATCCTGATCATCGGCGCCGGGCCGATCGTGATCGGGCAGGCGTGCGAATTCGACTATTCGGGCGCCCAGGCATGCAAGGCGCTAAAGGCCGAAGGCTATCGGATCGTGCTGGTCAATTCGAACCCGGCGACGATCATGACCGACCCCGATCTCGCCGATGCGACCTATATCGAGCCGATCACGCCCGAGATGGTCGAAAAGATCATTGCCCGCGAACGGGCAGGGGGGCATCCGATCGGCGCGCTGCTGCCGACGATGGGCGGCCAGACCGCGCTCAACACGGCGATGGCGCTGTCCCGCTCGGGCGCGCTTGAACGCTGGGGCGTCGAGCTGATCGGTGCCAACGAGGCGGCGATCGCCAAGGCCGAGGACCGGCTCCTGTTCCGCCAGGCGATGGACCGGATCGGGCTCGCCTCGCCGGCCAGTCGGCTGGCGCGCTCGCTCGATGAAGCGTTTGCGGCACTCGACGAGATCGGCCTGCCGGCGATCATCCGGCCGTCCTTCACGCTTGGCGGCACCGGCGGCGGCATCGCCTACAACGCCCAGGAATTCGAGGACATCGTTCGCGGCGGGCTGCGTGCCTCGCCGACCCGGGAAGTGCTGATCGAGGAATCGGTCCTCGGTTGGAAAGAATACGAAATGGAGGTGGTGCGCGACCGCGCCGACAATTGCATCATCGTCTGCTCGATCGAGAATATCGATCCGATGGGTGTCCATACCGGCGATTCGGTGTGTGTCGCCCCGGCGCTGACCCTGACCGACAAGGAATACCAGCTGATGCGCAACGCCGCGATCGCGGTATTGCGCGAGATCGGCGTCGACACCGGTGGCTCGAATGTGCAGTTCGCGGTCAACCCTCAGGACGGCCGGCTCGTCGTCATCGAGATGAACCCGCGGGTATCGCGCTCCTCGGCACTGGCCTCGAAGGCGACCGGCTTTCCGATCGCCAAGGTCGCGGCCCGGCTCGCCATCGGCTACACGCTCGACGAATTGGCAAACGAGATCACCGGCACGACCCCGGCCTCGTTTGAGCCGGCGATCGATTATGTCGTCACCAAAATGCCGCGGTTCACGTTCGAGAAATTCCCCGGCACCGAGCCGCTGTTGACGACCTCGATGAAATCGGTTGGCGAGGTGATGGCGATCGGCCGCAGCTGGCCCGAATCGGTGCACAAGGCGCTGCGCTCGATGGAAACCGGGCTCGCCGGGTTTGACGAGATCGCGATCGACGGCATCGAGAGCGCCGGCAAGGACGCGGTCAAGGCCGCGCTGGCAAAGCCGTCGCCCGACCGGCTGCTGCTGATCGCGCAGGCGTACCGGCACGGGCTCTCGACCGCGGAGATTCATGCAGCCTGCGGCTTCGAGCCGTGGTTTCTCGATCGCATCGGCGAGATCGTCGCGGCCGAGGAGCGGGTCCGGCAGGGGGGCCTGCCCGAGGATCGCACCGGCCTCCTGCGGCTGAAGCAGATGGGCTTTTCCGATGCGCGGCTCGGCCGTCTCGCCGGTCTCGACGAGGCGGCGGTCGCTGCCCGGCGGCGCGCGATCGGGCTGCACCCGGTCTACAAGCGGATCGACACTTGCGCCGCCGAGTTCACCTCGCTGACCCCGTATCTTTACTCCTGCTACGAAGGCGACGGGTACGACGAGCCCGAATGCGAGGCCGATCCGAGCGAGCGCCACAAGGTCGTGATCCTCGGCGGCGGACCCAATCGCATCGGCCAGGGGATCGAATTCGATTATTGCTGTGTCCATGCCGCCTACAGCCTCGGCGAGGCTGGCATCGAGACGATCATGGTCAACTGCAACCCGGAGACCGTCTCGACCGATTACGACACCTCGGACCGGCTCTATTTCGAGCCGCTGACCGCCGAGGATGTGATCGAGATCGTCCGCGTCGAGGAGCGGCGCGGGCAGCTGCTCGGCGTCGTCGTGCAGTTTGGCGGGCAGACCCCGCTAAAGCTCGCCGCGGCACTCGAACGCGAACGCATCCCGATCCTCGGCACCTCGCCCGACGCGATCGACCTGGCGGAGGACCGCCGGCGCTTTCAGGGGCTGTTGACCCGGCTCGGTCTGCGCCAGCCCGAAAACGGCACTGCGCGATCGGCCGCCGAAGCCGAGGCGGTGGCCTTGCGCATCGGCTATCCGGTGGTGATCCGTCCATCCTATGTGCTCGGCGGGCGGGCGATGGAGATTGTCCACGATGCCGCCGGGCTCGGCCGTTACATGCGCCATGCGGTCAGCGCCTCGGGAACGAGCCCGGTGCTGATCGACCGTTACCTGCAGGATGCGATCGAGGTCGATGTCGATGCGGTGGCCGATGGCCGCGAGGTCGCCGTTGCCGGGATTATGGAACATATCGAGGAGGCCGGAATTCACTCGGGCGACAGCGCCTGCTCGCTGCCGCCCTACAGCCTGACGCCGGCGACGATGGGCGAAATCGAGCGGCAAACCGTGGCGCTCGCCCGCGCGCTCGAAGTCGTCGGACTGATGAATGTGCAATTCGCGGTCAAGGATGGCGAGATCTACGTGCTCGAGGTCAATCCGCGCGCCTCGCGCACGGTCCCGTTTGTCGCCAAGGCGACCGGGGTCCCGATTGCCAAGATCGCCGCGCGGCTGATGCTCGGCGAGCCGCTGGCGGCGTGCCGGCTGCGCCACCTTGCCGGGAACGACCCGACGGCTCGCCATCATGTCGCGGTCAAGGAATCGGTGTTTCCGTTCGCCCGCTTTCCCGGGGTCGATCTGATTCTCGGTCCGGAGATGAAATCGACCGGCGAGGTGATGGGGCTCGACGCCGATTTCGGCCGCGCCTTTGCCAAATCACAGCTTGCTGCCGGCAACAGCCTGCCGTACGAAGGATGCGTCTTTGTCTCGGTGCGCGACCGCGACAAGGAGCCGCTGATCGAGCCGTGCCGCCGCCTCGTCGCGATGGGGTTCACCCTGATCGCCACCCGAGGGACCGCCGCCGCGCTGTCGGCTGCTGGGCTGCCGGTCGGCCGGGTCAACAAGGTGCGCGACGGCCGGCCGCATATCGTCGACCAGATGCTGAATGGTGAAGTTCAGCTGGTCTTCAACACAACCGAGGGCAGCCAGGCGATCTCCGACAGCTTCAGCCTGAGGCGAACCGCGCTGTCCTACGCGATCCCTTATTACACAACGGTCGCCGGGGCCCGCGCGGCCGTCCAGGCAATAGCGGCGCTGCGTGCCGGAAGCCTTGAAGTTGCATCGCTGCAGTCCTACTTTTGAATGCCCCGCGGTTAGGCCGCCGCGTTCGACAACAGGATGCGAAACCGTCTTCGATGAACAAGATTCCGATGACGGCCGATGGCTACAATCGGCTCCGCGAAGAGCTGAAACAGCTGAAATCCGTCGAGCGGCCGGCAATCATCCGGGCCATCGCCGAGGCGCGCGACCACGGCGACCTCGCCGAGAACGCCGAATATCATGCGGCGCGCGACCGGCAGAGCTTTATCGAAGGCCGGGTCATCGAGCTCGAAGACAAGGTCGCGCGCGCCGAGGTCATCGATGTGTCCAAGCTGTCGGGCTCGGTCGTCAAATTCGGCGCGCGGGTGACGCTCGCCGAGGAGGAGAGCGACGAGGAGCAGACCTTTCAGATCGTCGGCGAGGACGAGGCCGATGTCAGCCGCGGCCGGCTTTCGGTGACCTCGCCTCTGGCGCGCGCGCTGATCGGCAAGGGCAAGGGTGACAGCGTCGAGGTCACGACCCCCCGCGGCGCCAAATCCTACGAGGTCGTGACCGTCGATTTTGGCTGAGCCCCGCGCGAGGCGGTCCGCAGCGAGAGATAGCCGCAGATCGCGCAGATTATCGAGGCGAGCAGCACCGCGATTCGGACATCGACATCGTAGCCCTCGGCCGGAAACGCGAGCGTGCCGATAAAGAGGCTCATCGTAAAGCCGATCCCGGTCAGCAGCGCCAAGCCCCGAACCTGCCGCCATCCCGCTCCTTCGGGCAGCGCCGCCACGTGGCAGCGAACCGCCGCCCAGATCGCCCCGAGCACGCCGAGCGGTTTGCCGACCAGCAATCCGAGCACAACCCCGAGCTGGACCGGGTGCAGCAAGATCGCCGCGTCGATGCCGGCGAGCCGCACACCGGCATTGGCAAACGCGAACAGCGGCAGCACCCCGAAGGCGACCCAGGGATGCAGATCGTGCTCGAGGCGGCCGAGCGGCGAGGTGCGATCGCCGGCGCGCAGCGGGATCGCAAGCCCGACAACGACCCCGGCGATCGTCGCATGAACGCCCGATTTAAGGACGCACACCCACAAAAAGATGCCAACCAGAAAATAGGGCGCGCGGCGCTCGACGCCGCAGAGATTGAGCGCCAGCAGCGCCGCTACCCCGATACCGGCGAGAACCAGCGCGGGCGCGGACAGCTCGGCGGTATAGAACAGCGCGATGATGATGATCGCGCCGAGATCATCGATGATCGCGACCGTCAGCAGGAAGAGCTTGAGCGAAGCCGGCACTCGTGGCCCGAGCAAAGCCAGCACCCCGAGCGCAAAGGCGATATCGGTCGCGGTCGGGATCGCCCAGCCCCGCATTGCGGTCGGGTCGCCCCAGTTGCACAGCGCATAAACGAGGGCGGGCACGGCCATCCCACCCAGTGCTGCGGCGACCGGCAGGATCGCACCGCTCCGCTGCGAGCGCCCGCCCTCGCGCACGGCACGCTGGATTTCGAGCCCGACCAGCAGGAAGAACAGTGCCATCAGCCCGTCATCGATCCATGGCAGCAGCGGCTTCGCGATCACGAGACCGCCGATCTGCACCGCGAGCGGCACATTCCACAACTGCACATAGGGCTTGCCCAAGGGCGAGTTCGCGACGATCAGCGCCAACGCCGCGGCGGCGCAAAGAACGATCCCCGCGGCCGCTTCGAGCGCGAAAAACCCGCGCAGCTGGGAGCCAATCTCAGATCGCAGCGGAGCCATCGCGTCCGGAGTGCCGGTCAGCCCGGCACAGCCTCATCGGCAGCAAAAGGGGGGTCCGCGGCGATCGGGATGCCGGGCTCGTCCTTCGATACGCGCAGGGTCAGCGCCGATTTGACATGGCTGACATTGGGGGCCGAGGTCAGCCGGGTGCTAAGGAACCGCTGGTAGCTGTCCCAATCGGCAGCGACGATCTTTAAGAGAAAATCGGCTTCGCCGGCCAGCATGTGCGCCTCGCGGACCTCGGGCCAGGTCGCGACCAGCTCCTCGAATGCGTGGAGATCGGCCTCGGCCTGGCTCGCCAGCCCGACCTGGGCGAACACCGTCACGCTATAGCCAAGCACGTCGGCCGCCAGATCGGCATGATAGCCGCGGATGATCCCGGCCTGTTCCAGCGCGCGCACCCGGCGCAGGCATGGCGGTGCCGAAATGCCGGCGCGGCGGGCCAGCTCCACATTGGTGATCCGCCCCTCCGCCTGCAGGTTGCGCAGAATCCGGCGGTCGATCCGGTCGAGCCTTATCCGCCGCATAAACCTTCCTTTCCCTTGCGGCCGATCATATTCCCGTAATTTTGTTGCGCAAGCGGCCTAGCCGACAGCTATCAGAACCCGGGCGATCGCCGCAAAGAATTCGGCCTCGACCGCCGGGAAATCGTTTTGCGAGCTCGTCCAATTGACAATGAAGCAGAACGTCACCGGCGTGTTCCCGCGGGCCAGCATCTGTCCGGCAAAGCTTTTTGCATTGGAGCCGTTGAAGTTGCCAACCTCGCCGCCCTTGGCCCAGGCGGGCGTGTTCGCCGGCACGGTTTTGACGATTTGATCCGACATTGCCTGAATGCGCTTGAACTCGACCAAGGTCTCGGGCTTCGCGAAAAATACCCCGGCGAGCGCCTGCTCATACCAGGAGACGAAATCGCGCGCCGTACCGGCGAGCGTCACGACCGGGTTCAGCAATGGCCGCGTCGGTCCGGGCGGATGTTTGGCGGCATCGAGGATCCCGGGCCAGCCCAGATCGACACCTGCTGGCGCGCCCAAGATGTATGAGGCGAAGATCCGTGTCGAATCGGGTATGCGGATGGATCTGAGACCGGCCTTCGCGATCAGCGCCCGCACCGCCCCGACGCCGGCCTTCAGCATCGCCAAGTCCGTCGCCGTGTTGTCGCTGTGCGTGATCATCGCTTCGAGCACCACGCGCGCCATTGTCGTGCCGGTGAGGTCGAGAAAAACCGGGCTACCGAGGGTGCGGACGCTGTCGTCGATCGGCAGTTCCTGATCCTCCAACAATCTTCCTGCTTCAACGTCGCGCAGATATTGCGCTAGTACGAAGGTCTTGAAAGCACTGGCGGTGAACAGCAGCAGGTTCGGCTGATAGGCGTACCATCCGGTCGTCGGGTCGTCGCCGACATGCAGCAGATAGCTCTTTTTGCCGGGGAGCTTCAGAAACTTCCGAAGCGCCTGGCCGAGACCGCCAGCGCTGGAGCCATCGGCCCAGCCCTTCCCCGTGAGGGTGCCGATCACCGCCGGAACAGCAAGCGCCGATGCCGCCAATGTCACCAGCTTTCGACGGAGCATGTGATTACCCCTCCTGTCATCGTGAAGGGCGAATATATCAGACCGGGGTGCAGCGGTTGCGGTATCGGCTCGCTTGTCGGCTTCGGAGCGATTCCGTAAACCGTGCCATGGCCGCGGTCCCGCTCCTGCTCGATCCATCCGAGCCGCTCGTCTGGGTTTTGCATGACGGTAAGCCGGGCATGGCGAGCCAAGCGCTCGGCCTAGCCGAGGCGACAGGTTTTCCGTTCGTCGAGCATCGCCTCTCGATCCGCCTGCCCTGGGTCTGGCTGCCGCCCGCCCTTTGGCTGCGGCCGCTGGCTGCGCCGGGACCCGGCGGCGTTCGGCTCGTGCCACCCTGGCCCGATCTCGTGATCGGCTGCGGCCGCAACACGGTGAAGCCGGCCCTGGCGATCCGGCGGGCGAGCGGCGGGCGGACCCTGGCCGCGCAGATCCAGGATCCCGGAACCGGACGCGGCGAATTCGATTTGGCGATTGTGCCCGCGCACGACCGGCTGCGCGGCCCGCATGTAATCGTGACCCTCGGTGCCGTGCATCGCGTGACCCTCGCCCGGCTCGCGGCCGCGCGCTCGCGCTTTGGGGCGCTGGTGGCGATGCCGCGGCCGATCCTCACGGTGCT
This sequence comes from Allostellaceae bacterium, assembly GCA_050729795.1. Classification (GTDB taxonomy): domain Bacteria; phylum Pseudomonadota; class Alphaproteobacteria; order ATCC43930; family CGMCC-115725; genus AP-15. The sequence continues at coordinate 53,570 of JBOHME010000003.1, read as the reverse complement.
GATCGGCGGCAGCAGCAAGGTCTATCGGCTGGGTCTCGGGCGGGTCGCCGAGATTGCCGACGCGGTGGCGGCACTGCTGGGTGAGCGCGGTGGCTCGGCTCTCGTGACCCCGTCGCGGCGGACCGGCGCTCGGGGATTGGCGCTGCTGCAACGGGGTCTGGCGGGGTTGCCGGCAGCGATCTGGGACGGATCCGGCGAGAACCCGTATTTCGCCTATCTGGCACTCGCCGACGCATTTCTGGTCACCGCCGATTCGGTGTCGATGATCAGCGAGGCTGCGGCCACCGGCAAGCCCGTCCACATTCTCGACCTTGACGGCGGCAACGCCAAATTCGCTCGCTTTCACCGATCGATGCAGGATGCCGCCATCACCCGTCCATTCGTCGGCCGGATCGAGGAATGGTCCTACCCGGTGCCGGACGACACAGCGCGGGCCGGGGCGGCGCTGCGCGCCCTGGTATTGCGCCGCTTCGAGCAGCGCCGCCGGGCATGAAGGGGGCCGCGATCTACGCCGGTCTAGTCGCCGCGGCGGTGGCGCTGTTTCTCTTTCTGCCGCAGGTCGATCTCTGGACGAGCGGGCTGTTTTATGTCCGCGGCCGCGGCTTTGTGCTGGCCCATTGGCCGCCCATTCTCGTCGTGTTCGACGCGGTTCCGTGGATCGCGCGGGGGATCGTAATCCTGGTCGTCGCGGCCGCCGCCTGGTTGTTTCTGACCGGTCGGCCATTGTGGCGGCTCGACCGCAAGGCGCTCGTCTTTGTCGCGCTGTCGACCGCACTCGGTCCGGGATTGCTGGCCAACACCGTCCTCAAGGATCACTGGGGGCGAGCGAGACCGGTGCAGATCGCGGCATTCGGCGGAATTCATCGTTTCACCCCGGCACCGCTGCCGGCGAGAGAATGCGCGACCAACTGCTCGTTTGTCTCCGGCCATGCAGCACTCGGCTTTTCGCTGGTTGCCTTTGCGATGCTGCTGCCGCCCGGGCGCCGGCGCCGGCACGCGATCGGCGCAGCTCTCGTCTGCGGCGGGCTCATTGGCCTCGTGCGCATCGCCCAAGGGGGCCATTTCCTGTCGGACGTCGTTTTTGCCGGCCTTCTGGTCTATGGCACGACGGCGCTGCTTTATTGGTGGGTCGTCGACCTCGACGGGCTCGCAGCCCCGCCGCTGCGATGGCTCTATTCAGGGGTTGGGGATTTCGCCGCTTCCGGATGGCGGCTGACATGCCACAGCTGGCCTCGACCCGGAATGCGAATCGGTCTCGCGGTGGTCAGCACGACTGTTCTCGTCATGTTGTCGATCGCGTTTGTCGATCGCCCGCTCGCTCTTTATGTGCATGCCCGCGGTCCCGATCTGCATGCGCTGTTCGGGGAGGCGAGCGAGCTCGGCGAGGGATGGGGCTGGCTCGTGCTGTTCGCGCTGGCGTTTGCGGTGCTGCATTGGGGCGGCGAGCTGCCGCGGCTGCGTCGGTTCGCCCTGAAAATGCGCGCGCTGTCGGTGATGCCCGCCTTTATCTTCACAGCAATCGCCGCCTCGGGTCTGATCGTCGATCTGATGAAGATCGGGTTTGGCCGGCTGCGGCCCAAGCTGCTGTTCAGCGCCGGCCTCTATGGTTTCACCTGGCTTGGCTGGCGCCCCGACCACTGGTCGTTTCCGTCGGGTCACACCGCCACCTTTGTCGCATTGGTGACGGCGCTGTGGTGGCGCTGGCCGCAGCACCTGCTGTTCTACCTCCTGGCCGCGGCGATCGTCGCCGGGAGCCGGGTCGTCGTCGGCGCGCATTATCCGAGCGATGTGTTGGCCGGAGCACTGATCGCAGTGCTGACGACGCGCCAGGTGGCGCTGATGTTCGCCCGCTGGGGGGTGGCACCGGCGATGTCAGACCCGCCTCCGAGCGGTGCCGGTCCGACGCTGCCCTGGCCCTGTCGGCGCGGCACCGTGCTGCTGATTCGCGCCTCGGCGCTGTGGCGCCAGACGCGGCAGCGGCGCGCCGGCAGGCCGCTTGCACCAGCCGAGGGGGGTGTAGTATCGGCTCGCCACCATGGCGCTGCGGATCGAGACGTTTGACAACGTTACCGGGGGCAACACCCTCTACAAGGCGTTAACCCATCCAAGCGCGGCGCGGCCCGCTGGCGCCCTGCTGGCCGATCTCGCGGCAAATGGCCCTCTCGCGATCGTCGATCCCGAGGGTGCCGCCGCCCCGTTCGCCGAGCTGTTCGGCCTTGCCGGGATCGAGATCGCCGGGGTCTATGTGCAAGAGGTCGAGCGTCTGGGCAGCGAGGTTCTGGGCCGTCGGGCGGAGCCGGTGACCGCGCTCGGCCGGTCGCCGGCGCGCGCCGTGTTTGTCGCCGCCTTTGACAGCGAACGCCTGTTCGCCCAGCTCGAAGCTGCGCTGCCGCCCGATGCACGCCGGTTCAGCCTCGACGCAATGCGGATCCCGTCCGAGCGCCTGACCAATCGCCGGCATTATCTCGATCCGCTCAATTTCGCGACCAACTTCGCCTTTTTTCGCGACACGGATCAGCTGCACACGCGAATCGCCACCGCTAACTATTGGTCGAGCTATGGCGGCGGCCCGGTCACTTGCTGGCTGACGCTGTTCGACGGCGATGGCGCGGTGCTGGCCGAGTGGTGCGAAAGCTGCGGCCCGGCGGCGGGCAGCATCATCCTCGATAGCCGCAAGCTGCGTGCCCGCTTTGGCCTCCCCGAATTCTGCGGCCAGCTGTTTCTCCACGTGGTCGGTGCGGCCGGGCACGACATCGTCAAATACGCGCTCGACATCATCGGCGACGGCGGCATCGATCCGAGAGGCGAGGGCGAACGCTCGCTGTCGGCAACCCATGACGCCAATGCCTGGCCGGCCGACCGCTATGCCGGGCTGCCGGCACCCGCCGCTGGCGAGCAGGTCGTGCTGTGGGTGCAAAACAGCCATCCGATCGCGATCCCCGCGGGCGGCATCGGCCTCAACCCGATGGGCGACGACCGGGTGGCCCCGATCCTCGAGCCGATCGCCCCGTTTGCCAGCCGCGCCATCGATGTCGCGGCGGTGCTGCCGGGTCTCGCCTGGCCGGCGCAGATCGAGCTCAGGGCCGGCAAGCACATGGTGCGCCCGCGCTACGAGGTGATCGCGCAGCGCCGCCGCCGGATCGCTCATGTCAATGTCGAACGGGCCGACCTCTTACCCGACCCCGGCCTGCCCGGGTTCGGCGGCACGCTCGGCAAGGGCTATCTGCTGCCGGCGCCGGTGCTGCCCTATGCCGTTTGGCGCACCAGCGTGCTGCCGACACCGATGGCGATTTGCCAGGCGGAGCTGCCGATCATGGCCCTCGTTTACGATTCGGCGGGGAACGAGGTCTGGCGCCGCTCGCTCGGGCGCCTGCCGCGCGGGCATCGATGCGCGCTTGATCTCGACGAGGTGGCGGAGCTGGCGGCGTTGGGCGATGGCTATGGTCATGTCGAGCTCGCCTACGACCTGTCGGCCGGTGGTGCGGCCGATGGCTGGCTGCACGCGATCTTTCGCTACCACCATCGGGCGAGCGGGCATGCCGCCGAAACCAGTTTTGGCGCGCATGTCTTCAACACCATGCTGACTTATCGCGGCGAGCCGCAATCCTATCAGGGCCGCCCGCCGGGGCTGACGACCCGGCTCTTTCTGCGGCTCGGCGCGGGCGGCTACGACACGCTATGCCACCTGATCTACCCGGCCTCGCAGCCTTGGCGCCCGAAGAGCGCGACCGAGATCATCTTGTGCGATGGCGGCGGTCGCGAGATCGCCCGCACCCGCATGGCGATCGCGTGCTCGGGATCGCGGCTCTGGTGCTACCATCAATTGTTCGACGCGGCGACGCGCGCCCGCGCCGGTGGCGGCGCCTACGCGATCATCCGCGATCGTACCTGCCGGCTGTTTGGCTATCACGGCCTTGTCGGTGCCGATGGCGCGTTCAGCCTCGACCACATGTTCGGGTTTTAGCGGGCCGCGCCAGCTTAAAGTTGCGGACCGGGCGAATAATATAGTAAGCGTCCGCAGCGACTGGAATTTTGCAACATGTCCGAACGCCACCACGGCAAAGTTCTGATCATCGGGGCCGGTCCGGCTGGCTATACCGCGGCGATCTATGCCGCGCGCGCCAATCTCGATCCGCTCATGGTGACCGGGTTGCAGCCGGGCGGCCAGCTGATGATTACGACCGATGTCGAGAATTACCCTGGGTTTGCCGATATCGTTCAGGGTCCGTGGCTGATGGAGCAGATGCAGCAGCAGGCCCGGCATGTCGGCACCCGGATCATTGTCGATCTCATTGAATCGCTCGATCTGGGCCAGCGCCCCTTTGTCGCGACCGGCGATTCGGGGGATGTCTATCTCGGTGACACGGTGATCCTGGCGACCGGCGCACAGGCGCGCTGGCTGGGGCTGCCGAGCGAGGACACCTTTCGCGGCTTCGGGGTCTCGGCCTGCGCCACCTGCGACGGGTTCTTCTTCCGCGGCAAGGAGGTCGTCGTTGTCGGCGGCGGCAACACAGCGGTCGAGGAGGCGCTCTATCTGACCAATCATGCGCGACGGGTGACCCTGATCCACCGCCGTGACGCGCTGCGCGCCGAAAAGATCCTGCAGCAGCGGCTGTTCCGCAGCCCAAAGATCGACATCGTCTGGGATAGCGTCGTCGAGGAGATCCTCGGCCAGCCGGAGCCGCCGCAGGTCAGCGGCGTGCGTTTGCGCAACCTGCGCACGGGCCTCTTGTCCGATCACCCCTGCGACGGTGTGTTTATCGCGATCGGCCATACCCCGGTTACCGGGCTCGTTGCCGGTCAGCTCCCACTCGATCGCGACGGGTACGTGGTTACCCGGCCCGACTCGGCCGAGACCGGCATTGCCGGGGTGTTTGCAGCGGGCGATGTCAAGGATAAGGTCTTTCGCCAAGCCGTAACCGCGGCTGGGCTGGGTTGCATGGCCGCGCTCGAGGCGGAGAAGTTTCTCGCGGCGCAGGAGGAAGCCGCGACGATGCGCGCGGCCGAGTGACGGGGCCGGCGCCCACTGTGCGGCCGGCGATGTCGGGGGAAGCGGGATGGATTGGGACAAGTTGCGGGTGTTCCATGCGGTTGCCGAGGCCGGCAGCTTCACCCATGCCGGCGAATCGCTGAACCTGAGCCAGTCGGCGGTCAGCCGGCAGATCAGCGCGCTCGAGGAGAGCTTGAGCGTGCCGCTGTTTCATCGCCATGCCCGTGGCCTGATCCTGACCGAGCAGGGCGAGCTGCTGTTTCGCACCGCGCGCGAAGTCTTTGCCAAATTGTCCATGGCCGAGGGGTTGATTTCCGAATCGAAGGACCGGCCCAAGGGCCCGCTCAAGATCACGACGACGGTGGCGTTCGGCTCGACCTGGCTGACCCCGCGGATCCGCGAGTTTCTCGATCTCTACCCGGAAATTCAGGTGGCGCTGGTGATCGACGATACCGAGCTCGACCTGTCGATGCGCGAGGCCGATGTGGCGATTCGCATGTCGCCGCCGCGCCAGCCGGATCTGATCCAGCGTCACCTGCTCAGCGTGCCGAGCCATGTCTATGCCGCACCCGACTATATCAAAAAGCACGGCATGCCGCAGCGCGCCGAGGATCTCGACAAGCACCGGCTGATCATCTACGGCGAGGATGCGCGCCCGCCGGTGACCAATGTCAACTGGCTGCTCGACGCCGGCGCCAAGCCGGGGCAGGAGCGCCAGCCGATCCTCGCGGTCAACAATTTCTATGCGATGCTGCGCGCGGTGATCAGCGGGCTCGGGATCGCCGCGATGTCCGACTTTATCGCGGGCGAGCAAGCGGAGCTGGTGCGGGTTCTGCCCGAGCTGGCCGGGCCGCCGGTCGAGGCTTATTTCGTCTACCCGGAAGAATTGCGGGCGTCGAAGCGGATCAGCGTGTTCCGCGACTTTTTGCTGCGCAAGGTCGCCGAAACCCGACTCGGATAAGCCGGATGGAATCGACCGACGGGCAAATCGAACTTTCTCGGACCGCAGAGGATTGCGGTTTTTGCAGACGAGCCAGAACCAATTCCTGTTGGTAACGCGGCATCGAAGCGACCATTTTCCAACCACGCGATGCCACATCGCAACGAGCTTTTGGCGAGTGTTTCGCCAATACGGGTTCCCGGGACTTGCTCCCGGGAAGAGGGTCTTAGGACCCTTACGTCTCCCAGACGTGAAGCCTCCCTGTTCAAACTTGGCCTCGGGTTTTCCCGGGGCCATTTTTCTTTGGCGCAGGAACCGTGCATTTGGACGGAAGTCCGCGCCAGTCAACGCCTCCCGCCCCCATCGCCTGCCCCCATCGTCTGCCGGGGCCGCCGTCGGGAAGCCGCGGTCAGGCTAGTAGCCCCCGCCGTGCCATGTCATCGGCTCCATCCAGCCGCACCGATAGCGGCAATCGGCCCAAAGCATGGGTTTCGGCCGGTGAGCAAGCGACGCGTGCACTCTTCGCGCGGCACGCCGCGAGCGGTGCGCCACCCGCCTTTCGAGCGTTTTGTGCACGGCGCGGCCGGCGGCCGGCTGGGTCGCCGATAGCGGCTCCAGCGGAACCGGTTCGAGGTGCGGCGCGGGCAATACCGGCAATGCGGGCAGCGGTATCGCTACTTGTTCCAGTTTCGCAATGGGCGGCATGGGAGTGGAACGGCGCCCAACGCTCGTCGATCGGGGTCGTTGAGATTGAACGGTTGCGGTATTCGGTGATCGAGGCCCACCGTTTGGCAGCAGCTGAGCCGCCGCCAGCGCAGCAAGCGCAAGGAGCGCCATCGCGCCTGGCGGTGCGATCCACCCGGCACGCCCCATGGCGGAGCGGAGGCGATCCGCGATCCGTTCGACACGCGATGGGGACGCACCGGGTGTCATTTCGGATGGCGCCTCGCGTTTGGCTGGCGCCGCACCCTGCGCCGGCTCCTCGCTCTTTGATGGCTCCGCGCCATGCCACAACCATAAGCCCGGCTCTTCGTTGTCGCTGCTCATCGCCGCTGTGTCACCCAAAAATGGTTCCGGCGCGTCGCGGATCATCGTCGCCGTCGCGCGGGGATCATCAGCGACCATCCGAAAGCACGCGAGGGCAAAAAAGTGAAAAATGACCGAGCGCCCTCTCACCCCCTCGGGAGAGAAAAGGGTAGGGCTCCTCGGGTGGCCAATGCGGCGGGCAACTCCTGCTCCATGCAGAGGCATCGTGGCCGCGTCCGCCGCAGAAAAAAAGGGCGGCCGCAGCCGCCCTTCGCGAGGTTCGTTTCGGTCTCTTATGCTCCGCCCGGCGACCGATCGGCCGGGAGAGCTTTGTTGTTGGTCAGTTGATCAGCCCGTAGAACTTGCCGGCGTTCTCGCAGGTCATCTTGAAGGTGATCTCGCCCGGCAGATGGCTGAACTGGTCCTCGATGTATTTTTTCGATTCGGGCCACACCCCATCCGGATGCGGGAAGTCTGAGCCCCACATCAGCGTCTCGACGCCCATCTCCTCGATCAGCTTGGTGCCGACGCGGTCGTATTGGAACGTCGCCCGGCATTGGTTGCGCCAATATTCGCTCGGCAGCTTTTTGAGCTTGAGGTCCTGGTACTGGTCCTTGAACTCGAAATCCATGCGGTCGAGCACATAGGGAATCCAGCCGATGCCGCTTTCGCCCAACACCATGCGGATGTTCGGAAAGCGCTCGAACACCGCGGCACCCATCAGGTCGGTCAAGATCGTCGCGAGCGTCATCTGGAACCGGCACAGCCCGCTATAGCTCATGCGCCGCGCGATCGTTGGCTCGAGCGATTTGCGCAGCTCGGGGTCGGTCGCCGGGAAGGTATGGAAGTGCAGCGGTAGTTGCGTCTCGTTGACCGCTTCCCACAGTGGGTCCCAGGTCGGGTGCCACATCGGCGTCATATGCCAAGAGCACGAAAGCTCGACACCCTTCATGCCCATCTTGGCGACCCGGCGGACTTCCCTCGCGGCGCCTTCAATATTGCTGTATGGCAGGCAGGCCAGCCCGATCATGCGGTCGGGATAGGTGCCGGAAAAGGCGTGCATGAAGTCGTTATAAATGCGCAGCATCTCGTCGGCTGCTTCGGGGTCCTTCATCTTCGAGCAGGCGGCGAGAATGCCATAGATGACCTCGGCGTCGACGCCGTCGCGGTCCATATCCTTGACGCGGAGATGCGGGTCGCCGGGCCGGCGCAACCCTTTCTTAAAGTAGTCGTCATAGAGGCCCGCCTCGGCCATCTTGTCGGCCCGCAGCTGCTTGCCCTTGACCCACGGCGAGCCCGTGGCGCCGACGCCGCCGCAAAGGCCGTACTCGGCGCCGTTATTGTCGGTCCAGCGCTTTACGCCGTCCGAATTCTCGGCGACATACGGCATCAGGTCCTTCATTTTGCTCGACGCGTTCGCGGTGAACAGCTCAGGCGGCAGCCAGAGCATGTCGAGATGACAATCGGCCGAGATTCGCCGGTACTGCATGGCGCACACCTCCGGTCAGTTGGGTTCTGCGAGGAAACTCTAGGCGCGGTTCAAGACCCCGCCTAAGCCGTTCTGCGCAGGTCTCCGATGCGGACTGCTCAACCCTGAGGCCCGCATCGGCCTGAGGCCCGCATCGGCCTGAGGCCCGCATCGGCCTGAGGCCCGCATCGGCCTGAGACCCACATCCGGCCGGCGCTGCACCGGGAGGTCAGCGGGCGAGATCGCTGACCAGCGAGAAGGCCGAGTTGCGGCTCTCCTGGCCCCGATAGACCTGCAGATTTTCGAGCACTCGCTGGACATAGCGCCGGGTTTCGTCGATCGGGATGGTCTCGATCCAATCGACCATATCGACATCGCCGCCGCGCGGGTCGCCATATTCGGTGAGCCACTGCCGCACCCGGCTCGGTCCGGCGTTGTAGGCGGCGATCGCCAGCGCATAGGAGCCGCCGAAATCGTCGATCAGATGCTCCAGATAGCCGCGCCCCAAGCTCAGGTTGTACATCGCGTCCAGCGTCAATCGCGGGATCGAGAAGGGCAGTGACAGCTTGTCGGCCATAGAGATCGCGGTCGCCGGCATCAGCTGCATCAGTCCGAGCGCCCCCGCCGGGCTGACCGCCGCAGTGTCGAAGGCGCTCTCCTGACGCACGATCGCAAAAATCAGCGCGGGCTCGACATCGCCGCCGCTCGGCAGCGCAACCACCGGGTAGCCGTGGATCATCAGCGGCGTTCCGGCGACGATCGCCCGCTTGGCGACAGCGATCGACAGGTCGATGCGCCTGTTTTCTTCGGCAAGTGCCGCGAGCATCGCGAACTCGGTCGGCGTATGCGCGTGATCGGCGAGGTGCAGCAGGAGCACCTTGCCGTCGCGGCGATCGCCGAGGGCAAAGAACATCCGGGCGGCGCGCACCAGCTCCTCAGCGTCGAACGCGGTGCGCTCGGCCGCGGTGGGAACCGGTTCGGCGACCGGGTGGGGCGGCGCGTCGTTGCCGAGCTCATGCGCCGCGAGCTGACCGTAGAAGGTCGCCATATGCGCGGCCCCGGCGGCATACCATTTTTTCGCGAGCGCCGATTTCGCCTCGGCTTCTGCCGCCCGTCCGCCCCAATAGCCGGCGCGCGCCTTTGCATAGGGCGTGTCGGCACGGGCGAGGATTTGGGAGAAGTAATCAAACGCCAGCGCCGGATTTTTCATATAGCGGAGCGCGATGTAGCCGAGCAGAAAATCGGCGCTCGAGCCGTCGTCGCCAGCGAGCACGCCATGATGCTCGGCAATGCGATAGGCGCGGTCGGGATGGCCGGCGGCGAGCAGCCGGCGCGCGATGATCTGGCGCTCGTGCCACCATGCGGCGGGGTGCGCCGGGTCGCCGGGATCGGCTTCGAGGATCGCGACCGCAGCGTCGGTCGTGCCCTTTTCACGCTGCCAACGCAGCTCTTCGTAGCGTAAGCCGGGATTGGTGCGCAGCGCGACTGGAACCTCGGCGACCAGCAGCGGCGCTGCCGGGGCCTCTACCGCCAGCGCCAAGCGCGCCTCGGCCAGCTCACGCCGGTCGGGCGGAACCCGGGCGAGCATCCGCCGTGCCTCCTCGACCCTGCCCACCCACAGGAGACGATCGAGCCTGGCTTCGTCATCCGCCGGGCGGATCATGTCGCCGTGCTTGGCGAGAAAAGCCTTCTCGTCGAGCGCGTTGAAATCGCATCCAATCCACGCCGCGCGCAGTGCCGCGGTGCCGGTGGCGACATTACCCGCGTCGAGCTTTATCTCGGCGGCGCGGACCAGCCCGGCGGCGCTGAGCGGCGGATAGCGCTCGAGCCACGCGGCGGCGACGGCATCGCTCTCGCCAGCCAGTGCTTCTTCGGCGTGCTTGCGCAACGCCGCCTGATGCGGCCAGTCCGGGTTCTTTGTGATGAAGTCCGCGATCTCGGCAAAGCTGCCGGGGGCGCCGGGGCTGGCGTAATCCTCCCAGTGCAGCATCTTCAGCAGCAGCGGATCCTTGATCGCCGCCACCCCCGCATAGGCCCGGCTCCAATCGCCAGCCCGCGCTGCGGCGAACACGGCACGCGCCGCCGCGAGACCGGGGTCGGCCGGCCCCGAACCCACAAGTCCTTGGGCACGCGCCCGGCCGGTCGCCAAACCGACCATGACCAGCGCCAGCACCAGGCGGCTCAGCCAGAGCAAGGTTGGCCCCCCTTCCTTGCCGCGTCAAAGGTGAGGCAGGGACCATTACGGAGTTTTGCCGAGCGCGGCAAGCCCGCCGCCTCATCCGTCCCGGTCCGAGGGGTGCGGCGTTGTTGGCGGCGCTGTTGAAGGCTGGAGCGGCGCGGATTATCGTCGTTCCTTATTGAACGCCTATCCGGGGAGGAGTCGATGTTCAAGGGATCGCTCGTCGCGCTGATCACGCCCTTCCGTAACGGGGGCGTCGATGAGGGTGCGTTTCAGGAGCTGGTGGCGTGGCAGATCGCGCAAGGCACACATGGTCTCGTGCCGTGCGGCACCACCGGCGAGTCGCCATCGCTCCATGACGATGAGCATCGCCGGGTCGTGAGCCTGTGCGCCGAGGCGGCCGACCGCAGGGTTCCGGTCATCGCCGGCACCGGCACCAATTCGACCGATCATACGATCGCGCTGACACGAGCGGCCAAGGAAGCCGGCGCCGATGCGGCACTCGTCGTCTGCCCCTATTACAACAAGCCGACCCAGGAGGGGCTCTACCAGCATTTCAAGGCGGTGCACGATGCGGTCGATCTGCCGATCGTGATCTACAACATTCCCGGCCGCTCGTCGGTGGACATGTCGAACGCGACGATGGCCCGGCTCGCCAAATTGCCGAACATCGTCGGGGTCAAGGACGCGACCAACGATCTCGCCCGGCCGCTGCGCCTGCGGATCGACATCGATGGCGAATTCTCGATGCTGTCCGGCGAGGACGCGACCGCGGTCGCCTATCTGGCGCAGGGCGGCGACGGCTGCATTTCGGTTACCGCCAATGTGGCGCCGCGACTGCTCGCCGAGATGCACGAGGCGTGGCAGAAGGGTGATGTCGCGGCGGTGCGGCGCATCAACGAGCGGCTCGTCCCGCTGCACGACGCGCTGTTCGCCGAAACCAGCCCCGCTCCGGTCAAATATGCCGCCTCGCTGCTCGGCAAATGCGAGCCGACGGTGCGGCTGCCGCTGTGGCAGACCACGTCCGAGACGCAGGAACGGGTGGCGCGGGCGATGCGCGGCGCCGGCCTGTTGAACTGAGCCCGGCCACGCGATGCGGGCCACCGACCATTACGTTGCGCAGAACCGGCGCGCGCGGCACGACTATCTGATCGAGGACACGCTCGAAGCCGGGCTTGTGCTGCACGGCACCGAGGTCAAGGTGCTGCGCAAGGGGCAGGCGAGCATCACCGAGGCCTATGCCGACGAGAGCGGCGGCGAGTTGTTTCTGGTCAACGCGAACATTCCGGAATATGCGGCGTCGGCCCATTTCAATCATGAGCCGCGGCGGCCGCGAAAGCTCTTGCTGCACCGCAAGGAAATGAACCGGCTCCTGGGCGCGATCCGCCGCGAGGGGGTGACGGTGGTGCCGTTGTCGATTTATTTCAACGAGCGGGGCCGGGCCAAGATCGCGCTCGGCCTCGCCCGCGGCAAGCGCAAGGCCGACAAGCGCGAAGCCGATAAGGCGCGCGACTGGCAGAGGAGCCGCGCCCGCATTCTGCGCGAGCGCAACGCCTGAGATTTGCGGAAATCGCGGTGCCACATTCTTGCGGCGGCATCGATCCAACATTCGGGGGAGGAACGGGGATGATGGGATCGTTCGATGGCGGCCGGCTGACCCGGCGCGGCCTGCTCGCCGGCGCAGCCGCACTGGTCCCCACATTGGCGCATGGCCAGACAAAGGCCGAACTCGGCCATCCACCGACCGTGATCAGCCAGCCGCCGCGGCAATGGGGCCGGCTCGCCCCGCCCGACATCTATCCCGATCCCGACATCGTGATCGTCGATCCGTCCTTCCACCAGTACGTCGTTGGGCTCGCCGGGCTGCATCGCCTTTGGACCGGGGCCGCCTGGGCCGAAGGTCCGGCCTGGTCCGGCGAGGGCAACTATCTCGTCTTCAGCGACGTCAAGGGCGACACGCAGCACCGCTACACCTGGGAAACCCGCCGCGTCAGCGTCTATCGCCGGCCATCCTTCAACAGCAACGGGAACTCGTTCGATTTCCAGGGCCGCCAGCTGTCGACCCAGGATTTCTTCCGCCGGGTCGTGCGCTGGGAGCCCGACGGCTCGATGACTGTCATTGCCGATTCCTATCAGGGCAAGCCGCTGAATTCGCCGAATGATTTGATACCGCACCCGGATGGCAGCATCTGGTTCACCGACCCGCCCTATGGCGCGCAGCTGACCGAGGGCCACCCCGATGTAGCTGGCGGTCGGGCGAACCCGGACGGGGTCTACAACCCCAATCTCGGCGATCACGGTGTCGGGCTGATCGGCGGGCTCAAAGGCGAATTGCCGACCAACACCTACCGCTGGGACCCGAGCGGAAAACTCGACGTGGTGGTCGGCGCCGACCAGGTTCCCGACCCGAACGGCATCTGCTTCTCGCCCGACTACAAGACGCTTTATCTGATCAGCACCGGGCCGGGGCCGGGCCAGACGACCGGCGGCAAAGGAGTCATCTACGCTTTTGATGTCAAGGGCCAAAAGCTCGCCAATATGCGCCGCTTCGCCGACTGCATGGTGGACGGCGTGCATTGCGGCCCTGACGGCATGCGCGCCGACCGCGCCGGCAATCTGTGGGTCGGCTCGAACGCGCCCTTGGGTTATTGCGGGGTGACCGTGTGGAACAAGGAAGGCAAGCTGATCGGCCGCATCCGCCTGCCGGAAATCTGCGCCAACCTCGCCTTTGGCGGGCCGAAGCGCAACTACCTGTTCATGGCCGCCTCGCAATCGCTCTACGGGCTTCTCGTCAACATCCAGGGGGCCGCGCCCGGCTAGAGCTGTCTGGCGGAAATCGCGCCTGGCTGGTCATCGCACCGCCCGCCTTCACGACGACCACTCTGCGCTCTTCCCTGCGTGCCTGTTCGCCACAACCCGGGGGCGGCGCACCTGCGGCGCCATCGAAAGCTGAAAGCGATCACGCCACGACGGTGCGGCCGTGCCAGGGGTCGGGGCCCGGGTCGCGCCCGGCGGCAAATTCGGCCAGCCGGCCGAGATAATGGCCCCAGCCCTCGGCATGGCCGTTGCACTGCTCGATGCTGGGCAGGCCGGTATGGGTCAGGCGCAGCAAGGTTCCGTCCGGAGGCTCTTCGACCAGGTCGATCTCGACCAGGCTCGAGCCCGGCGGCACGGCCTCGCTGCCCTCCCAGCCAAAGCTGTAGGCGAGGCGGTGCACCGGAACCACCTCGCGAAACGAGCCGCGGGCGCAGCGCGCGCCGGTGACATTGACCAGATAGAGCCCGCCCGGATGCGGCTCGACCTGCGCCTCGGTTCCCATCCAGCCGAGGATCTTCTCCGGGTCGGTCAGCAAGGCGAAAACGGCGGCGGGCGGGGCCGGGATGTGCGTCTCGCGGCGGACGACAAGAGCCTGTTGCATCGGTCTCTCCCATGATTGCGATAATCCGCCCCTTGCGGCGGCGGTCGGACTGGCGCCGGGGTCCGCGGTCTGAGCCCGCAGGATAGACCGGCGGGGCGGGCGGCGTCATCGCCGCGGCCCGGGTGACAGGAGAGCGGCCGTGGCGGCATTATCGTAGCCATGGATTTGCCGGCGCTCTTCGCGTGGCTTGTGGACGAAGCCGGCCGCGTGTCAGGTCCCGACCGGTTCCTCGCTGAACTCGGCGGGCGGCTGCTGGCCGATGGCCTGCCGCTCGCCGGCGGTGCGCTCAGCCTCGCGGTGCCGCATCCGATCATCGCCCGCCGGACCTGGCTGTGGCGGGCGCAAACCCGGGCGGTGATCGAGGCGCTGAGCTTCGCCGGGGATCCGTCCGACCGACCCGGGTATCGATGGCTGGCCGCGCTCGGCCCGGTGCAGCAGGACACGGCCCGCCCAAGACCGGACAGTCCGGACGCGGACAATGTCGTGCTGGGCTGGGCCGGGACCCGGTCGTTCGGCACCGCCGAGGCCCACCTGTTGCGCGAGGTCGCGCGCTTTGCTTGCGCACCGTTGGCGGCACTCGCCGCGCGGGCCGCGCTCGCAGCCCTGCTCGAAGCCTATCTCGGCCGCCGCAGCGCCGCCCGGGTGCAGGCCGGTGCGCTGCGGCGCGGCACCGGGGAGACGATCCGCGCGGCCCTGCTCTCGGCTGACCTGCGCGACTTTACCGCCCTCTCCGAGGCGACCGAGCCCGCGGCAATGATCGCCGCCCTCGACGCCTGGTTCGACCGCGTCGCCGGTGCAGTGCACGCCTTCGACGGCGAGGTGTTGAAATTCATTGGCGACGGTGTGCTGGCGATTTTTCCGGTCACCGCTACTCCGGCCGAGGCTTGCACGGCGGCGCTGCGCGCAGTGGCCGCGGCCCGCGCCGGCATGGCCCATCTCGATGCGGTACGGCGCGCGCAGGGCCTGCCGCCCTTACCCTTCGGGGCGGCGCTGCATCTCGGGAAGATGCTGTGGGGCAATATTGGTGCCGCCGACCGGCTGGACTTCACCGCGATCGGTCCTGCGGTCAATCTGGTCAGCCGGCTGGAAGGGCTGTGCCGGCCGCTGGGCCGGTCGGTGCTGATCTCGGGCGCGGTCGCGGCCGCGATCACCATACCGCTGGTGCCGCTCGGCGAGCACATGCTGCGCGGCATCGCCGCACCCTGTGCCGTCTTCACCCTGCCGGATGTGTGAGCAGCCTCTGGTCGTGGCAGCGAACGCCCCGCCTGACGCCAAGTCGATCAGTGTCAGCCGGCGCAGCGCGGCTCCCGCGAAACCGACGGGGTCAGATCGAGGCCGGGGCCGCCGATCGACCGGATTTGGCGGCCGGCGCGCGTCCGAGCAATCGCATCAAGATGCCGATCACCAGGATGGTGGCGAGATAAAACACCACCTGGATGCCGGCAGGCTCCGCCGAATAGCCGATCAGCACGTGCAGCAGCAGCCCGAGCATGCTGTTTTCGGTCAATAGCCAGGAGGTGTTCCACACATCGTTGCCGAGCGCCGGCAACAGATTCGCCTGCATCAGAAAGGCCGCGCCCTGTGAGGCCATGCCGGCCGCCAAGAGCAGGATCAGCCAACTCGTCACCGTGAACAGCCGGCGCAGCGGCACCGCCAGCAGGCCCAGATAGATCACCGCACCGACCGCGACACCGGCGATCAGCCCGACAATCCCGCCCGCCAGCATGGCGAGCCCGCTGGCACCCGAGGCGATCGCGATGCCATACAAAAACAGCACGATCTCCGAGCCTTCGCGCAGCACCGCGATGCCGACGACGAGCGCCAGCGCGTAGAGCGGCCGGCTGCCGCCTACCACCGCCTGGCCGAGCGCGCTCGCGGCAGAAGCCAATTCCCGCCCGTGCCGGTTCATCCACACATTGTGCCAGCCCAGCATCGTGACCGCGGTGAACAGGATTGCCGCGTTGAACAATTCCTGGCCGACGCCGTTGACCGCCGCGGCGATCGCTCCGGCGCAGCCCGCGACGAGCCCGGCACCGAGAACCCCTCCGGCGATTCCGGCGGTCACCCAGAGACCCCGTCCGGACACGCCGCGGGCCGCAGCCAGCACGATGCCGACGACGAGCGCCGCTTCGAGGACTTCGCGAAAGACGATGATTGCCGTCGCGAACATATCCGCACCCGCTACTTGACGATCAGATGGCCGCGGGTCTGCGGATGAAAATCATCAAAGAACTCATACGTGCCCGGATCGAGCGGTCCCACAAAGACGACGACTTGCTGGCCGGCCGGCACGACTTTTTCGCGATGAAATTGGTGGCTTTCGAATTCGGAGGGTGTCGAGTTTTCGTTGTGCACGACGAGCTTGACTTTGGTCTTGGCCGGGATTTGCAGCTGTCCCGGCACAAACTGGCCGCTTTTGAGAGTGATGGTGAAGCTCGGTGGATCGGCGAGAGCAGGCCCCGCGATAAAGACCAGAAATGCCGCGACCCAGGCGATTCGGCGCATCGACAACCCCTCCGACGACATGCAAATGCGAACCCTTCGCACCATCGCCGGGCTAGCCTTGCGAATCAATCGCAAAATGCCGGCATGTTTGCCGCTGAGGCATGCACGGAGCGCATCGCTGGGAGCGCATCGCTGGGAGCGCATCGCTGGGAGCGGGTCGCTGCGCCGGTTGCGCGCGTCGGCGGCTCCCGCCGGTCAAGCTCAGTGAGCGAGACGGTCGAGCAATGCTGCGAACACCGCCTCAAACATCGCCGCGGTCAGCCGGCCTGTGTTGGTGTTGAGCCGCGAGCAATGATAGCTGTCGGCCAAAAGCTTGCCGTCGGGCAGGAGATGGAGCGCACCGTGGCCAAACGGATATCGCCCGCGGCGCAGGCCTTGTGCCGCCAGCACCGCGTTGTGGGCGATCGAGCCGAGGGCCAGCATCGCCCGCAGGTCGGGCAGCGCTGCGATCTCGGCCGAGAGAAACCCGCGGCAAGCGGCGATCTCGCCCGACCCCGGCCGGTTTTGTGGCGGCACGCAGCGCACCGCATTGGTGATGCGCGCCCGGACCAGGGTGAGACCGTCATCGGCGCGCGCATCGTAATCGCCGTCGGCGAGGGCGAACTTCTTCAACGTCGCATAAAGGAGCCCGCCGGCATGGTCGCCGGTGAACGGTCGGCCGGTCCGGTTGGCGCCGCGCAGCCCCGGCGCCAGGCCGACGATCAGCAATTCGGCACGGTGGTCGCCAAATGGCGGCACCGGCGCGTTGAACCAATCCGGGTGTGCGCTTTGCTGCGCCGTGCGGAAGGCCGCGAGCCGCGGGCAGAGCGGGCAGTCGCGAGCCGGCAGGATAAGATCGTCCGGTGCCGATGGAGACCTCACGCCTCGTCCACGGGCTCGCCCGGCCGTCCCCGCTGTATGTCGTCGCGGGCCGGATGATTGCGCATGATGTTTGGCGCGAGCTCCTGCAGCTCGATGAAATTGTCGGCTTGGCGGCGCAGATCGTCCGACACCATCGGCGGCGAGGAGCGGATGGTCGAGACCACCGACACGCGCACCCCGCGGCGCTGCACCGCCTCGACCAGGCGGCGGAAATCGCCGTCGCCGGAAAACAGGATCGCGTGATCGATATATTGCGCCATTTCGAGCATGTCGATCGCCAGCTCGATATCCATGTTGCCCTTGATCCGCCGCCGGCCCATCGCGTCGGTGAACTCCCGGGTCGGCTTGGTGACCATCGCGTAGCCGTTATAGTCGAGCCAATCGACGAGCGGCCGTATTGGTGAATATTCCTGGTCTTCTATCAGCGCGGTATAATAGAATGCGCGGATCAGCCGCCCCTTGGTGCTGAACAGATCGAGGAGACGCTTGTAATCGATATCGAAGGCGAGGCCTCTAGCTGCCGAGTATAGGTTCGCGCCATCGATGAATATGGCGATCCTTTCTTCTGGATAGAAGATCATTGGGGATAATGCTCCATGAGTGTGGGGGCGAGTGTGTTACACGGCGCAATCTCGGTCAAGCACCAGATCCCCCCCGAGCGCGACGATCGACAAGCCCCGCCGATCTCGATTAGCCTGCCGGCATGATCTCGCTGAAGGAAGTGGTCACGATCGCAGCGCCGCCCGCGACCGTGTGGCCATTGCTGCGCGACCCGGCGCTGGTCGCGTCGTGCATTCCGGGCGCGACGCTCACCGCTGCCGGCGAGGACGGCGCCTATCAGGGCACGGTCAGGGTCAAGTTCGGGCCGACCGTCGCGATCTTTCGCGGCGAAGCAAAGCTCGCTTATGACGATGACGCCCGGTGCTGCAAAATCGAAGGTCGCGGCATCGATGGGCGCGGCGCCTCGCGGGCCGTGGCGTCGGGGGTGGTAACGGCGAACGAAACGAGCGGGACCGCGGCGACGACGCTTGCTTGCAACGGCAATTTCACGGTCACGGGCCCGCTTGAAACTTTCGCCAATGCCGGCGGGGTCCATCTCGCCCGGGCGCTCTTGGCCGAGTTTGCCGGCAATCTCGCCCGCCTCGCCGCCGAGCGGGCGGCGCTGGTCGCCCTTTCCGAGCCCGCCCCCGACATTACCGGCACCGCCGATCCGGCGTCCTCGTTGCGGCAGGCTCAGGGCACCGGCGCGGATGTTCGGCCGGTTCCGGCTGCCGCGGAATTGCACGGTGGTGCGCTGTTGTGGCGGGCGTTGCTCGGCTGGTTGCGACAGATGTTTTTCGCCAAAGGAAAAAACCCCAAAGGAAATACCCAATGAGCGACAACAAGGTTTGCGATGTCTTAGCGCGGGCGTTTGCCGCCGAGGGGGTCAACACGCTGTTCACGCTGATGGGCGATGCCAACATGTACTGGTCGGCGGCGATGGCCGACAACGAAGGCGTGCGCCTGATCCATGCCCGGCACGAGCATTGCGCGGTGGCGATGGCCGACGCCTATGCCCGCGCCTCGGGCAATGTCGGCGTCGCCGCGGTCACCTGCGGCCCCGGCTACACCCAGATCATGACGGCACTCGTCATGGCGGCGCGCGGCAATGCGCCCGTCGTCGTGTTTGCCGGCGATGCCCCGGTGGGTGCCTCCTGGTACATGCAGGAGATCGATCAGGCGCCGCTGGCGCTCGCCAGCGGGGCCCATTTCGTGCCGATCCGCACGATCGACCGGGCGCTCGACGATGTCCGCGAAGCGTTTTACGTCGCCCGCGCCGAGCGCCGCCCGGTGGTATTGAGTGTGCCGCTCGACCTGCAGCAGGAGGCGTTTCCGTTTCTGCCCGATTACGCGCCCTCGACCGGGCTGGTGCCGCGCCGGCAGGTGGCAATGCCCGACCCGGCGCTGGTCGAGGAGGTCGCCGGGATGATCGCCGAGGCCGAGCGGCCGGTCGTGATCGGCGGCCGGGGTGCCGTCTGGTCGGGCGCCAAGGCGGCGCTCGAAGCCTTGGCCGAGCACAGCGGCGCGTTGCTGGCGACGACGCTGCTCGGCAAGGGGCTGTTCGACGGCAACCCGTTTGCGCTCGACATCGCCGGCACCTTTTCGAGCGATCTCGCCCGCGAGTTTTTTGCCGAGAGCGACCTCGTGATCGCTGCCGGCGCCGGGCTCGGCCATTACACGACCGAGGGCGGCTATCTCTATCCGAACGCCAAGGTCGTGCAGATCGACGTAAACCCGAAGGGGCTATGGCAGGGGCTGAAGACCGCCGACCTGCACATCCGCGCCGACGCCCGCGCCACCGCCGAGGCGATCACCCGCCAGCTCGTCGAGCGCGGCATCCGCCGGCCGGGCTGGCGCAGCAACACCGTCGCCGACCGGATCGCGGCCGATGTGCCCGATGCGAAGGAATACCAGCCGACGCCGGGCACGCTCGATCCGCGCCCGGTGGTGCGCGAGCTCGACGCGACAATCCCCAAGGATTGGGACATCATCGTCGCCGGCGGGCACTGCTTCGGCTTTGGCATGACCCAGCTGAAGGGCCGGCCGGCCGGCAAGTACCACACGCCGCTCGATTTTGGCGCGATCGGCTCGGGGCTGTCGGCGGCGATCGGCGTTGCGGTCGCGCGCGGCAGCGACAAGATCCTGCTGATCGACGGCGACGGCAGCCTCTATCAGCACATCCAGGAATTGGAGACGGTGCGCCGCCACGGTCTTAAATTGCTGATCGCGATCCTGAACGATGGCGGCTATGGCGCCGAATCGCACAAGTTCCGCGCCCATGGCGGCGACCCGAGCCATGCCGTGCACGGCCGCGGCGATCTCGCCGCCACCGCCCGCGGCTTTGGCCTCAACGGTGCCCGGGTAACCGAGCTCGGCCGCTTTGCGCAGCTCTTCAGCGAGCACCAGCAGCAACCCGGCGCCACGCTGTGGGACGTGCATATCGACGATCTGATCCCGACCCGCCAGTTCCGCCGTGTCCATTACGGCGAGGCGTGAGCGGAGCTGATCCGAGCGCCCGGCCGAGGGCGGTCGAAGGCCGCCGGGCATCGGCATCGGTCGCCGAGCCGTCCGTTTGCGTGAGGGTGGGGTGCCAAGACCACCGTCGTTCTCGGGCGGCGCTCCCGTCGAGCAGGATGGGAGCACCGGCAGCAGTGATCGCGCAGGAGGGGCGGCTGCTGTTGGGCAATACCACGACCAGCAGAGCCAGCCTGGCCAGCGATGACCGGTGTCGCGCAGCGCTCACAGCCCGACAGCGCGGGCGATCCGGCTGCGCAACAGAAAAGAATCATTTGACCATTGACACTCAAACTCACATATGAGGGAAGTCGTGTTTCGATCTGGGCACGGTTCTATGCGGTGTGCCCTCGAGCAAGCCGAACAGCGCCTCCCGAAATTGAAATGTGATCTGGCTCGGCGAGGGCGCCGATTCAGGATTTTTCTTAAGGAAGCTCGATGACGATCGGCACCGTGAAATGGTTTAATACACAAAAGGGCTATGGATTCATCCAGCCCGAAGACGGCTCAAAGGACGTGTTTGTCCATATCTCAGCCGTCGAGCGTTCGGGTCTGGGCCATCTCACCGAAGGCCAGCGGATCAGCTATCAGCTGGAACGGGGCCAGCAGGGCAAGACCTCGGCGGTCGATCTCCAAGCCGCGTAACGTAACCGGGTGCGGGCGGCGCCGGTGGCGGCGCCCGTGCCGCGCTTTTGGAAGGTCGCGATGTCAGAGCACAAATTCCGCGTCGGCCAGGCTGTCCAATTCATGCCGGATCCGGGCGTCGATCGGGCCAGCCGAGGCCGCTACACGATCGTCCGCCTGCTTCCGCTCGAGGCCGGCACGCCACAGTACCGCGTCAAGAACACCGTCGACGGACACGAGCGAATGGTCCGCGAAACCCAATTGGACGCGCATTAATCCGCCCGGCCCGCGGCGCGGGCTTTACGTAGCCAGCCGTACCGGCAACCGACGGATAGGGGACGCAGCTTCGGCGAACGATGAAAGTGTTCGGCCGGTCGCCCGACCATGCCGAAATCCCAAGCCCATCGCATGGCAGACGACTACCATGGTGGGCGTAGCCCCCCGGCGCACGCCATAGGCACTTCTTGATTCCCGGTATGTTCTTCATATAATATTAGCCACCGCGCTCGCTGGAGGATTTCCGCGGGAGTTATCCACACTTTTAAATTTCGTTCACAGGGAGTTAGGAGAATATCGGGGATATGTCAGCGGACAACCAGATCTTGGGTTGACCCGACGTCCACTGGTATCCTTCATTGCATCGGAGAATCTCGTGCGCCCGCTACGTAAGAAAATTACCAAGGAAGACGTTGAACAAGTTAGCATCCTCAAACCGACCCTCCGGAGATTTTTAGATCATCCCGTTGTGTGTCCAAGACCAGATGGACGATATATGGTAAGCCTGCAGTTGCAGAGCCTCGGCCTACTATTCAGGCATGACACCGGTATTATGCTGTCCCTTGGGCCGTATGGGCCATACGGTTACTTAACGGACGAAGCAGAGATTCGACGTGCCATCGAATGGCAAGATAGGCATAAAGAATTCATTTTTTTGCGGGACAAGCTGGACCTCTCCATTGCCCTCGATTACAATTTTGCGAGCGACCGCACGTATACGGAATTAGGGTTGGCCGAGCATAACGCCAAGACCAAACGAGATGCGACCGCGATCGATAGGTTAGCGATCGCATGTGTTCGGGCAATTTCGACCGTTACTTTTTATTCTGACTGTGATGCAGTTTGCTGCGTTTCCGCCGTCGCCAAGTAAGGGTTGGGATCTGCCCACAGAATTGTCCGCGCTGGTTGCCAAGAGATCCCGAAAGTTACATCTCGCGGCCTGGGTGAAATTCAATGCTGAAAAGGAGAGTATCAAGGCGCTTCCAGTGGACGAGAAGTGGGCGGCGCTGGAAGCGGCGCGGTTGTCGGTGGATAACAGAGTTGATGGCAAGAAGATCATCTTGATCGATGACAAATACCAATCCGGAATTACCGCAAATTTCTTAGCATCTGAGCTCTATCGAGCAGGGGCGGTTGAGGTCAATGGGCTGTTCTGCGTCAAAACATGGCGCAACACGGACAATCAATGAAGACTGATCCGAGGCGCATAACCTCCGACGACGTGGTTTATCCACCGTCCCTGCGCCCGGTATTCGGTGCACTGGTCTCCCCTGAAATTTGGTATCTAGGTAATATCGATCTTGTTAATGCAAAAGCTGTTGGATTCTGCGGCTCTCGAAATGCAAGCGAGTACGGACTTCAGATAGCTGCCGACTGCGCCTCACAACTGAGCGCTGCTGGTGTGACGGTTGTTTCCGGGTATGCCCCAGGCGTTGACATGGCATCTCACAATGCTGCGTTGAAGGGTGGCGGAAAGACAATCGTGGTTCTTCCTGAAGGTATCGACTATTTTCGTATAAAGAAAAATATTGTGGAAGCGTGGGATTGGGAACGTGTGCTCGTGCTAAGCCAATTCCCAAGAAGGGCTATATGGAGGGCGGATCGTGCAATGGAACGAAATAAGGTTATCGTTGCGCTTAGTGAGGTGGTCATCGTTCTGGAAGCGAGGGAAAGAGGTGGTACTCTAAACGCTGGATACTCCACGCTTAGCATGAATAAGCCGCTTTTTGTGGCTCTGTATGATGATATGAACGGAGCCAGAGAGGGGAATCAGCTATTGATCCAGGAAGGTGGGATACCGTTGAGGCGGAACCGTTCAACTAACCAAGCCCAGCTTAGGGAGGTCTTCGACGTCCTTGGTCTCCACGGAGATGACCGCAGAGCCGCACCGTCCGGCCGCCCTATTTAAGAACATCCTGAGGTCGCGCCGCAGGTGTCGCATTTGAGGCAGGTGCCGTTGCGAATGAGGGTGAAGTTGCCGCATTCGGTGCAGCTGTCGCCTTCGTAGCCGCGGATGCGGGCGGCGCGGACGCGTTCCAGGCGCAGCGCCAGCGGGGCGTTCTCGGTCGCCTCTGCGGAGTCGGAATCGGCGAGGGCGACCGAGGCGTTGCGGCTGGCGCCACCATGCAGGACGGTCAGCTTGTTGCGGACAAAGCCGTTCGACACGTCGCGCTGCATCATTGCGGCAACCCGCGGCTCGATGTCGGGATCTAGCGCAGGGGCAGGGGTGGGCTGCGGGCGGCCGTCGCCGCCGCCGCGCAGGCTCGACTGGGATTCGCCGCGCCCGACCGTGTCGGGCAACAAATCGCCGGGCTCGGCATGGGCGAGGTCACCGCGGCCGAGATAGGAGATCGCCAATTCGCGAAAGATGTAGTCGAGGATGCTGGTCGCCATCTTGATCGCATCGTTGCCCTCGACAATGCCGGACGGCTCGAACCGGCTGAACGTAAAGCTCTCGACAAACTCTTCGAGCGGCACGCCGTATTGCAGCCCCATCGAGATCGCGATCGCGAAATTGTGCATCAGCGAGCGGAACGCTGAGCCTTCCTTGTGCATATCGATAAAGACTTCGGCGAGCCGGCCATCCTCGTGCTCGCCGGTTCTCAGATAGACCTTGTGGCCGCCGACCGTGGCCTTTTGCGTGTAGCCCTTGCGCCGGTTGGGCAGGCGGCGGCGCTCGCCGCGCTGCACGATTTTTTCGACGACACGCTCGACCACGCGTTCGACAATGCGCTCGGCGACGATCGGGGCGCGCTCGGCCGGCGAGCGCTCATAGAGTTCGGCGGCGCGATCCTCTGCCTCCTCGTCATCGCCAAAGAGGCTCGCCGCCAAGGGCTGCGACAGTTTCGAGCCGTCGCGATAGAGTGCGGTCGCCTTGAGCCCCAGCCGCCAGGAGAGCCAATAGGCCTCCTTGCAGTCCTCGATCGTCGCCGCGTTCGGCATGTTGATCGTCTTCGAGATAGCGCCCGAGATAAAGGGCTGGGCCGCCGCCATCATGCGGATGTGGCTCTCGGCCGAGAGCGCGCGCGTGCCAATGCGGCCGCACGGGGAGGCGCAGTCGAACACCGGCAGGTGCTCGGGCTGCAGATGCGGCGCCCCTTCGAGCGTCATCGCCCCGCAGCACCAGGTATTGGCGGCGTCGATCTCGGCCCGGCTGAAACCGATCGCGGCCAACAAATCGAAGCCCGGTGCGTCGAGCGCCGCCGGCGCAAGACCGAGGCGTTGGGTGCAGAACTCCTCACCGAGGGTCCATTTGTTAAAGGCGAACTTGATGTCGAAGGCGGTGGCGAGCGCGGCTTCGGCGGCGGCGAGCGCTCGGTCGTCAAATCCCTTGGCGCGCAGGCTGTGGTGATCGATCGCGGGCGCGCCGGCGAGACTGCCATGGCCCAGCGCATAGCGCTCGATTGCGGCGCTCTCGGCGGTATCATAGCCGAGGGCGGCGAGCGCCTGCGGCACTGCGCGGTTGATGATCTTGAAATAGCCGCCGCCGGCGAGCTTTTTGAATTTGACGAGCGCGAAATCGGGCTCGATGCCGGTCGTATCGCAATCCATGACGAGCCCGATCGTCCCGGTGGGCGCGATGACCGTCGCCTGGGCATTGCGGAAGCCGTGCTGTTCGCCGAGTTTGAGCGCGCTGTCCCAGGTGCTGCGGGCGGCGGCAACCAGAAGCGGGTCGGGGCAGTTCGCGGCGTCGAGCGGCACCGGCGCAATCGCCAGCTCTTCATATCCGGCACTATGGCCATGCGCGGCGCGGCGGTGGTTGCGAATAACGCGCAGCATCGCGTCGCGATTGGGCGCATAGCCCGGGAAGGGCCCCTGCGGGACCAATCCGGGATCGCCGGCCATCTCGGCCGAGGCGGCATAGCTCGCCCCGGTCAGCAACGCGGTGACCGCCGCGGCAAAGGCCCGGCCCGCGGCGCTGTCATAGGCGATGCCCATCGCCATCAGGAGCCCGCCGAGATTGGCGTAGCCGAGCCCCAAGGTGCGATAGGCATAGGAACGGCGCGCGATCTCGGCAGACGGGAACTGCGCCATCATAACCGAGATTTCGAGGACGATCGTCCACAGCCGCACCGCATGTGCAAAGGCTTCGCTGTCAAACTTGCCGGCGTCCCGGCGGAAGGCCATCAGGTTCAGCGAGGCGAGGTTGCAGGCGGTATCGTCGAGAAAATTGTATTCGGAGCACGGGTTCGACGCGTTGATCCGGCCGCTCGCGGGACAGGTGTGCCAGTCGTTGATCGTCGTGTCGAACTGCAGTCCGGGATCGGCCGAGGCCCAGGCGGCCTGCCCGATGCGGTCCCAGAGCGCCTTAGCCGGCAAGGTCTTCGCCACCTTGCCGTCGGTGCGGCGGATCAGCTCCCAGCTCCCGCCGGCCGCGACGCGCTCGAGAAAATCGTTCGAGACCCGCACCGAATTGTTCGCATTCTGCCCGGCGACGGTCAGATAGGCTTCGGAATCCCAGTCGGTGTCATAGGTGCGGAAGTCGATCGCAGTGAAACCCTGGCGAGCGAACTGGATCACCCGCGCGATGCAGTTTTCCGGGACCAGCGCACGCCGGGCGGCGCGAATCTCGCGTTGCAATGCCAGGTTGCGCGCCGGGTCGCAAGCCGCTTCGAGACCCTGCCGTGCGGCTTCCCGGCAGGCGGCCATGACCCGGCCGAGATGACGCCGGATCAGTTTCGAGCCGGCGACGAGGGAAGCGACCTTCTGCTCCTCGACCACCTTCCAGTCGATAAACGCCTCGACATCCGGATGATCGACATCGACGATGACCATCTTGGCCGCGCGCCGTGTCGTGCCGCCGGATTTGATGGCACCCGCCGCCCGGTCGCCGATGCGCAGAAAGCTCATCAGCCCCGAGGACCGGCCACCCCCGGAAAGCCGCTCGCCATCGCCGCGCACTTTCGAGAAATTCGAGCCCGAGCCCGAGCCGTATTTGAAGATGCGCGCCTCGCGCACCCAGAGGTCCATGATCCCGCCCTCGTTGACGAGATCGTCGGCGACCGACTGGATAAAGCAGGCGTGCGGCTGCGGGTGCTCGTAGGCGCTCGCCGAGGTCATCAGCGCGCCGCTCTTATAATCGACGTAATGGTGTCCCTGCGCCGGCCCGTCGATGCCATAGGCCCAGTGCAACCCGGTGTTGAACCATTGCGGCGAGTTTGGCGCCGCGATCTGCCGCGCCAGCATCAGCCGGATCTCGTCGCAGAACGCCTGCGCGTCCTCCTCGGTATTAAAATAGCCGCCCTTCCAGCCCCAGTAGGTCCAGGTCCCGGCCATCCGGTCGAACACCTGACGAGCATCGCTCTCGGCACCGAGCCGCTCGCTTTCCGGCAGTGCGGCGGCCGCATCCGGATCGGGGGTGCGCCGCCACAGCCAGGCCGGGACGCCGTCTTCGGGCACCGCTGCCACAGAGGCCGGCACCCCGGCCTTGCGGAAATATTTCTGGGCAAGGATGTCGCAGGCGACCTGGCTCCATTCGGCCGGCACCGCGATATCCTCGGCCTGGAACACGACCGAGCCATCGGGGTTGCGAATCTCGCTGGCCGCGTTGCGGAACGGCACCGCGGCATACGGGTCCTCGCCCGGCTGAGTGAAGCGTCGCTCGATTTGCATGAGAGCCCCCAATATCTTGCGTTTCCCCCGATATGAAACACAAGATGATGCAGGCGACGGGTGGGGTCAAGCGGTTTGAACTTTACGCCGCCGCACCGCTGGTGCGATAAAGCGCGCCGCCGCGCGGTCCAGCCGCCGGTAGTGAGCCAATGGATGGAGCGATGAGCCTCGGCACGCGCCTGTTGACCTTGCTGCGCGGCGACTATGTCGGCACCGACAGCCTCGGCAACCGCTATTACCGCGAGAAGGGGCGGCGGGATCTGCCGCGCGGTGGCGGACGCGCCAGCCGCGAGAAGCGCTGGGTCATCTATATGGGCGAGCCGGAGGGCTCGAAGGTGCCGTCTGAATGGCATGCATGGCTGCACCACACGGTGGACGAGGTGCCGCATCCAGGAATGCGCACCCGCTATCCCTGGGAAAAGGAGCATCAGCCGAACATGACCGGCACACCCTTTGCCTACCGTCCGCCGGGCTCGATCCTGCGCGGCGGGCGGCGGGCGCAAACGACCGGCGATTACGAGCCGTGGACCCCCGAATAGGCCGGGAGCGATGTCGGCGGCAATCGAGCGGCGGCCGCGAGGGATCGGGGCGATGCGCGGCAATGTGATCGAGACGGTCATGGGCGCGGTCGTCCTCGTGATCGCCGCGCTGTTTCTGTTCTTCGCCTATTCGACAAGCGAGGTGCGGGCGGTCGGCGGCTACCGGGTGACGGCACAGTTCCAGGACGTCGACGGTATTCGCGACGGCAGCGATGTGCGCATCGGCGGGGTCAAGGTCGGCTCGGTGACCGCCGAAACCCTCGACCCTAAGACCTTCGTCGCTACGCTCAATATGAGTATCAATCCCGAGTATAGATTGCCCGACGACACCGTTGCCGAGATCAGCTCGCCAAGCCTGCTCGCTGATAAGATTGTTTCGTTGGTTCCTGGCGGCTCGGATAAGAACATCGCGCCAGGGGGCCGGATCAAATACACGCAGTCTGCGGTCAGCCTCGAAAACCTGATCGGGCAGATGATCTTTTCGCAGCCGAACGGGCAGAAGAAGCCGGGCGCCGGCGGTGCAGCGGCGCCGGCGGCAGGGGCCGGCGACGAGCTCAAATAGCCGGGAGATCACGGGCGATGAGCAAACCGAGCGAGTTTCCGGTATGGCGGACACCCGAGGGCGAACCGGTGTCCTGTGTCGAAAAGATCAAGATGCTGAACGAAAACCTCGCAGAATTGCGCGAGCTGGCGCAGGAGGCGCTCGAAGACGCAGTGCTGATGGGTGCGGACGAACGCCAGCTGCGCGACGTGCTAGCGGCGATTGTCGCCGGTCTCGTCAACCCCTACCGGAAATAACCGGTGCCACGGCGGACCGGAGAAGGCCAGCCTTTCGCCGCACCCTAGCTAGGGCAGCGGCGGCTTGGTCACCTGAAAGCTCTGCCGGGTCTCCATCCGGCCGATCCAATCGCGCAGCTTCGGGTGGCGCGACAAGGGTTCGCGACCGTCCGGCACATTGGCAAAATAATGTAGGAGCGGGATCACCATCAGATCGGCGAGGCTGACAAAATCGGCGGCGAGAAACGCGTGATCCTCCATCAGCCGGTTGATCTCGGCCAGGCACAGTTGCGCGCGCGGCAGAGCCGCGGCGATCGCTGCTTCGTCCGGGGTGGCGCCAAGGCGCGGCACCAGCATGCGGTTATAGAGGATCGTGGCGGCGATGCTGGGCCACGCATAGGCATCGACGATGCCGATGATCTGGTTCATCCGCGACCATTGGTGCACATCCTCGGGCTGCAGCGGGGCGCCCGGAAAGCGCTCGTCGACATAGCGCATGATCGCCTGGGTTTCGTAGAGCGCGAACCCGTCATGCTCGAAGGCGGGGACCCTGGCGAAAGGCTGGCGCGATAGATGCGGCTCTTCCTTGTGGGCACCAAACGACAGCTCGACCAGTTCGTGGGTGACACCCTTCTCGGCCAGCGCGAGCCGTGCGCTCCACACATAGGTGCTGCCGGGAGGGCCATAAACGATCGGGTGAGCCATGTTTTCCCTCAGGTTCCGAGATGTCGGCGACCCATCGCTGCGGCTGTTCGCAGAGTGCTGCGCCAACCGGCCGACGCTGGGCCGGTCCCGTCCGGCTCGCCGCGACGACCGGATCGGGGTGGCCTCGGCTCGGTCAGGCTAGCTTAAGGGCGTGATGCTATCCAGGCATCCCGCGCGCGCATAATGTCTCATGTCTAAACGATGGAGCATCTGGTCCAGCCGACGCTCGCCTTTATCGCCGCGCATGCCGGGTGGGCGTTCGCGATCATGTTCGTCACCGCCTTTGGCGAATCCTTCGCCTTTGTCAGCCTGTTGTTTCCGGGAACCTCGCTGTTGATCGCCGCCGGTGCGCTGATGGCGAGCGGGACCTTGCCATACCTGCCGGTGCTGGTGGGGGCGATCCTCGGTGCGGTGCTCGGCGATTCGATCTCGTATTGGATTGGGCGCCGGTTCGGCGGCGGCCTTGCCCGCGTGTGGCCGTTCACCCGGCATCCCGACCTATTGCCGGGCGGCATCCGGTTTTTTGCCCGGTACGGCGGGATCAGCGTGTTTATCGGCCGTTTCTTTGGCCCGGTGCGTGCGGTGATCCCGCTCGCGGCCGGCATCATGCAGATGTCGCCCCGGGGCTTCTGGGTCGCCAACGTCACCTCGGCCCTGGTATGGGCGCCGATGCTGCTCTTTGCCGGCGATGCGGTCGGCCGGATCGGTCAGCGGCTGATCGGCGCCACCAATTTCGCCATATTGGTATTGGCCGGGTTCACGCTGTTCGGGATCGGCAGCATGGTGTGGGCATTGCTGCGCGCGCGGCAGCGGCGGCGCTGATCCGAAGCCACCCCGGTTCCGCCCTTCCACAAAGAGTTGCGGCTGCCCAGATTGACGGGATCAGCCGATGCTGCGAGCGCCATTTTCCGATGTCATCGTTTTTTTCGCCGTACCGCCATCAGTTCCTGCGCGTCGCCGCCTGCGTGCCGCAGGTTCGCATCGCCGAGCCGCGCAGCAACTCGCGAGCGGTCGAGGCTCTGCTCGCCGCCGGCGACACGGCGCGGGTCGCGCTGATGGTGTTCCCCGAGCTGTGCCTGTCGGCTTATGCGATCGACGACCTGCTGTTTCAGGGCGCGGTGCTCGACGCGGTCGAGGAGGAGCTCGGTCGGCTGGTCCAGGCGAGCCGCGAGCGGTTTCCGGTCTTTGTCGTCGGCGCCCCGCTGCGCCGCCAGGGACATCTTTATAACTGTGGGGCGGTGATCCATCGGGGTCGGCTGCTGGGTGTCGTGCCGAAGATTTATCTGCCGAATTATCGTGAATTCTACGAGCGCCGGCATTTTACCTCGGGCGAGGGGACCGGCGGCCGGTCGATCGTCGTCGCCGCAGAGCGGGTGCCGTTTGGCAGCGATCTGATCTTTGCCGCCGGCGAGGCGACCGGGTTCACCTTTCATGTCGAGATCTGCGAGGATCTGTGGGTGCCGCAGCCGCCGAGCACCGCGGCGGCACTCTGCGGGGCAGAGATCCTGCTGAACCTGTCCGCCAGCAACATCACGATCGGCAAGGCGCAGAGGCGCCGCCTTCTCTGCGCCGGGCAATCGGCGCGCTGCCTCGCCGCTTACGCCTATTCCGCAGCCGGTGCTGGCGAATCGACGACCGATCTCGCCTGGGACGGCCAGGCCGGCATCTTTGAATTGGGCGAGGGGCTGGCCGAGACCGAGCGGTTTTCTTCGAACCCGGAAATGGCCACGGCCGATGTCGATCTCGACCGGATCCGGCAGGAGCGGATGCGCATCAACACCTTTGGCGATTGCGCGCGCGCCGCTACGAATTCGCTGCCCGCGTTCCGCACGATCGATTTCGCCTTTGCGGCACCCGGCGAACGACTCGCACTGCGCCGCGAGGTCGAGCGGTTTCCCTATGTGCCGTCTGACCCGGCGATGCTGCGCGAAAACTGTTACGAGGCCTACAACATCCAGGTCCAGGGGCTGGCCCAGCGGCTCGCGGCGACCGGGCTCGAAAAGCTTGTGATCGGTGTCTCCGGCGGGCTCGATTCGACCCAGGCGCTGATCGTCGCGGTGCGCGCGATCGACCGGCTCGGGCTGCCGCGCACCAACATCCTCGCCTATACGCTGCCCGGCTTTGCCACCGGCGAGGCGACCAAAGAGAATGCCTGGAAGCTGATGCGGGCGCTCGGCGTCAGCGGTGCCGAAATCGACATCCGCCCGGCAGCGCGCCAGATGCTCGACGACCTCGGTCACGCCTCGGCCCGCGGGGCGGCGCATTACGATGTGACCTTCGAGAACGTCCAGGCCGGGTTGCGCACCGATTATCTGTTCCGGCTCGCCAACCACAATGGCGGTCTGGTGGTCGGCACCGGCGATTTGTCCGAGCTCGGGCTCGGCTGGTGCACCTACGGGGTCGGCGACCAGATGTCGCATTACAACCCCAATGCCTCGGTCGCCAAGACGCTGATCCAGCATCTGATCCGCTTTGTCGCGGCGTCGGGCGATCTGGGTGCGGAAACGGCGCCGATCCTCGAGGCGATCCTCGCAACCGAGATCTCGCCGGAGCTGGTGCCGCCCGGTGCCGATGGCCTGATGCAATCGACCGAGAGCATTGTCGGCCCCTATGCATTGCAGGATTTCAATCTCTATTACGCGACGCGATGGGGGTTCAGCCCGTCCAAGATCGCGTATCTGTCGTGGAGCGCCTGGGCCGATGCCGAGCGCGGGGCGTGGCCCGTCAACACGCCGCAAACAGCACGGCGGGCATACAGCCTCGCCGAGATCAAGCACTGGCTGCGCGTGTTTGTGCGGCGCTTTTACCAGCAGAGCCAGTTCAAGCGCTCGGCGCTGCCCAACGGCCCAAAAATCTCGTCGGGCGGCTCGCTGTCGCCGCGCAGCGATTGGCGCGCCCCGTCGGATGCGAATGCCGAGGTTTGGCTCGCCGAGCTCGAAGCCGGAATTCCCGAGGAAGGGTAGGTCTCGCGAGAACGAGGCGCCAGCCAGGTCAAGCGCGAGGACCGCACAAATGCGGCGCGCTGGAGGTTAATTTAACCATCAATACGGCAAATTTAACCAACAATTCTGTGCTGTATTTCGGGCTCTTCCGCTTAGATTCGACCGCGACAACGACCAGCTATCTTGGGATCGAGGCCATGCCCGACAGCGAATACGAAGCCGCTATCGCCGCCTTTATTCGTGACAACGGCGTCACGCGCTGCCCGACCGCTTGTGTCGTGCGGACTCAGGGCAACGTCAGCCATGCCGACCGGCAGGCGCTGCAGCAGCGCGCGTCCGAAACCGAAAGCCTGCGCCACCGTCGCCGGGTGCGCGCTATGGTCGGCGGGAGCGAACTGCGCCGCTGAGATCCGGGTCTGTGCAGCAATCCAAGCAGCGGGCTTGCCCAGGCTCGGCTGGGGACGAATTCGGCCTCAAGCGGGCCGATGCACCTGCAAAAAAATTCTCAGCCGCGGGTTGCTGGAGAAACCGCCGCAGGGCTTGGCGAAGTCGTCTGGCTGGCGGCTGCGGCCGGCAATTGCGGCAGCGCCGGCATGGCCTTGGCCACCAGCACGGTCAGATCGAGCATCCCGAGACCGATGGCGATCGCCAACAGCCACGCGTTCATCTCGCTGGTAATCCGGTCGAGACGTCCTGCGCTGTGCTTCATCGGCGACCCCGCATCCAAATTCGCTATCCGCTGCGGCACAGATAGGGCGATCCTGCTGCAGTGCAAAATGCAAATTTGGAATAGGTCTTATAACAGCACTCAGGCGACTGTTAACATGATGTTGTTGTGGCAATAGATTACCGGGTCGAGAGACACTACAGGCCGCCCGCCGGTCCGCGCTGAGACCGCGGGTGCAGTGCGCCGCTCGATCAGTCGAGAACCTTTGCTGATCGCCCGGCCCGGACTGCCTGCGACCCGCCAGGCGCTGCGGCGCCCCGGTCGGGCTGCTGTCCCGTCCGCGACCGCGACCGCTGACGAGCGGGCGGCGATGCTTAGGATCCACCATAGACCGGGATCACCGCACCGCGCGTCACCCGGTTCTGCGGCGACGCGAGAAACGCGATCAGCTCGGCAGCCGCGGCGGGCGCCACCCAGCGGCCGTAATCGGCATTTGGCATCGCGCCACGGTTCGCGGGCGTATCGAGGATCGACGGAGCGATGGCATTGATCCAGATTTCCTCAGCGACGGTCTCTTCGGCCAGCGCCTGGGTCAGGGTGGCGACCGCCGATTTTGCCGCGGCGTAGGCGACCATGCCGGCGCCATGCCGCGGCTCCAAGGCCGGGCGGGCCGCAATATTGACAATCCGGCCGCCGCGCGCGCCGCCCGGGCCGGGACTCGGCCGCCGCCGGAAGGCGCCGATCGCCGCTGCCGAGCACAAAAACGAGGAGAGCGCGTTCATCCGAAACTGGGCCATGAAATCGGCTGCGGACATCTCGCCGATCGGGGCCATCGCAAACCCGCCGGCGAGATGGATCGACGCCCAGAGCGGCGGCAGGCTCTGATAAAAGCGGTGCACCGCGGTCTCGTCGGCGACATCGATATCATGCGTGATGTGCACCCCGGCATCGTGCCGATGCGGAAAACCGTCGAGTTCGGCGTCGACCAGATTGGTCAGATGGCACACCGCCCCGGTGGCGCGCAGCGCGGCGACGACCGCGCGGCCGAGGGCCCCGGTGCCGCCGGTCACGACGACATGGCTGCCGGCAAAATCGACCATCGTGATCACCCCGCAAAATCGCTGTTGGCGGATCATAGGCGCGCACAGCCGAGGGATGCCAGGCTTTGGCAAATGCCAAATGGCGGATTCCGCGCAGCCGCGCCCGCCTCATCAGCCGAACGACTGCGAAATCGCCGCCTCGGGCTATACTCGACGGAGAGACGGACCCAAGCAACGGAGCGCGTGATGAGCCAAGCCCTCGACGGTATCCGCATCATCGACATGACCCACAACCAGGCGGGGCCGGCCTGTGCCCAGATTTTGGGGTTCCTCGGCGCCGATGTGATCAAGCTCGAGGAGCCGAAGGGCGGCGACGTCGCGAGGCGCAACATGCGCGATCGGGCCGATAGCGACAGCCTGTTTTTCCTGCTGTTCAACGCCAACAAGCGCAGTCTGACGCTCAACCTTAAGACCGGGCGCGGCAAGGAGCTGTTTCGCCAATTGCTCGCCAAATCCGATGTGCTGCTCGAAAATTTCGGGCCCGGCGCGCTCGACCGGCTCGGCTTTGGCTGGGAGGCGCTGCAGCGGATCAACCCGCGGCTGATCTATGCATCGATCAAGGGCTTTGGCACCTACGGCCCGTATCGCGACTTCAAGAGCTACGAGCCGATCGCCCAGGCGATGGGGGGTGCGATGAGCATCACCGGCTTTCCCGAGAACCCGCCGACTTTTGTCGTGCCGGCGATCGGTGATTCGGGCACCGGCATGCACATGGCGATCGGCATCCTTGCCGCCTTGCAACAGCGCCACAAGACCGGGCGCGGCCAGCAGGTCGAGGTGTCGATGCAGGACGCTGTCGTGAACATCATCCGGGTCAGCCTGCGCGACCACCAGCGGTTTCAGGGTGCGATGCCGCGGCGCGGCAACCAGATGGGCCGGGGGGTGCCGAGCACGACCTATCCCTGCGCCCCGGGCGGGCCCAATGATTATGTCTTTATTACCGCGCAGCAACAGATGTGGCCGGCGTTCTGCAAAGCAATCGACCGGACGGAGCTGGCTGATGATCCCCGGTTTGCCACCGAAGACGCGCGCTGGGACAACCGCGCGGAGCTCAACGCCATCGTCGAAGGCTGGACGCGCGGCCGCTCGAAGCACGAGGCGATGCGCATCCTGGCGGCGGCCGGCGTTCCGAGCGGGGCCTGCCAGGATACCGGCGAGGTCCTGGCCGATCCGCATCTCAAGGAACGCGAGATGATCGTCGATGTCGATTATCCGACCCGCGGCACCTATCAGACGGTCGGCTGCCCGGTCAAGCTGTCGGATTCGCCGGCCGCGATCGCCCGCCCGCCGCAGCTTGGCGAGCACACCGCGGCCCTGCTCGGCGAGATCTGCGGGCTCGACGCGGACGAGGTCGCAAGCCTGCGCGAGGACGGCGTCGTCTGACGCGGAGCCGGAAAATCCGCGACAACAACGACTGGGGAGGACTCCGATGCAATTGCGATTGACGATCGCGTTTTCCGAAAATCCGCGGGTCGACCCGCTCAGGGACGGAACGGTCAGGCCGCAGAACCTTGATCTCGACTTTGTGACGGTTGAACCGGGAACGCTGTTTTTCCGCTACCTCGCCTATGACGAGTTCGACGTGTCGGAAATGTCGATTTCGGAGACGCTGCTCGCGCGTGAGCGCGGCGACGGCAAGAAGTGGGACTGGTCGGCCTTGCCGGCGTTTCTGAGCCGCGGTCACCACTGGCCCCACCTCTATGTCAACACCGAGGCGGGCATCGCCGGGCTCGGCGACATCAAGGGCAAGCGTATCGGCGTCCCGGACTACGACATGACCGCGGCGCTGTGGTTTCGCATCACGCTCAAGGACCTCTACGGCATCGAGGCCGGCGACAATGTCTGGTTCAACGGGCGCACCAAGGAATTGAGCCATGCCGGGGCGCTCGGCGAGCTTGAATAAGGGCAATACTTACCGAATATAATACTTTTACATTGAATATAATACTTCATACATTATCGTTCAGGTATAGCGTCACAAGATACGGCAGCTCATCCGCCCATTGGATCGCTTCGCTTACCGGGAGTTTGTTTCGCTCTTCGTAATCGAGTTCTCCTTGGGCCGGATCGGCTTGATCGGCATCTTCACACTTGTTGTCGTGCCAAGCCGGCTCGACAATGGCATTGATGCGCTTCCAGCGATATCGTGACTTTCGATTGTCGATAACATTCGCAATCATTTGAAGTGTCCTCGAGTGCTACATCTGCATGCGTCGAGCATGCAGCTCTGTGCAACTAATAGATCGTGACCACCCGCCCTGCAGGATTTATCACGACAATACATCCTACCCCCGTGCAGCGGATATTCCCATTTGACTGGATTACCCGGTTGCCGTTGTTGATTGCGTCCAGCACCTGATCCGGCGTGATGCCGCGCTGCTGCATCCGTGTCCAGGCGTGGGTCGAAAAATCAAGTGGCACATCTTGCGCCAACTCGGTTGGTTTTTCATGGTTTCCGCTGCCGGGGCGGTCGGCAGGGAAGGCGGGGTGATCGTCGCCTGCGGCGGCTGGGGCAACGCCCTCCCAGATAGTCCAGCGACCGTGCCAATCGCGCGGCTCGCTCGGGTTGAAATTGTATTTGGCCAGAGAGTCGGTCTGTGCGAGTCGCTCGATGGCCTCCGGCGCCATTGGGCCGAGCCGCGCCTGCACCGCCAGGATCATCGCGCGGCAAAAGTCGCCTCGCTGCAATGCCTCACGGATCAAAGGCAACCGTGGAAGCAGCATCTCACTGTCGAGCGAGTTATACGCCGCTGCGAGCAGGCTCCTGATTTCGTTCTCGTCCCGTATCCGATTGCCGGCGTTTGTGAGCGCGATCGGCGGGCTCGGTCCGAGAAACAGTCCCTCCGTTCCACAGTAAACGCCGGCGCTGCTGGCGCGGCGCTCGGCGAGCTTGAACATGTGGGCTTCCGGAATTGCTGGGCCGGATTGTCATCATACACAAACCGTGTATTTTGTCAATATCGCAATATCAATAATCAGAAGGGTGGCAAACTCGGCCGACCCCGCCGCGTGATTGCGGCGGCTCGATTTAGCTCTGCTCGCGGGTCTCGTTGAAGCGCAGGGAAGGCCATTCCTCGATCGTCGTGCGCAAATCCCAGGCGTTGCGGGCGAGAAACACCGGGACCCCGTCATGGTCCTCGGCGCTCGACGCCGGATTGCGCTGCCGGAAACGCTCGATCTCGGCCGGGTCGTCGGCATCGAGCCAACGTGCCGCCTGGTAGGGGGCGCCGTCGAGCCGGGTCGAGAGCCCGTACTCGGCCTCGAGCCGTGCCGTCAGCACATCGAGCTGCAACGCGCCGACAACGCCGACGATCCAGTCGCCACCCGCCAAGGGCTTGAACACCCGCGTCACCCCTTCCTCGGCCAGTTGCTCGAGGGCGTGGCGCAGATGCTTTGATTTCATCGGGTCGTCGACGCGTACCCGCCGCAGGATCTCCGGAGCGAAGCTCGGGATGCCGGCGACCCGGATGTCGGCGCCCTCGGTCAGCGTGTCGCCGATCCGCAGGCTGCCATGGTTGGGGATGCCGATGATGTCGCCGGGCCACGCCTCCTCGGCGAGATTGCGTTCGCGTGCGAGGAACAGCACCGGCGCCTGCACCGACATGACCCGTCCGGTGCGCACGTTCTTCAGCTTCATGCCGCGCGCGAACCGGCCCGAGGCGAGGCGGACAAACGCCACGCGGTCGCGGTGCTGCGGATCGACATTGGCCTGCACCTTGAAGACGAACCCGGCAACTTGCGGCTCTTCGGGCCGGATCGGGTGCGGTCCACCGGCGCCGACCGCCGGCTGCGGGCGTGGCGGCGGCGCGAGCTTGGCCACCCCGTGCAGCAATTCGCGCACGCCGAAATTGTAGAGCGCGCTGCCGAAGAACACCGGCGTCAGATGCCCGGCGCGAAACGCTTGCGCGTCGAAGGGCGGACACAGCCCGCGAGCCATCTCGACATCCTCGCGCAATTTCGCCAGCGCCGCTT
Source organism: Allostellaceae bacterium (assembly GCA_050729795.1). Lineage (GTDB taxonomy): Bacteria > Pseudomonadota > Alphaproteobacteria > ATCC43930 > CGMCC-115725 > AP-15. The sequence continues at coordinate 15,914 of JBOHME010000003.1, read as the reverse complement.
TCGGCAGCCGCCGGGCGAGCTCGGGATCGTCGAGACCGCGGCAGCGGAGCAGCGCGCTCACCTGGTCGCGAGTGCTGCGCTCGAACAGCAAGAGCGCGTCGGCAGAGAGGTCCCAGGTGCCGAGAAAATCGTGACCCATGCCGATCGGCCACGAGGCCGGGGCCACATCGAGTGCGAGCGACTGCTCGATCTCGTCGAGGAGGTCGAACGGGTCGCGGCTTTCGCGGTCGAGCTTGTTGATAAAAGTGAGGATCGGCACATCGCGCAGCCGGCACACCTCGAAGAGCTTGCGGGTCTGCTCCTCGATGCCGCGGGCCGCGTCGAGCACCATGACCGCGCTGTCCACCGCAGTCAGCGTGCGATAGGTGTCCTCGCTGAAATCCTGGTGGCCCGGCGTGTCGAGCAGGTTGAAGGTGATCCCGTCATGCTCGAAGGTCATGACCGCCGACGATACCGAGATGCCGCGCTCGCGCTCGATCGCCATCCAGTCGGAGCGCGCCCGCCGGCGGTCGCCACGCGCTTTGACCTCGCCGGCCAGCTGGATCGCCCCGCCGAACAGCAGCAATTTTTCCGTCAAGGTGGTCTTGCCGGCATCCGGATGCGAAATGATCGCAAAGGTCCGCCGCCGCGCGATTTCGTCGGTAAGAGTGCTCATGACTCCGGCTGCAAATTATCGCGAGATAGCTGGCGAACGCGATCCCCAAAAGCGCCCCCCGGCTATATGGCTATCAAAACTGTTGCGCCAACGCCGACGGGTCGGGCCGCGGTTTCGATCCCGGCGGTGGTTGCCGATGGGCTGCTCTAGCGGCCGTTGCCAGTGGGCTGCCACAAGGCGGGCTGCCACAAGGCGGGCTGCCACAAGGCGATTTCGCGCAGCAAGGCCTCGATGGCGGCGCAGGCAAAGCCGATCGAGGTCTCGTCCACGAGCCTTCCGTCGCGCACCTTGTCCGCGGTGGCGGTGATGATGACCTCGCGTGCCAGCACCACCCGGGCCAGCATCGAGGCGAGCGTCACCCGCAGATGTTCGAGGCAGCGCGCGCCGCCCAGTGGTCCGCGCGAGGTCGCCATGATCGCCACCGGCTTGTAGGCCATGACCGAGGCAAAGGCGGGGCGCGAGGCCCAGTCGAGCGCATTCTTCAGCACCCCCGGGATGCTGTGGTTGAACTCGGGCGCGCACAGCACGAGCCCGTCAGCCGCCGCGATCGCCGCCAGCAGCTTCTTGACCGGCGCCGGGCGCCCATCGCCCTCGAAATCCTGGTTGTAGGGAGGGATCGGCGCCAGGTCCCAGAGCGTCAGCTCGGCGCGGGCGGCAAACACCTCGCGCAGGGTTTCGAGCACTGCGTTTGAATACGAGCCGGTGCGCAAGCTGCCCGACATTCCGATCAGGCGCGGCCTTGTCGTTGTCATCTAAGAAATTGTCCTCGGGCGGCGAAAAGCGGCTTCTCATAGCCAAAACCGCCGGCGAATGGCAACGTTGTCATGCAACGGGCGCCCGAAGCCACGCAACAGCGCGAGGATGCCGGAATTGACACGGTTCGCACGATGACCCTGCGCGTGTCGCGGCGGGGGCTGGTGCCGCCGTTTATCGCGATGGATGTGCTGCGCGCCGCAAACGAGCGCGAAGCCGCTGGCGCCGCTGTGATCCATCTCGAAATCGGCCAGCCCGGAACCCCGGCCCCGGAAGCGGTCCGCGAGGCGGCGCGGCGTGCGCTCGGTGAGACGACGATCGGCTACACCGATGCGCTCGGCATTGCTGCTTTGCGACAGGCGATCGCCGAATATTATCGCGAGCAATACGCGGTCGCCGTCGATCCCGCGGAGGTGGTCGTGACCACCGGCTCCTCGGCGGCGTTTCAACTGGCGTTTCTGGCTGCGTTCGAGGTCGGCGACCGGGTCGCGCTGGCGAGCCCCGGCTATCCCGCCTACCGCAATATCCTTGCTGCACTCGGCATCGAGCCGGTGCTGATCGAGGTCGGCGAAAACAGCCATTACCAGCCCAACCCCGACCTCCTGGCTGAGGCGGGGCCGCTCGACGGGCTGATCATCGCCAGCCCGGCCAATCCGACCGGCACGATGATCGCCGCTGCCGATCTGGCGCGGCTCGCCGGCTGGTGCGACGAACGCGGCATCCGCCTCGTCTCCGACGAAATCTACCACGGGATCACCTACGGGACGCGGGCGGTGACGGCGCGCGCTTACCGGAGCGACGCGGTGATCATCAACTCGTTTTCGAAATATTACAGCATGACCGGCTGGCGGCTCGGCTGGATGCTGGCGCCGCCCGATCTCATGCGCTCGGTCGAGTGCCTGGCGCAGAATTTCTACATCTCGCCCCCGGCCCTGTCGCAGCTCGCCGCGGTTCCGGTATTCGGCTGCCGCCCCGAATTGGACGGTCATGTCGCGCGCTATCGGGTCAACCGTGACCTGTTGATCGACACGCTGAGGGCCGCCGGGTTCGCCCGCTTCGCTCCGGCCGAGGGTGCCTTTTACCTTTACGTCGACGTCGCCGACATCACCACCGACAGCGCAGAGTTCTGCCGGCGCATGTTAGCCGAGATTGCAGTTGCGGCGACGCCGGGGCTCGACTTTGACCCGATGCATGGCGGCAGCTGGGTCCGCTTGTCGTTTGCCGGGACGGCGGGCGATGTCGCCGAAGCAGCACTCCGGCTGGGAAAGTGGTTGCCGCGCCTGAGCTGAGCGGACGGTCTCGGCGGTCCGAATCACCACCAGCGGTGGCCATACCACCCCCAATAGGGGCCGGCGAAGGCGATCACGAGCCAGAAGATGATAAACAGAATGATCAACAACCCGATCGACCCTGACGCGCCGTAGGTCGGGTAATAATAAGATCGCCGGTATCCGTAGTAGCCGCCGCTACTGAATATCAGCCAGATGATAACGACCCAAAGGACGAACCACCACCACATGCGCTGATCCTCATAATCGGTATTTCTCGATTTGAGAAACAGGATGGTGGCGGAGATGGTTCATCTGGGTGGGCGATGGCGGTTGGGCGCCTTGGACCGGCTTGACAACCTGCTTTTTAGAACAAATAGTGAACTAGATTGTTGCCGCAGGGTGTTTCATGGGCATGTCCAGCGAGTCTCTGGCAATGCTGCGCGAGCGAGTGCAGCGGATCGAACGGCCGGCGACGGCGACGCACGCAGTGGTGTCCTCCGGTATTGCCGCGATCGACCGGGTCTTGCCGGGCGGTGGGCTGGCGCGCGGTGCCCTGCATGAAATCCTGGGAATGGCCGGCGACGAGGAAGACGGCGCGCTTGCCGCCGCCTTCGCCGCCATCATCCTCGGCCGGCTCCTCGCCGCTGCACCCGGCATCGTGCTGTGGTGCCTGCCGCGGCCCGATCTGTACGGGCCGGGCCTCGCCGCTTGCGGGTTCGATCCCGCTCGGCTCGTGCTGGTCGGGGTGCCACGCGACACCGAGATCCTGTGGGCGATGGAGGAAGGGCTGCGCGCTGCCGGCCTCGTTGCGGTGGTCGGAGAAGTCGGCCGGTTGGCCGCGGTGGCGAGCCGGCGGCTGCAGCTCGCCGCGGAGCGCTCCGGCGTCACCGCGTTGCTGCTGCGGCGCTGGCGCGATGCGGCGGAAGCGGCGCGCGAACGCAATCTGCCAAACGCCGCGGTGACGCGCTGGCGGATCACCGCACTGCCGTCGCGGCCCCCTCCCATCCCCTCCTTTGCTGGCAAGGGAGGGTCGGGACGGGGGTTTGGAATCGGGCCGGTGCGCTGGCGGGTCGAGCTGCTGCGCTGTCGTGCCGGCACGCCGGCTTCTTGGGAGATGGAGGTGGCGGAGGATGCGACGGATTCTCTATCTCTGGTTGCCACAATGGCCGATCGACCGGCGGCGCCAATCCATGATGTCCCGTCCGGAAGGCTCCGCCGCGCCGGTTGAGGAGCCGCCGTTCGCCACGGTGATCGATGCCGCCGGGCGGCGTCTGCTCGCCGCGGTCAACCCGGCGGCTGCGGCGGCCGGCCTCGCTCCGGGGATGCCGCTGGCCGATGCCCTCTCCTTTCTGCCCGGTCTCGCCGCCGCTGCGGCCGAGCCCGCGACGGATGCCGCCGCCTTGCGCCAGCTGGCCGAATGGTGCAGCCGCTACAGCCCGTGGACCGCACCCGACGGGTGCGACGGAGTGCGGATCGAGATCACCGGCTCGGCGCATCTGTGGGGTGGAGAAGCATCGCTCGCCGCCGATCTCGCGGCCAGGCTCGACCGCCGGGGCCTTGCTTGCCGGATTACCATCGCCGACACGCTCGCCGCCGCCTGGGCGCTGGCCCGTTTTGCGCCGGCGGGCGATCGCATCGCGATCCTTCCGGCGGGAGAGACATGCGCCGGTCTCGCGGCATTGCCGGTCGAAGCGTTGCGCCTCGATTTGGCTACCGCGCAGGGGTTGCGGCGGGTCGGGCTGAAGCGGGTCGGCGATCTCGCGGCGATGCCGCGCGCGGCACTGGCCCGGCGGTTTGGCGAAGTGGTGATGCGCCGCCTCGATCAGGCGCAGGGCGACCTGCCCGAACCCTTGTCGCCGCTCGGCGAAGCCCCGGTCCGCCGGATGCGGCTGAGCTTTGCCGAGCCGATCGCCGATCCCGCCGATCTGGCGCGCGCGACCGAGCGTCTCACCGCGGATCTTGCCGGCCGTCTGGCGCTGGAAGGGGCGGGGGCGCGGCGCCTCGATCTCGCTTTTCACCGGGTCGATGGCCGGGTCGAGCGGATCCGGCTCGGCACCGCCCGTCCCAGCCGCGACCCGCATCACCTCGCCGCGCTGTTCACCGAACGTCTCGATACTGTCGATCCCGGTCTCGGCATCGAAGATGTGATCCTTGCCGCCTTTGCCGTCGAGCCGCTGCCTGCCGAGCAGCTCGGCCTGGCCGGCTCTCCTCGGAGTATTGCGTCGGATGGGGGCATTGCGCCGCTGCTCGACCGCCTCGGCAACAAGCTCGGGCTCGATGCGCTCTACCGGATCGAGCCTCGCGCGAGCCATATCCCCGAGCGCGCCTCGGTCTATGTTTCCCCGACGGCCTCCGCCGCTGATGCGCAGTGGCGCGATCTTTCCGGCAAACCGCCGCGGCCGATCCGGCTGCTCGATCCGCCGCAGCCGATCGAGGCGGCATGGCTCTTGCCCGACGACCCGCCGTTCCGCTTCACCTGGCGCCACCGCCCGCATCGGGTGACCCGGGCCGACGGGCCGGAGCGGATCTCCGGGGAATGGTGGCGGCCTGGCGCCCCGGATTGCGTCAATGCGATCCGCGACTATTACCGGGTCGAGGACGAGGACGGGCGTCGCTTCTGGCTGTTCCGTGCCGGTCTCGCGGGCAGCGACCATCGGCCACGCTGGTATGTCCATGGTCTCTTCGCTTGAAGCTCACTCTGTCATTGCGATCTGCGGGCTCGACTCGCGGGGAGGCAATCTCGCGCCGACAGCGCTTCGCTCCGCCGAGATTGCTTCGGCGCCCACCGGCACCTCGCAATGACAATCGGTTCCACCGAATATGCCGAGCTGCAGGTCACCACCAATTTCTCGTTTCTGCGTGGTGCTGCGCATCCGGCCGAGCTGGTGCCGACCGCGGCGGCACTCGGTCATGCTGCGATCGCAATCACCGACCGCAACAGTCTCGCCGGCATCGTGCGCGCATATCAGGCGGCAAAGGAGGCCGGGCTGCGCCTCGTGGTTGGTTGCCGTCTCGATCTCGCTGACGGCACGAGCCTGCTCGCCTTTCCGCAGGATCGCGTCGCCTATGGCCGGCTGACGCGCCTCCTGACCCTTGGCAAGCGGCGCGCGCCCAAGGGCGAATGCCGGCTCGATTACGCCGATGTGATGGCCCATGGGGTGGGTCAGATCGTGGTCGCGCTGCCGCCCGGTGAGCCACACCCCGGGGCCGACTTCACCGCCTTTGCCGCGCGCCTCGCGGCGGATTTCGCAGGTCGCGCCTATCTTGCCGCGCATCATCTCTATCGCGGCGACGACGCCCGGCGCATCGCCGGTCTCGCGGCGCTGGCCGGCGCGTCGGGCCTGCCGCTGGTCGCGACCAACGATGTTCTCTATCACATCCCCAAGCGGCGCCCGCTGCAGGATGTGCTGACCTGCATACGCGAAGGCTGCACGATCGCGGAAGCGGGCTTTCGCCTCGTCGCCAATGCCGAGCGCCACCTGAAATCGCCGCAGGAAATGGCGCGGCTGTTCCGTGGGCACGAAGACGCCGTCGGGCGCAGTCTCGAAATCGCCCGGCGCTGCCGGTTCAGCCTCGACGAATTGCGCTACGAATACCCGCACGAAACCGCCGCCGACGGCCGCACGCCGCAGCAGCGTCTGGAAGAGCTCGCCTGGCAGGGCGCGGCCGCACGCTTTCCACAGGGCACCCCGGACAAGATCCGCCACCAGATTGCGCATGAGCTGCAACTGATCGAGAAGCTCGATTACGCCCGTTATTTTCTGACCGTGCACGACATCGTGCGCTTCGCGAGATCGCGCGGCATCCTGTGCCAGGGACGTGGCTCGGCGGCGAATTCGGCGGTGTGCTACTGCCTCGGCATTACCGCGGTCGACCCGATGCGCATCGATGTGTTGTTCGAGCGCTTTATCAGCGCGGCGCGCAACGAGCCGCCCGACATCGATGTCGATTTCGAGCACGAGCGGCGCGAGGAGGTGATCCAGCACATCTACGAGAAATATGGCCGCGACCGCGCCGGGCTTGCCGCCACCGTGATCTGTTACCGCTCGCGCTCAGCGATCCGCGAGGTCGGCAAGGTGCTGGGGCTCAGCGTCGATGTCGTCGCGGCATTGGCCGGCATCGTGTGGGGCTGGTCGAACGACCCGATCGCCGATCTCAGAGTGCGCGAGGCCGGGCTCGATCCCACCGATCCGACCCTGCGGCTCGCCCTCGATCTTGCCGCCGAATTGACCGGCTTTCCGCGGCACCTCTCGCAGCATGTCGGCGGCTTCGTGATCACCCGCGGGCCGTTATCCGAGCTGGTGCCGATCGAGAACGCGGCGATGGAAGACCGCACCGTCATCGAATGGGACAAGGACGATCTCGACGCGCTCGGCATCCTGAAGATCGACATCCTGGCGCTCGGCATGCTGACCTGCATCAGAAAGGCGTTCGGCCTGATCGAGCAGCACTACGGTCGCCGGCTCGATCTCGCCACCGTGCCGGCCGAGGAGCCGGCGGTCTACGACATGCTGAGCCGCGCTGATTCATTGGGCGTCTTCCAGGTCGAAAGCCGGGCGCAGATGACGATGCTGCCGCGGCTGCGCCCGCGCGAATTCTACGATCTCGTGATCGAGGTGGCGATCGTTCGGCCGGGACCGATCCAGGGCGACATGGTGCATCCCTATCTGCGCCGCCGCTCCGGGCGCGAGGCGGTGTCCTACCCGTCGCAGGCATTGCGCCAGGTGCTGGGCAAGACACTGGGGGTGCCATTGTTCCAGGAACAGGCGATGAAGATCGCGATCGTCGGCGCCGGCTTCGCCCCGGAGGAGGCCGACCGGCTGCGCCGCGCGATGGCGACCTTCAAGCGTAACGGCGATATCCACCTGTTCCGCGACAAGTTCGTCGCCGGCATGGTCGCGAACGGCTACGGGCGCGACTTTGCGGTGCGCTGCTTCAGCCAGATCGAGGGGTTTGGCACCTACGGCTTTCCCGAAAGCCACGCTGCGAGCTTTGCGCTCTTGGTTTATGTCTCGGCCTGGATCAAATGCTTCTATCCCGAGGTGTTTGCCTGCGCCTTGTTGAACAGCCAGCCGATGGGGTTCTACGCGCCGGCGCAAATCGTCCGCGACGTGCGCGAGCACGGCGTCGATGTGCTCCCGGTCGATGTCAATCACAGCCGATGGGACTGCACCCTTGAGCCGTTGGTCCCCTCGCGCCATTCCCTCGTCGCCCCCGCGCAAGCGGGGGCCCAGGGGCGAGCGACCGGTGCTGGGGTTCTGGATTCCCGCTTTCGCGGGAATGACGGAGATGCGGAAAGAAGCAGTCATCCCGCGCTGCGCCTCGGGTTGCGCCAGATCAATGGGTTTGCCGCAGCCGATGCCGAGCGGCTCGTCGCCGCCCGCGGTGAGGGGTATCGCGATGCTGAAGAATTGTGGCGGAAGAGCGGGCTCGGCCGCGCAGCACTCGACCGTCTCGCAGCGGCCGACGCGTTGCGCTCGCTCGGGCTCGACCGCCGCCGCGCATTATGGGCGCTAAAGGCGCTCGGCGAGCCGCCATTGCCATTGTTCGCCGCTTCAGAAAAAGCTTTTCCTGCAAAAGTGGGACCCTCACCCCCCAAGGGGGGGAAAGGGCAGGGTGAGGGGGACGCCCATCCAGGATCGGCAACGGCGCTGGAATCCTCCACCTCACCCCAACCCTCTCCGCCCCCAGGGGCAGAGAGGGAAAGGATCGCTGTCACGCTGCTGCCCGAAATGCCGCTGGGCGAGCAGGTCGTCGAGGATTATGCGAGCCTCGGCCTCAGCCTGAAGCGTCACCCGCTCGCGTTTCTGCGCGCCGAATTCGCCCGTGAGGGGCTGGTCACCGCCGCCGATCTGGCACATCTGCCGGTCGAGCGCCGGCTCTCGATCGCCGGGGTCGTGCTGATCCGGCAGCGCCCGGGGAGCGCCAACGGCGTCGTCTTCATCACCATCGAGGACGAGACCGGGATCGCCAATCTGATCGTCTGGCCACCGATCCTCGAACGCTTTCGCCGCGCGGCGCTGGGCGCCACCCTCTTGTGCTGCACCGGCAAATTGCAGCGCGAGGAAAGTGTCATCCATGTCATCGCCGACCGTCTCGCCGACCTGACACCGCGGCTCAACACTTTGCGCGAGCGTACCGGCGCCGCCGACCCGCCGGTCAGGCTGCCGAAAATCATGCCCGGCAGCGACGCCCGCGACATCGTCGTGCGCAGCCGCAACTTCCGCTAGCCGGTTGGTTTCGGCCCGGCCTTAATCGGTCCGCGCAGCGGCGGTGGTGATCGCGGCGCGGGCAAGGGCGTCGGCGCGCTCGTTCTCGGGGTGGCCGGCATGGCCGCGCACCCACTCCCATTCGATCTCATGCCGGGCCGCGGCGGCATCGAGGCGCTGCCACAAATCGATATTCTTGACCGGCTTCCGATCCGCGGTGCGCCAGCCCCGCGCTTTCCAGCCATGGATCCACCGGGTGATACCGTCGCGCAGATACTGGCTGTCGCTGTAGAGCCGCACCTGGCATGGCCGCTTCAGGGTTTCCAGAGCCGCGATCGCCGCGGTCATTTCCATGCGGTTGTTGGTCGTCGCCGGGTCGAACCCGGAGAGCTCTTTTTCGACGTATTCGGGGTCCCCGCGCGAGGTGTCGCGCCGGGCCGGGCGATAGCGCAGGATCGCCGCCCAGCCGCCGGGTCCGGGATTGCCGCTGCAGGCGCCGTCGGTGAAGATCTCGACCTCGGCCGCCGCCACCCGCGCTGGCGTCCGATCCGGCTCAGACATCGAGACCATAGTCGCGTGCGCTCGTCACGGTGCGGTGAAAGCGCAGCCGGCGCAGAAACTCGACCGGATCCTTGGGTCGCACCAAGGCCCCGGGCGGCTGGTTGAGCCAGTCGAAGAGCCGCGTCAGCAAGAACCGCAGCGCGCTGCCGCGGGCCAAGAGCGGCAACGCCGCCAGTTCGGCCGCCGTCATTGTCCGGGTCCGGCGATACCCGTCGAGCAGCAGCCGGGCCTTGGTCACATTGAGGCTGCCATCGGCCTCGAAGCACCAGGCGTTGAGGCACACGGCCACGTCATAAGCAAGAAAATCGGTGCAGGCGAAATAAAAGTCGATCAGCCCGGATACCTCGTGGTCGCGAAAGAACACGTTGTCGGGAAACAGATCGGCATGGATCACACCCGCCGGCAAGTCGCGCGGCCAGGCCTCTTCCAGACGCGCCAGCTCGCTGGCGAGCTCTTTCGCCAGCTCCGGCTGCACCTCCCCGGCACGCGCCGCGCACGCCTCGAACAGCGGCCGCCAGCCGGTGACCGACAGATCGTTTGGGCGGGTCATGGGAAAGCCGGCGCCGGCGCTGTGCAACCCGGCCAAGGCCCGGCCGAGCCCGGCGCAATGAAAGCTCTGGATACGCCGCGGCCACATGCCCGCAAGAAATGTCACCATCGCTGCCGGGCGGCCGCACAGCTCACGCAGCGCCACGCCATCGCGGCCGCGCAGTGGGGTCGGGCAGGCGACGCCGCGATGCGCCAGATGGTCCATCAGCATGATGAAGAACGGCAGATCGGCGCGCGCCACCCGCTTTTCGTAAAGCGTTAGGATGAAGTTGCCGCGCTCGGTCGTCACCAGGAAGTTCGAGTTCTCGACCCCCTCGGCGATCCCCTTGCACGACAGCACCTCGCCAATGTCGTAGAGTGCCACAAAGGCCCTTAGCTCATCGTCGGCGACATCGGTATAAACGGCCATCGGCGGTTCCACGGTTCCGGCATCGGCGTGGACTTGTGCGCCGAGCACGGCTCTAATACAGTCCCGCTGCCGTCGATGCGCTGCTGCACGGCGCGGCAACCGGCGACGACATGGGTGGGGGAAGAAACCGTGGCCGAACCGATCCCAGCGCAAAAAGAGCCCTACGGCATTACTGTCGAAGCCGGCAAGAGATATTTCTGGTGTGCCTGCGGCCGCAGCGGCACGCAGCCGTTTTGCGACGGCTCGCATCAGGGAACCGGGCTCGTGCCGGTGCCGTTCACTGCCGCTGCAACCGAAGAGGTCTGGCTGTGCGGCTGCAAGCAGACCGGGGGCAAGCCGTTCTGCGACGGAACTCATAGCGGGCTGTGATCCGCGTCCGGGCCGCACAGGCGGCGACAGTATCCGTTCTCGTTCTCCTCTCTGGCTGCAGCTGGGTTTCGTCGCCGTTCGCGGCAAAACCGGCCGTGCCGTGCCCGAGCGCGGTGATTCTGAGACCGCTCGCCAATACCGCGGTGTTCGGGCCGGCACCTGAGCGGCTGCCGGCAAACGTCGCGTTCTACGGGTTGCTGAGCGAGGTCGACCGCACCTGCGAGTACACCGGCAACGCCGTGCAGGTCAGTCTCGACGTGATCGTGATCGGCCAGCGTGGGCCGGCGGCCAAGGGCGACACGGTCGATCTCGGCTACTTTGTTGCGGTCACCGGTCCCGACCGCACGATCCTCAGCAAAAACCCGTTCGCCGTCCGGATCACCTTCGATCCCGATCAGATCCGCGCCGGTGTCACCGACCATATCGAAGAGACGATCCCGCTCGCCGGGCACCAGGGGAGCGATCTCGACATCCTGCTCGGCTTCCAGCAGAGCCCCGACGTCATCGATTTCTATAAGCATTTCCGGGGTCGCTGATCCCTCCTGCCGGGCTGACCGCGCTTGCTGGGCCGACCGCGCTTGCTGGGCCGACCGCGCTTGCTGGGCTGACCCCGCCCGCTGGGATTGCGCCGCCTTCGGGCTGGCGCTCGCGCATCAACCCGGCGACCGCAGCAGCGTCGGCATCGCCTTCGGCCTCGAGCGCGGCGATGATGCGGGGCGGATCGGCGGCCGGGCGGTTTTGGCTCAGCTTGTACTTGCCTTCGATCCGGGTGACGGCGATGTCGAAACCCACAATGCCCTTCATCATCCCCTTCAGATAGGCCGCCGGCTGGTCCGCCATGCGCCACGGCGCGGCGCGTCCGGTCTCGTGGCGCTCGGCGAGCCGGTGCAGGAATCGGCGCAGCCAGTCCTCATCCGCAACGAGGCGGGGCAGACCGTAGACGTGGACGTCCGCATAGTTCCAGGTCGGCACCGCCGGACCCGCCCTGTACCAGCCGGGCGAGACATAGGCATGCGGGCCGGAAAAAATCGTCAGCACCTCGCCGCCACGCGTCAAATCCGCGACCTGGGGGTTGGCGCGTGCAAGATGGCCCAAGAGATGCAGCGTGTCACCCTGATGCTCGACGAGAAGCGGGATGTGGCTCGCCACCATCCCTGCCGAGCCATGGCTGACGAGGAGGGCGAATTCGTGACGCTCGAGATGCGCGATCAGCACTTCCGGGCGCGCCTCGGCAAAGGCCGGGGGCAGGTAGACCATCGGGGCTCTCCAGGTTGCGCTCAGCCCAGATGCTTTAGCACGACCGAGGCGACGAGGGCTGCCCCGCTGAGCAATAGCACGAGGCCCGAACCACGGCCGATCCAGGCGAGATGGCGCGGCTCGATCGACCGGCGAAAAAAGCCGACCCCCGCGCTCAGCCCAAACCACCACAACAGCGATCCGAGCCAGACCCCGAGCACCATAAAGCAGGCGCGTGGCAGCGTCGCCCGCGTGCCGCCGAGACCGAGCGCTGCAAATATCGCCAGAAAGACCACGATCGTCACCGGGTTGGTGATGGTCAGGGCAAAAGCGGAGGCGAAATCGCGGAGCAGAGTTTCCGCATCCGGCGTATCGGTCAGCCGATCCGGCGTCCGCGACCACAGAGCCGATCCGCCGGAATAGATCAGATAGGCGCCGCCGCCGGCGCGCAGCGCGTTTTCATAACCGAAGAGCCAACTCGACACGAAGGTCAGCCCAAAGGCCGCGATCGCGCCGAACAGCGCATCGGCGGTGGCGGCGCCGAGCCCGGAGACCAGCCCCGACAGCCGGCCGGCAAAGATGGTCCGGCGCAGGCATAAGACGCCGACCGGGCCCACCGGAACCGCGATCACGATCCCGACCACGATCCCTTTGACCAGCAACACCAAGAGCATCGGCGGCTGCCCTGGTTGCGGAGCCGGGGAATGTGCGGCAAGGTCGCGCCGTGCGCAACGCACGATGGCACGGGCAGGCCCCGTGCGCAGGCGGGGCCGACGCGGCAGGCGGTAAGTGTCGCGCCGGACCGGTCTGCGCTATGCTCGCCGCCGCACCGCATGATAACGCCGCCGGAGGGCCTGATGACCGCCGCTGCTGAGAATGCCCACAGCTTTGCGTTTGTGTCGATCGATGGCGGTCCCTTGGCGCTCGATGCCTGGCGCGGCCGGCCGGTGCTGGTCGTCAACACCGCGTCCTATTGCGGATATACGCCGCAATACCGCGGGCTCGAAGCCTTGTGGCAACGCTATCGCGACCGCGGGCTGGTGGTATTGGGCGTGCCGTCCAACGATTTCGGCCAGCAGGAGCCGGGTTCGGAAGTCGAGATCAAAAATTTCTGCGAAACCAACTACGCGGTGGATTTCCCGATGACGCAGAAATGCCGGGTGATCGGTGCCCGGGCGCATCCGTTCTACCGCTGGATCGCCGAGAGTTTGGGCGAGGCCGGCACCCCGCGCTGGAATTTCCACAAATACCTGGTGGCGCCCGATGGCGCACTGGCCGGCGCTTGGCCGGCTCAGGTGGCGCCGGACGATCGGCGCATCACCGGCGAAATCGACGGGATGCTGGCGAAAGGCTGAGGCCGGATCGGCGCGCAAGCGATTGGCCCCTTGGTCCGGCGCGTGGCGGCGCCCCGGCCCGACCGCAGGACCGCGCGGGGCGGGATCGGCTACCAGCTTGCCGGCTGGTAGAGCCGCTCATCATAGGGGGCCCCGATATAGGGCTGCAGCCCGTTGCGGAAGGCGACCGTGTGGGCCGCGCTGACATGCGCGTCAAAGGCCCGCATGTTGCGGAACACCTCCAGCAACTGGAAATGATTGGTCGTTCCCGCCCAGGTGATCAGCGTGAAATATTCGACACCTGGATCCTTGCGGCTGTCGAGGACGAACTGCTCGAGCAGCGCCAACGCCGCCGGTGGCGCTTGACCGGCCGAATCCGGGATCATGTCGATGTGGGTGACGACGACGACGTCACTGGAATTGCCGGCATAGGCGGGTGCTGCGGCGAGCAATCCGAGCATCAGCAGCGGTAATGTCCAAGAAAATCTGCGCATCACGTTCCTCCCTCGATCGAATATCTGTTGCACGCTCGGTCCTTGTCTATTCGACGAGATTGCCGGGGCGGTAGTCGAACGGCGCTTCCAGCAAGGGCTGGATCGCGTTCAACAGCGTCTGGGTGTCGGCCGAGCTGCTGAAATTCTGGTATGCGGTAGCGTCTTTCCAGATTTCGACGAGCGAGTAGAAATTTGGCCGCTGGAGTTGCTGGTTCACGTTGAAGCTGACGAGCCCGGCCGAGCTGTGCGCCAGCAGCGCTAGCTGGTTCAGCTTGTTGCCGCCCTGATGCGCCGCGGCCGGCAGAAACTCGACATACACCACGACATATTGCTGCTGCTGGCTCGCCTGGGCCAAGGCCGGCCCGGTAAACAACCCGGGGGCGAGGGCGAGCAGCGCCAGCCATAAATATCGCAACACCATCGTTCCTCCCTGTTGGGCGGTAAGGTGCCGGGTCCGAGGGCAGCCCAGGTCCGAGGGCAACCGTGATGCCGAACCGCGAACCGCGCGTTATTAACCGCCGATTGAGCGAGATCGATGGTAAACGAGACAAATCGTCACATCAAGTGGTTCTCGGCAAGCCTGGAGGCGCTCCGTCACCGCCAACAAGATCAGCCCGGCTGCGTGGGTCGCGGGAGGCGCGGCCAACTCGGCAGCATCGCCATACCCGAAAAAAGCCGCACTCGGCGGATCATTGACAGCCCGCAGGGGAAGGGGCCCGAGGGCCAGCTCGATCGCCGCCGTGCGGGTTCACCGCAAGCCGGCAGCGTGGTGCGCGTTTGCGTCGCGCTGCCGCGGTCGGTGCGGAGTGGCACAACGGCGCCCTCATGCTGGTGGTCCGATCGAAACGCTTGGTTCCCAAGCGCTTCGTGAATCAGACCACAAGATCAAAGCGTTGGTGATGCAATTCAGCCAACGGACGGGAACCATCCGTTGCCATTGCACCACTAGGGGCCGGCAGATGTTGGAAATCCGTCATCTGGTCAAGCATTTCGGCACGCTGGTGGCGGTCGATGACGTGACCTTTGCGGTGCCGCGGGGCGAAGTGCTGGGCTTTCTAGGCCCGAACGGCGCCGGCAAATCGACGACGATGAAGATGATCACCGGCTTTGTGGCACCCACCGCCGGAACCGCGATCGTCTGCGGTCACGATATCGGCCGCGAGCCGGTTGCGGCAAAACGCTGCATCGGCTACCTGCCCGAGGGTGCCCCGGCCTATCCCGATATGACCGCTGCCGAGTTTCTCGGCTTTATCGCGCATATCCGCGGGTTCTCCGGACGCCAAGCCCAGCTGCGCATCGGCCGGGTGGTCGAGATGATCCACATTGCCGAGGTGCTGCATCAGCCGATCGAGACCTTGTCGAAGGGCTATCGCCGCCGCGTCGGGGTGGCCCAGGCGCTGCTGCACGACCCGCCGGTGCTGATCCTCGACGAGCCGACCGACGGGCTCGATCCCAACCAGAAATATGAGATGCGGCGGATCATCACGGCGATGCGCCCGGAAAAGGCGATCGTCATCTCGACCCACCTGCTCGAGGAGGTCGAGGCGGTGTGCAGCCGGGCGATCATTATTGCCCATGGCCGTGTCCTCGCTGATGCGACCCCGGCCGACCTCGCGCGCCGCTCGCGCCATCACAACGCGGTGCGGCTCGTCACCGGCGGTGGTGACGCCGCGGCGATCCGGGCCGCATTGCTGGGCCTGCCGGCAGTCGCTGCGGTCGAGACGATCGAGGACAGCGAGGGACCGGCACTCCTCGTGGTGCCGCGCGACGGCGAGGAGGTCATCGCCGATGTCGCCGATCTCGCCCGTGCGCATCGCTGGCCATTGACCATGCTGCGGGTCGAGCGCGGCCGGCTCGACGACGTGTTTCGCACGATTACGACGGCACCGCTTGGCACGACGGCCCCATTTGGCACGACGGCAGCGCCGGGCGCGGTGCTCGGCAGCGCGGCCTGACCGGCGATGCGCAACGTCCTGACCATCTTCCGGCGCGAGCTTGTCAGCTATTTCGCCACCCCGCTCGCCTATGTATTCATCGTCATCTTTCTGGTCATGGCTGGAGTGCTGGCGTTTTT
>JBOHME010000002.1:0-115789 GCA_050729795.1 Allostellaceae bacterium | reverse complement strand
GGCCACATCAAGGAGGCGAACCGCGCTCGCGCCAAGATCAAGGAAGCGAGCCTGCTTGCCCGCCTGCGCTCGCCCTCGGCGACACCGGCGATGGCAGCGGAGTAGCTCTCAGCCGCCTTCGACCGGGAGGGCGACGAAGCGGGTGATGCCGTCGCGCTCGACGCGAACCAAGAGGTTCTTGCGGCCGGCCTTCTTGGCGGAGGCCGCTTGCTGCTGCACCTCTTGGGGGGTCGTGACCTTGGCCCGGGCAGCACCAATCACGAGATCGCCTGGACGCAACCCCTGCTCCGCGGCCGTGCTGTTCGCGGGCACCGCGGTGATGACGACGCCGCGCGCCGCATCGGATAGCGAATACTGCTTGCGCAGTTCCGAGGTGAGCCTGGTGAGCTTGATCCCCAACGCGTCGACGCTCGGTGGCGGCGGTGCTTTTTCCGCTTCGGGCGCAGGCGGCGGACGCCGGTTCGGATCGAGCGCCGCGACTTTGAGCTGAATTCTTTGTGACTTACCATCACGCCAGATTGACAGGTTCACCAGTTTGTCGGGCGGCGTATCGGCGACGAGGTGGGGCAGCTGGCGACTGCGATCGATCGGCTGGCCATCATAGGCGAGGATCACATCGCCGGGCCGCAGCTTGACCTGGGCCGCCGGGCTCGCCGGGTCGATCGACGCGATCATCGCGCCGCGGCTTTTGTCGAGGCCGATCGCTTCGGCGATCTCGTCGGTGACCGGCTGGATCTGAGCCCCGATCCAGCCGCGTTCGACCTTGCCGGTCGCCTTCAGCTGATCGATGATTGGCCGCGCCGTCGCGGATGGGATGGCAAAGCCGATGCCGATCGAGCCTCCCGATGGCGAAAGGATTGCCGTGTTGATACCGATCACCTGGCCGGCGAGATTGAACATCGGACCGCCGGAATTGCCGCGGTTGATCGAGGCGTCGGTTTGCAGAAAGTCGTCGTAGGGTCCGGCATGGATATCGCGGGCGGTGGCCGAGATGATGCCCGATGTCACCGTGCCGCCGAGGCCGAACGGATTGCCGATCGCCAGCACCCAATCGCCGACCCTGGTCTTCGTCGAGTCGCCCCAGATGGCGGCCGGGAGCGGCGCCTTCGCATCGACCTTGAGGAGGGCGAGATCGCTGACCGGGTCGCGGCCGATAACGCGGGCATGCAGCATCGTATTGTCGGACAATGTCACCGTGATCTGCTCGGCATCGGCGATCACGTGGTTGTTGGTGACGATCAGGCCGGATGGGTCGATGATGAAACCCGAGCCCAGCGATGCCGCCGGTGGCGCCAGCCCGCCGGCCCCCGGTTCCCCGCGATCGCCGAAGAATTCGCGGAAAAACTGGTCCAGCGGCGATCCCTGCGGCGCGGCCTGGGTCTCGGCAGTGCCCTTGGCTCCCGCCCCGGCGGAGGCCTGGGTCGTCGAGATGTTGACCACCACGCCCGACAGCCGTGCCGACAGCTGCGCGAAGATTTGCGAGAACGAGGTCGGCAGCGGTTCGGCCCGGCTCGGCCCGGCAGTGACGAGGAGCATTGGCAGCAGCACCGCCAGGGTTGCGCCGTGACGGCCGAACCAGTTCACGAGAACCCTTTTCTCATTGCTTCGCCCATGACCGCCGCGCCGGATGTTCGATCGAGCGCTGGCGTTCGCGGGAGGCTCGATGTGAAATGATTATGGCCGTGGCAAGACGGAGCGGCGATGTGACCACATGCGGACAGGCAGCGGTCGGAGACCTGCTGCGCTCTCTTTTCGACGCCGCGATCGCCGCGGCCGATCCCGCCCGGGCGCTGGCCGCTGCGATGCCGCAACCGGTGGCGGGACGCACCGTCGTCGCCGGCGCCGGCAAGGCGGCAGCGGCGATGGCACGGGGGTTCGAGGTCCGATGGCCGGGCCCGCTCGAAGGAATCGTGGTTACCCGTTACGGTCATGCGGTTCCCTGTGACCGGATCGAAATCGTCGAGGCGAGCCACCCCGTCCCCGACGCTGCAGGCGAGCGGGCTGCCGCCCGGATGCTGGACCTGGCCTCGGGCCTCGGCGCCGACGACCAGCTCGTCTTTCTCGCCTCCGGTGGCGGCTCGGCCTTGCTGGCACTGG
The DNA here is from genome assembly GCA_050729795.1 of Allostellaceae bacterium. Taxonomy (GTDB): domain Bacteria; phylum Pseudomonadota; class Alphaproteobacteria; order ATCC43930; family CGMCC-115725; genus AP-15. The sequence continues at coordinate 113,692 of JBOHME010000002.1, read as the reverse complement.
CGGCGCCAGGTCTGACGCTCGGCGACAAGCAGGCGGTTACGCGCGCCTTGCTGCGCTCGGGAGCGACGATTGCCGAGATCAACACCGTGCGCAAGCATCTGAGTGCGATCAAGGGTGGGCGCCTTGCCGCCGCGGCGGCGCCGGCACAAATCGTTACTCTGGCGATCTCCGATGTGCCGGGCGACGACCCCGCGGTGATCGCCTCCGGACCGACCGTCGCCGATCCGACGAGCTTTGCCGATGCCCGCGCGGTTCTCGCCAAATACGCGATCGGCGGCCCCGCGGCAGTCATCGCGCATCTTGATGCCGCAGCGCAGGAGACGCCGAAGCCGGGCGCGCCAATCTTTGGCCGAGCCCGCTTCGAGCTGGTCGCCAGCCCACAAGGCTCGCTGCGGGCGGCAGCCGCGGCGGCACTGCGGCGAAATATCACGCCGATTGTATTGAGCGACCGCATCGAGGGCGAATCGCGCGACGCGGCACTGGTTCATGCCGCAATTGCCAGGCAGATTCGGGCCGGAGCATTCCAGGTCGGTGACCGATTGGTCGGGCCGCCGGCGATCCTGCTGTCGGGGGGCGAGACGACGGTCACTGTAAGAGGTGGCGGCCGCGGTGGCCGTAATGTCGAGTTTCTACTGGCACTGGCGGTGGCGCTCGACGGGGCCGAGGGCATTGCCGCGCTGGCGGGCGACACCGACGGCCTCGATGGAACCGAGGACAATGCCGGGGCGATCCTTTATCCGGACAGTCTCGCACGTGCCGCAGCATGCGGAATCGCGGCCAAGACGATGCTCGCCGATAATGATGGGTATGGGTTTTTCGCAGCGCTCGGAGACCTTGTCGTGACCGGCCCGACATTAACGAACGTCAACGATTTCCGGGCGATCCTGGTTTTTTGCTGATCTGCCAAGGTGAGGCGAACATGCGGCGCCAGCGCAGTGCCAAGATCGTCGCCACCCTCGGGCCGTCGAGCTCGAGCCCGGTGCTGATTCGGGCGCTGTTCGACGCCGGCGTCGATGTCTTCCGCCTCAATTTCAGCCATGGAACTCTGGCCGATCACCACGCCCGCTTCGCAGCGATCCGCCATGTCGAACAGGAGACCGGACGCCCGATCGGGATCCTCGCCGATCTGCAGGGACCAAAACTGCGCCTGGGCACATTTGCGGAAGGGCCGATCGAGCTCGCCGCCGGCGACCGTTTCCGCCTCGATCTCGACCAGTGCCCCGGCGACCGGACACGGGCGCCGCTGCCGCACCCGGAAATTTTCGAGGCGCTGAGGACCGGGACCGATCTGCTGGTCGACGACGGCAAGGTACGGCTGGAGGCGCAAGCCTGTGGCCCCGACTTCGCCGATACGGTGTGCCGGGTCGGCGGGATATTGTCGGACCGCAAAGGGGTCAACGTGCCGAACGCGGTGCTGCCGCTGTCGGCCGTTACCGAAAAGGATCGCGCCGATCTCAGCTTCGCGCTCGACCACGGCGCCAACTGGATCGCGTTTTCGTTTGTGCAGCGGCCGGACGATGTCGCCGAGGGCCGCAAGCTCGTCGCCGGCCGCGCCGGGGTTATGGTCAAGCTCGAAAAGCCGTCGGCAATCGAGCGATTGCCGGAGATCATCGAGCTGGCTGACGCGCTGATGGTCGCCCGTGGCGATCTCGGCGTCGAGATGCCGCCCGAAGAGGTGCCGCGGGTGCAGAAGCAGGTGGTCCGCGCCTGCCGGCTTGCCGGCAAGCCGGTCGTCGTGGCGACGCAGATGCTCGAATCGATGGTCACCGCGCCAATCCCGACGCGGGCGGAGGCCTCGGATGTCGCGACCGCCGTTTATGACGGGGCGGATGCGGTGATGCTGTCGGCCGAGACCGCGGCGGGGCGCTACCCGGTCGAAGCGGCGGCGATGATGGACCGCATCGCCTGCCGGGTGCAACTCGACCCGTTCTATCACACGATGCTGGAGAGCACCCGGATCGAGCACGAGCACACTGCACCCGACGCGATCAGCGCCGCGGCCTGCCAGGTCGCGAGCACGGTTGGGGCGGCGGCGATCGTTTCCTACACGACCTCGGGCGCCACCGCGATCCGCGCGGCGCGCGAGCGGCCGGTGTCGCCGATCCTGGTGCTGACCTCGAACCTCGACACCGCCCGGCGGCTCGCACTGTTATGGGGCGCTCATTGCGTGCACAGCCGCGACGTCAAGAGCTTCAGCGACATGGTGCAGCAGGCGGCGCGCATTGCCCACCGCGAAGAGATCGCCCAGCCCGGGGAACGCATTGTCATCACTGCGGGCGTACCGTTCGGCACGCCGGGTGCCACCAATACGCTGCGCATCGCTTGGGTCGACCGTTGAGCCGAGCGCATCGCCGTGCGTCTCCTGATGCCGCGACTGGTTGCAGCGGACGCGCGCGCGGCGGGGCCCGCGGTGATCGGGGCGGGCTGATGCCATATGGCCATAGCCCGTTTGTCTCGGTGCCAGCATGCGGTGCGGATGGCGCCATCGGGAAGCGCTGATGGCGGATGAGCGAATCGACACGGCGCGGCCAGGGAAGACTGGCGAGCCGGATCCGCCACCGTTCGCCACAGCGCCTGCCGCGGTGCACCACCCGCCACCGCCCCGCACGAACAATCGGCGACTGTTGCGCCTCGCCTTGCTGGCGCCGGTTGTCGGCGCCGGCGCCGGGGTCGTCGATTCACTGTTCCGCCTCGCCCTGACCCGCGCCGACACCTGGCGCAATCTGCTGATCACGCGAGGCCATCAGGCACATCTCGGCGGTTTCTGCCTGGTGGTCACCGGCTGTGCCATGGCGGTGGCGTTTGGCGCGTGGCTGGTAAAGCGGTTCTCGCCGCACGCCTCGGGAAGCGGGATCCCGCAGCTCGAGGCCGCGCTCAATGGAGAGCTGGCCGGCGCACCGCCGCGGCTGCTGCCGGTCAAATTCATCGGCGGGCTAGCGGCGATCGGTGCCGGCGGCGCGCTCGGCCGCGAAGGACCGAGCGTGCAGATGGGAGCCGTGGTCGCACATCTCGTCGGACGGGCGTTTCGCCACACCCCGGACGAATTGCGCCTGCTGCTTGCCGCGGGTGCCGGCGCTGGTATCGCCGTCGCCTTCAACGCGCCGATCGCCGGGGCGATCTTTGTCCTCGAAGAGCTGGTACGGCGGTTCGAGCCGCACATGGCGATCATCGCGCTCGGTGCCTCTTCGACGGCGATCCTGATCTTTCGCCTGTTCCTCGGCAACGCGCCCGACTTTCAGGTGGCGATCTCGACACAGGCGGCAATGGCGACGGGACCGCTCCCTTACGCCTCCGCGGCGACCTGGCCGCTCTATGTCGGGCTCGGCCTCTTCGCCGGGAGTGCGGCGAGCCTCTACAACCGCAGCCTGCTCGGCGCCGTGTCATTCGCCGGGCGATTGAGCTGCCTGCCGGTCGAATTGAAGGCGGCAGCGATCGGTGCACTGATCGGGGTCGTCGGCTGGTTTTTTCCCGCGCTGATCGGCGGCGGCGACACGATTACGCAGACCATGCTCGCCGGCGGTGTCGCGATCGGCTCGATCCCATTCGCCTTCCTGGTCCGCTTCTGCCTCGGCCCGATATCCTATGCGGCGCGCACACCGGGTGGGCTGTTCGCGCCATTGCTCGTGCTGGGCGCCCAGCTCGGCCTCGTTTCCGGTGCGCTGTGCCGGCTCGCCTTTCCCCATCTCGGCATCAGCCCCGAGGCGTTCGCGGTTGTCGGCATGGCGGCGTTTTTCACCGGCGTCGTCCAGGCGCCGGTCACCGGGATCGTGCTGGTCACGGAAATGACCGCGGCCTTCACGACGCTGCTGCCGATGCTGGCATCCTGCTTTGCCGCGATGCTCATCGCCCGCTTGCTGCGCACCACGCCGATCTACGATGCGCTGCTCGCCCGCCTGATCAAGGAGCGGCACTCCTAGTGCCGACACCTCTCACCGGCGATCGCCGGCGAGTGGTTTGCGACAGGTGATTTGTCTCGAAATGTGGAACATGTTAAAGGCGCGACCCGTTGTGACGCGGCGATTCAGCAATTTCCACTATCTGGTCAGGCCTAGCCTTCGGGTATCGACATCATGGATCTTTCGGTGGTCGTCCCGGTCAGAAACGAAGCCGAAAACATCGCACCGCTGGTGACAGAAATCGAAACCGCCCTCGATGGGCTGGTCTCGTACGAGATCATCTATGTCGATGACGGCAGCACCGATGCGACGGCTGCGGTGCTGCGACGCCTTGGACCGAGGCTGCGCCTGTTGCGCCACGCGCGAAGCTGCGGGCAAAGTGCGGCAATTCGTACCGGGGTTCGGGCCGCTCGTGCCGAATGGATCGCCACCCTCGATGGCGATGGCCAGAACGACCCTGCCGATCTGCCGCAATTGTGGCGGCTGACGCGCGACGCTCCGGCAAGCCCGCCGCTGCTGATCGCCGGGCACCGGCGCAATCGGCAGGACCGATGGTCGAAGCGGGCCGCGTCACGGATCGCCAACCGGATCAGGGCACGGCTCCTCGGCGATGCCACCCCGGACACCGGCTGCGGGCTGAAGCTGTTTCCACGCGCGCTGTTTCTCGATCTGCCTGATTTCGACCACATGCACCGGTTTTTGCCGGCCCTGGTGCTGCGCGCGGGCGGCACGGTGCTGTCCGTCCCGGTCAATCACCGGCCGCGTGGCGGCGGGGTTTCGAATTACGGAGTGCTCGACCGCCTCGGTGTCGGGATTGTCGATCTTTTTGGCGTGCTGTGGCTGCAGCGCCGCAGCGCACGGCCGGTTCTTCTTGATCGGGCATCGACCGAAGCGGAAGGGATGATGACCGACGAGCCCGCCTTGCCGCCGGTTTCGGCGTGGCGATGACCGGCGATCCGAGCACTGTGGCAAAATCACCGCGCGGGCGGCGGCAGGCGATCAGGCTCGTCGCACTCGGAATCCTGATGGCCGGCGTCGCTGCCACCTGGCATTGGCGCGGCGCGCTCGATCCGGCGACGACCGCCGCGGCGATCGGCCGCTACCCCGCCGCCCCGCTGATCTATATCGCGATTCACATCGCCGCCAGCCTGCTGTTCGTCCCGCGCACCCTGCTCGCGGTTCTGGCGGGACTGCTGTTTGGCATGGCGGCGGGCGTCTGCTGGGCCGCGGCCGGCAGCGTCGCCGGAGCAGTCGCCGGTTTTCTCGTTGCGCGCTACCTCAACTCAGAGTTGTTCTATCTCGATCGCAATCGGCGCGTGCGGGCCGTGCTCGATCGTGTCGAACGCGGCGGCTGGCGCGCGGTGGCACTGCTTCGGCTGATCCCGGTGATGCCGCACAGCCTTGGCAATTACGGCCTTGGCCTGACCCGGATGCGACTCGCGCCCTACGCCTTCGGGTCGCTGGTTGGCCAGCTGCCAATGACCATCGCCTATGTCGATTTCGGCGCGGCGGGCGAGCGGGCGATGCTCAGCGGCGCCGACTGGGTCGCACCAGCGGCGATCGGTGCCGCGATGCTCGCTCTGTCTCTGCTGATCCCGGCCCTCACCCGCCGGCGCGCCGGCTGATGGCGGCGAGCCGCTGCGGCACCGGACCGCCGGTGGCCCAGTCGAGCAGCTCGACCGTGTGCACGATCGGCACGGCAAGCCCCGCAGCGAGCTGGGTGATGCAGCCGATATTGCCGGTGGCGACGAGATCGGGTCCGGTCGCGGCGATGTTGGCGAGCTTGCGTTGCCGCAGCGACGCGGCGATTTTCGGCTGCAGCAGGTTGTAGGTTCCGGCCGAGCCGCAGCAGAGGTGCCCTTCCGGTACTTCGATCGCGGTGAACCCCGCGCGCGCCAGCAGCGTTTTGGGCAGCGCATCAAGCCGCTGGCCATGCTGCATCGAGCAGGCCGAGTGATAGGCGACGCGGCGGCCGAGCGCGGCGACCTCCGGGATCGGCTCCTGCAAGCCGAGCATGTCGATGAGCTCGGTCACGTCGCGCGCAAGCGCCGAGATCCGGGCCGCCTTCTCGGCATAAGCCGGGTCCTCGCGCAGCATGAACCCGTAATCCTTGACCGTCGTGCCGCAACCCGACGCATTGACCACGACCGCATCGAGCCCGCCCGCGCGCCGCACGCGCTCCCAAGCATCGATATCGGCGCGGGCGAAGGCGAGCGCGGCTTCTTCCTGACCGAGATGGTGAGCCAGCGACCCGCAGCAGCCGCTGCCGGGCGGCACGACGACTTCGCAGCCATGGCGGGTCAGCAGCCGGATCGTCGCCTCGTTGATCTCGGGCGCCAGCACCCGCTGGGCGCAGCCGGCGAGCAGCGCGACCCGCATCCGGCGCTCACTCGTGGACGCAAAGACGCGCCGCCGGTCGGTTGGCGACGCGGCCGGGATCGCGCTCGGCGCCAGCGCCAGCAACGGTGCAAGCCGCTCCGGCAGAAACCGTGCGAACGGCCTGGCGAGGTTGGCGCCGCGCAGAGCCAGCCGGAACAATGCGGGCCGTGTCAGCACCGTCCCGAGCATCTGGCGCAACGCCCGCTCGCCACGCGGCCGGCGATATTTCGTCTCGATCCAGCGCCGCGCGTGATCGACGAGGTGCATGTAATTGACCCCGGACGGGCAGGTCGTCATGCATGAGAGACAGGACAGGCAGCGGTCGATGTGCTTGACCGTACCGGCGTCCGGCGGCTTTTGGCTGGCGAGCATGTCCTTGATCAGGTAGATGCGGCCGCGCGGGCTGTCGAGCTCGTCGCCAAGCAGCACGTAGGTCGGACAGGTGGCGGTGCAGAACCCGCAATGGGTGCAGGTACGCAAGATCTTTTCGGATTGCGCGGTGTCCGGGTCGGCGAGCTGCTCCGCTGTGAAATCGGTGCGCACGGTCTCAGCCTTCCGCACCGAGACGGCCCGGGTTCAGGATGCGACGTGGGTCGAACGCGGCCTTGACGCGGGTTTCGAGCGCTGCGAGCGCCCGTGGTTGCGGCTCGAACACCGGGGTCGTGCGGCGGAGCGCCGGCGGACCCCTGACCAATGTGGCATGCCCGGTGCCACGGCCGTCGGGAGCGTGGAGAACAGCGCGGATCACCGCGGCGCCCCCGTCCGCGGCAGCGGGCATCCCAGCACGACCGTCCTCGGCAGACGGCACCGCGACCCAGACGAGACCGCCGCCCCAATCGAGATACCAGACAGCGTCGAGCCGGCTGGCGATCGCGGTGGCGAACTCGGCACCGCGCGACGGAGCGAGCGAGACCCGCCACACGACATGATCGGGAAGGTCTGCAAACGGCTCGACATCACCGATCGCCCGCCAGAATGCCGTCGACGCCTCCCCTTCGACCACAGCGGCCTTGCTGCCGGTGGCGAGCTCCGCCAGCAGCCGCTCGCGACGGAACGCGACCGAAGGTTCGGGACCTTCGAGGCGCAAGGCGACCGCCTGCGTGCAGCCGGACAGCGCCGAACCGGAGGGCAGATAGGTCGCGGCCGAGACCTCGTGCGGCGAATTGAGCGCCTGGCGCATTGCTCGCATTGCCGAATTCGGGTCGAGGCCGCCCAACAGGACGGTCAGGGTATGTTCGGGCTGCGGCAGCACCCTGACTGTGATCTCCTCAAGCGCGGCGAGCGTGCCGTAGGAGCCGGCCATCAGCTTTGAGAGATCGTAGCCGGTCACGTTTTTGACCACCTTGCCACCCGATTTGAAGATCTCACCGCGGCCGCTGACACCGCGAAATCCGAGAAAATGGTCGCGCGCCGCACCCGCCTTGATCCGCCGCGGACCCGAAAGGTTGCAGGCGAGCACGCCGCCGAGCGTGCGCCGGGCTGCCTCGGATGTCGTGAGCCCGTGCAGCCTGCCCCAATCGGGTGGCTCGAAGGCGAGCATCTGCCGCTTCCCCGCCAATGCGGCTTCGATCTCGGCGAGCGGGGTCGCCGCCGCCGCGGTCAGGACCAGTTCGCTCGGCTGGTAGTCGCGGATGCCCGAGAGATGCGACAGATCGAGCGTGCGCGGCAGTTGCAGCGGGCGGCCCAGCCCGGGCTTGGTGCCGCCGGCGACCAGCTCGAGCGGCTCCTCGGCGGCGAGCGCCTCGGCGATCGCATCGCGCAATTCATCGAGATCAGCTGGTGAAAACCGTGCCACACCGGCACGATGTCATCGCGGACACGGCGAAGCAATCTTCCGGCGATCTGACCCGACTGCGGCATCGCTTGGCGCCGCTCATCAACGACCCCGAGTGTCAGAAGCGAGGCAGGCCGGGGAAAGGGAGGCGGCCGGCACGCACGTGGAGGCGGCCGAGCTCGGCACAGCGATGCAATTGCGGGAAGACTTTGCCAGGGTTGAGGAGGCCGCCGGGGTCAAAGGCGCATTTGAGGCGCTGCTGGTGCGCAAGATCGATCTCGGTAAACATCGTGCCCATCAGATCGCGCTTTTCGACGCCCACCCCATGCTCGCCGGTCAGCACCCCGCCGACCTCGACGCAAAGCCGCAGGATGTCGGCGCCGAATTCCTCGGCCCGTTCGATCTCGCCCGGCTGGTTGGCGTCGTAGAGGATCAGCGGATGCAGGTTGCCGTCACCGGCGTGAAACACATTGGCGACACCGAGGCCGTAACGGTCGGAGAGGCTGCGCATCCGGGTCAGGACTTCGGCCAGGCGGGCGCGCGGGATTGTGCCGTCCATGCAAAAATAATCGGGTGAGATGCGCCCGACCGCCGGAAAGGCGGCCTTGCGACCCGACCAGAAGGCGAGGCGCTCGGCGTCGTCTCGGCTCGCCCGGATCGTCATCGCCCGATGCCCGCGGGCGAGCGCGTCGACCCTGCCGATCAGATAATCGATCTCGGCCGGCGCGCCGTCGAGCTCGACGATCAAGAGGGCCTCGACGTCGAGCGGATAGCCGGCCTTGACAAACGCTTCCGCGGCATGGATCGCCGGCCGGTCCATCATCTCCATGCCGCCCGTAATGATGCCGGCGGCGATGATCGCGGCGACACAGCTGCCGGCGTCCTCGGCGCTCGCAAAGCCGATCAGCAAGGCGCGCGCCGCAGCCGGCTTTGGCAGAATGCGCACGGTGACCTCGGTAACGATTCCGAGCAGCCCTTCCGACCCGGTCATCACACCCAAGAGGTCGTAGCCGTCGGCATCGAAATGCTTGCCGCCGAGCCGGATCACCTCGCCGTCGATCAGCACCATCTCGATGCCGAGAATGTTGTTGGTGGTCAGGCCGTATTTGAGGCAGTGCACACCGCCCGAATTTTCCGCGACATTGCCGCCGATCGTGCAGGCGATCTGGCTCGACGGGTCGGGGGCGTAATAAAACCCGGCCTGCTCGACCGCCTGCGTCAATGCCAGATTGGTGACCCCGGGTTGGGCGGTGACACAGCGATTATCGTAATCGATGTCGAGGATGCGATTGAATTTGGCCATGCCGAGCAGCACGCCGTCGGCCAACGGCAAGGCACCGCCGGAGAGCGAGGTGCCGGCGCCGCGCGGCACCACCTTGACGCCCAGTTCGCTGCAGTAGCGCAGGACCGCCGCCACCTCCTCGACCCGAGACGGCAGCACGACGACCATCGGCGGCTGGTGATAGGCGGTCAGCCCGTCGCTCTCATAGGCGCGGCGTTCGGCCTCGGACACGATGACAGCTTCGCCCGGGACGATCCGCCGCAGCGCCTCGATGATCTCGGCACGGCGCTGCAATACCGCAGCGTCTGGGGCGGGCATCTTCATCGGCTTGCGGGCCCGGCGGCGCCCCTGCCGCAGTCGGTCCTTCCGCGGTCAGCCCTGGCGCGCCTTGTAACGGGGATTGGCCTTGTTGATGATGTAGACGCGGCCCTTGCGCCGCACGACGCGGCAATTCTTGTCGCGTTTCTTCAATGACTTCAAAGAATTGACGATCTTCATCGGTGGCTCCTCAGTGGGCGCGGAAGATAGGGGTCGGAACCGCGAAAGTCAAATCGGCACGCTGCGGATGGGCGCCACGGCGCAGATGAGCGCTACGCCGGCCAGAGCATGCCGGTTCGCAAATGGCGGCCGCGCGGCTCCGCTGCGCCGGACCTCGAGGCGGCGGACGCCGCACCGCACTTTATCCGAATTCCCTAGATTGCGGCTGCTTCGCTATAGTGCGCCGAGCCCGGAGAAAGAGCGATGCGATCCTTGCAGCCGGCACGTGGCACCCAGGACCTGCTGCCGGAGGCGGCACGACGCCATCGGCGGGTCAGCGAGACCGCGCGCGCACTCGCCGGACTTTACGGGTTTGTCGAGATTGCGACACCGATTTTCGAGTTCACCGAGGTCTTCTCACGCCCGATCGGCGAGACCAGCGACATCGTGTCGAAGGAGATGTACACCTTCACCGACCGCGGCGGCGAGGAGGTGACGCTGCGACCCGAGGCGACGGCCGGGATCGTGCGCGCGGTATTGTCAAACGGCCTCACCCAATCGACACCGCTCAAATTCTTCTGCAGCGGGCCGATGTTTCGCTACGAGCGGCCGCAAAAAGGACGGTTTCGGCAGTTTCACCAGATCGATGTCGAATTGCTGGGCGTGGCGCAGCCGCAAGCCGATATCGAGATCATCGCGCTCGGTAGCCGGATCCTCGGCGCGCTGGGGATCGGCGAGCGTGTGGTCCTGGAGCTGAACACGCTCGGCGATCCTGAAAGCCGGGCGGCCTATCGTGCGGCGCTGGTCGATTATTTTTCGTCGCTCAAATCCGAATTGTCCGAGGACAGCCGCCGACGGCTCGACACCAACCCGTTGCGCATCCTCGATTCGAAAGACCCGGGCGATTTGCTGATCAACGCCGATGCGCCGCCATTCGGCGACTATCTGAACACCACGTCGCGCGACTTTTTCCGGCGGGTGCAGGACGGGCTCGGCCAGATTGGCATCACACCCCGGCTCAACCCGCGCCTCGTGCGGGGGCTCGACTACTACACCCACACAGTGTTCGAGTTCGTCACCACCGATCTCGGCGCGCAGGGCACGGTCCTCGCCGGCGGGCGCTACGACGGGCTGATGGAATTGCTCGGCGGACCCTCGATGCCGGGGATTGGCTGGGCGGCCGGCATCGAACGCCTGGCGCTGATGATCGCCGAACCGCCGGCGCCGACGCGCCCGGTCGTCGTCATCCCGATCGGCGCCGAGGGAGAGCCGATGGCGCTGACGATCGCCGAAACCTTGCGGAACAATCACTGCCATGTCGAGCTGACCTACTCGGGCAACCTTTCACGCCGGATGCGGCACGCCAATCGCCTCAAAGCGCGGGCCGCCGTGCTGATCGGCGAGGACGAGCGGTCCCGCAATCTCGTCAAGCTTCGCGATCTCGATTCAGGTGAAGAGACTGAAGTGCCGATGGATCCGGCGCTCGGCGCGTTGCGAGCCCGTCTCGCCGCGCTTTACACCTGAGGGCCGCGATGGACGCCGTGCTCGGGTCGCGCCTCGACCGGCTCGTCCGCCGCCACGACGAACTGCGTGACGCGCTCGCCGGGGTTGGTCTCAGCGGTGCCGATTTTGCCAAATTATCTAAGGAATACAGCAATCTGTCACCGATCGTGGACAGCATCGCGGCATGGCGGCGGGTGCTCTCCGAGCTCGACGCTGCGGCGGATCTCGCAAATGCCGGCGACGATCCGGAATTGAAGGCGCTCGCCGAGGAGGAACAGCAGGCTCTGCGCGAGCGGCTTCCCGCGCTCGAATTGCGGGTCAAGCTGTCGCTGCTGCCCAAGGACGAAGACGACGCGCGCAACGCCATTCTCGAAGTGCGGGCCGGCACCGGCGGCGAGGAGGCGGCGTTGTTTGCGGCCGAGCTGTTGCGCATGTATCAGCGCTATGCCGTGCTGCGCGGCTGGCGCTTCGAGCTGCTCGATCTGTCGGAGACCGGGCTCGGCGGCTGCAAGGAGGCGAGCGCCTCGATCAGCGGGCGGGATGTCTTTGCCCGGCTGAAGTTCGAATCGGGTGTGCATCGCGTGCAACGCGTGCCCGAGACCGAGGCCAGCGGCCGCATTCACACCTCCGCCGCCACGGTCGCGGTGTTGCCCGAAGCCGAGGAGGTCGATGTCAGCATCGACGACAAGGATTTGCGCATCGATGTGTTTCGGGCGAGCGGCCCCGGCGGCCAGTCGGTCAACACCACCGACAGCGCGGTGCGGATCACGCATTTGCCGACGGGGCTTGTCGTGATCCAGCAGGACGAGAAATCGCAGCACAAGAACAAGGCGCGGGCACTGAAGGTATTGCGCTCGCGGCTCTATGAGATGGAACGGCAGGCGCGCGACAATGCCCGTGCGGCCGAGCGCAAGAGCCAGGTCGGCAGCGGCGACCGCTCGGAGCGCATCCGCACCTATAATTTCCCGCAAGGCCGGGTGACCGACCATCGGATCAACCTGACGCTCTACAAGCTCGACAAGGTGATGAGCGGCGAAGCACTCGACGAGATCATCGATGCGATCCTCGCCGAAGATCATGCCGCGCGCCTCGCCGCGGCCGAGTGATAAGGGCGCAGGTGGCAGCAGCGCGGAGTGTCGGCGCGTTCCTGGCCCAGGCAGCGGCGGTATTGTCGGCCGCCGGTTTCGCCGAGCCGCGGCGCCGCGCGCGCCGCCTGATCTGCGGCGTGCTGGATTGCCCGGCGGCGACGCTGCTGGCCCATCCGGAGCGAGAGCTCGAACCAAGGGAGGCGGAAGGGCTGCAGCAAGCGCTCCGGCGCATGATCGAGGGTGAACCTTTCAGCCGGATACTCGGCCGGCGCGAGTTCTGGGGATTGAGCTTTGCGCTGTCGGAGGACACGCTCGATCCGCGGCCGGAGAGCGAGACCCTGATCGAGGCGGTGCTCGCCCGGCTCGATGATCGCGGCGCCGCCTATCGCTTTCTTGACCTCGGCACCGGAACAGGCAGTCTGCTGCTGGCATTGTTGTCCGAATACCGTGCCGCATACGGCTTTGGGGTCGATATCGCTTTTGGGGCGGTGGCCACCGCCCGGCGCAACGCTGTAGCGCTCGGCCTCGCCGACCGCGCCCGCTTCCTGGTCGGTAACTGGGGTGCGGCAATCTCGGGGCAGTTTGCCGCGATCGTCGCGAACCCGCCCTATATTGCTAGCGGGGCACTCGCCGGGTTGCCGGTGGAGGTTGCCCGTTACGATCCGCGGCGCGCACTCGATGGCGGCGAAGACGGCCTCGCTGCCTACCGGATCATCACCCGCCAGGCACCTGCGCTGTTGATGCCCGGCGGGATGCTGGCGGTCGAAACCGGCAGCGCCCCAGCCGCGACCGCCGCGATCATCGCGGCGCAGGGGCTGGTCATCGATGCCATCGAGCGCGATCTCGCCGGTGTCGAGCGCTGCGTTCTCGCGTACCGGGGCCAGCCGGCCGGGTCGCGCCGGGCTCGCAGGGTCAAAAAAATCTTGGAATGCGCAGCCGGCGCGTCTAGGCTGGCTGGGTGGAGGGTTTGATCCTGCGCGGGGGAGCGCTGGAAGAGCGCGCAAAATCGCCCTGTTTGAGCTTGTGCAGGGGATGTCAAACGCTCCGATCGGACCAAGAGATCCGACCGTTTCCACGGAAATCAGACAGGTGACATGAGACCAGGCCCAAACAAGCGATCGCGCGGCCGGAACAACGGAAATAATCCGCATCATAACCGCCCACGGCTGCCGCACCGGATCCAGACGTTTGACAGCAACGGTCCGAACGTCAAAATTCGCGGCAACGCCTACCAGGTCTTCGAACGCTATGTGGCCTTGGCACGCGAGGCAGCCGCCGGGGGCGACCGGATCGCCGCGGAAAACCTGTATCAGCACGCCGAGCACTATTTTCGGGTCATGAATGCCAACGGGGATGCCAATCAGCAAGGCGCGCCGCGGCCGATGACACCCGCCGACACCGACAACGGAGAACTCGAGGAAGAGCCCAGCGAAACAGACGACGCAGTGCTGCAGCCGTCGTTGCCAATGGTGCCGGGCGAGGATCAATCGCCTCACTTTTGATCGGCATTTCCGTTCGATCCGCTGCGGATTTGCGCGCCTACCCGGCATCAGAGGCGCCTGCCGACGCCGGCACTGGCAGGGTTGCGATGCCGGCGGGCCGCGCCATATACGCCCCGAGAAGAGGATCGCCGAGCTGCCTCGACGGAGCTCCGCGGCCGGCTTGACGGAGCGGGAAATGGAATTCGAGAAATATACCGAAAGATCGAAGGGGTTCATCCAATCGGCCCAAGCGCTGGCACTACGCAGCGGACACCAGCGGCTGACCCCGGAACATCTGCTGAAGGTGCTGCTCGACGACAAAGAGGGGCTCAGCGCCAATCTGATCCGCGCCGCGGGTGGGGATCCGGCGGCGGCGCTGAGTGCCGTCGAGGCCGAGCTGGCGCGGCTGCCGCGGGTCGAGGGCTCCGGCGCCGGGCAGGTCTACATGTCGCCCGAAATCGCGCGCGTGTTCGAGCAGGCCGAGCAGATCGCGCAGAAATCCGGCGACAGTTTTGTCACGGTGGAACGGCTGCTGCTGGCACTGGCGATGGCGCGCGAGACCGCAGCGGGCAAAGCGCTGGCCGCTGCCGGGGTGACACCGCAAAAGCTCAACGCCGCGATCGAGGAGGTGCGCAAAGGCCGCACAGCCGACAGCGCTTCGGCCGAGGAAGGCTATGACGCGCTCAAGAAATATGCTCGAGATCTGACCGAAGCGGCGCGCGATGGCAAGCTCGACCCGGTGATCGGCCGCGATGAGGAAATCCGCCGCACGATCCAGGTTCTGTCGCGGCGCACCAAGAACAACCCGGTGCTGATCGGCGAGCCCGGGGTGGGCAAGACTGCGATCGTCGAAGGGTTGGCGCTGCGCATCGTCAATGGCGACGTGCCCGAGGGGCTGAAAGACAAGCGGCTCCTGGCGCTCGATCTCGGATCGCTGATCGCCGGCTCGAAATTCCGCGGTGAGTTTGAGGAACGGCTGAAGGCGGTGCTGGCCGAGATCACCGCGGCGGCCGGCGAGATCATCCTATTCATCGACGAGCTGCACACGCTGGTCGGCGCCGGCAAGGCCGAGGGCTCGATGGACGCCTCGAACATGCTGAAGCCGGCGCTGGCACGCGGCGAACTGCATTGCGTCGGCGCCACCACCCTTGACGAATACCGGAAGAACATCGAGAAGGACGCGGCTCTCGCCCGCCGGTTCCAGCCGGTATTTGTCGGCGAGCCGTCGGTCGCCGACACGATCTCGATCTTGCGCGGCATTAAGGATAAATACGAAACACATCACGGCGTGCGGATTACCGACGGCGCGATCGTCGCCGCGGCCACCCTGTCCAACCGCTACATCACCGACCGTTTTCTGCCGGACAAGGCAATCGACCTGATGGACGAGGCCGCCTCACGGCTGCGCATGGAGGTCGATTCAAAACCCGAAGCGATCGACGAGCTCGACCGCCGCATCATCCAGCTCAAGATCGAGCGCGAGGCGCTCAAAAAGGAGAGCGACGCCGCCTCGCGCGACCGCCTCGACAAGCTTGTCAAGGAGCTGAAGGAGCTGGAAGAGCGCTCGGCCGAGCTGACCGCCGAATGGCAATCGGAAAAAGCGAAGCTTGCGGACGCGCAGAAGCTGAAGGAACAGCTCGACCAGGCGCGGACCGAATTGGAGCAGGTCAAGCGGCGCGGCGATCTCGGCCGGGCTGGCGAGCTGACCTATGGCGTGATCCCGGTGCTGGAGCGCAAGCTCGAGGAAGCCGAGGGCGCCGAAAAGGCGCGCATGCTCGAAGAGGCGGTGACCGAAGAGCACATCGCTGCGGTGGTGTCGCGGTGGACCGGCATCCCGGTCGACAAGATGCTGTCGAGCGAGCGTGACAAGCTCTTGCACATGGAAGATATGCTGCGCCGCCGGGTGGTCGGCCAGGACGAGGCGGTGACCGCGGTGGCGAATGCGATCCGCCGGGCGCGCGCCGGGTTGCAGGACCCGAACCGGCCGATGGGCTCGTTTTTGTTTCTCGGGCCGACCGGGGTCGGCAAGACCGAGCTGACCCGCGCACTCGCCGAATTCCTGTTCGACGACGAGAGCTCGATGGTGCGCATCGACATGTCGGAATACATGGAGAAGCACTCGGTCTCGCGGCTGATCGGCGCGCCGCCAGGTTATGTCGGCTATGACGAGGGCGGCTCACTGACCGAGGCGGTGCGGCGCAGACCCTATCGGGTGATCCTGTTCGACGAAGTCGAGAAGGCGCATCCGGATGTGTTCAACGTGCTGCTGCAGGTGCTCGACGACGGCAGGCTGACCGACGGCCAGGGGCGGACCGTCGATTTCCGCAACACGCTGATCGTGCTGACCTCGAACCTCGGCAGCGAGGCCTTGGCCCGGCTGCCTGAACGGGCCGATGTCTCGGTTGCGCGCGAGGCGGTGATGGAGGCGGTGCGCGCGGCGTTCCGGCCTGAGTTTCTGAACCGGCTCGACGAAATCCTGCTGTTCCGCCGTCTCTCGCGGGACGACATGAAAGGCATCGTGACGATCCAGATCGAGAGGCTGAAAAAGCTTTTGGCCGACCGCAAGATCACGCTCGATGTCGATGCGCCGGCGCTAGCGTGGCTCGGCAATGCCGGCTACGACCCGGTTTATGGGGCGCGGCCGCTGAAGCGGGTGATCCAACGGGAAGTGCAGAACCCGCTCGCCGAGATGATCCTTGAAGGGCGTATCCCCGATGGGTCGCGGGTACATCTCGGCGCTGGCGAGCAAGGCCTCGTGATCGGCGAGGCGGCCCAGCGGGAAGCGGCGTGAGCGCAGCGAACAGCGCCGGGCCGCACATCCCCGGATGTGCGATCCGCGCTCATCCCTCCTGATCGGCGCCGACGACGAGGTGGCATTCGCGCACCTCGTCACGCGGGACGCGCAAGGTGTCGGGAGGGTTGAACTGGCGCAGCACCAGCGTATCGCCCTCCCAGCCGACAAACTGCTTGATCAGGACGATCTCGCCGATCTTGTAGACGACGACGTCGCGGCCTCGGATCGGCGGCTTGAACGGATTGACGTGCAATAGCCAGCCCTGCTCGTAGCGCGGCTGCATGCTGTCGCCGACCATGTAGATTGCATAGGCGGCCCGCACCCCGCCGAGATTGGCCGGCCGAGGCGTATACCCGATCGGGCCGTCGTCGAGAAACATCGCCTGGTCGGCGCCACCACGCCCAGCACTGCGGATCGGGATCAGATCGGTGGCGCGGCCCACAGGTGGCGGCGCGGAAGGGGGACGGCCGCGACCCGGCCGCGACACCTCGCCGATCCCGCTGAGCGCAGTCGCAGCGACAGCGTGACCCAGCACCTCGTCGGGGCTGACGCCGAGAAATCCGGCGACCTGCACGGTTTCCAGCTGCTTCATCTGGCGCTCGCCTCTGAGCATGCGGGAGACCGCCGAAGGAGCGAGGCGCAAATGCCGGGCGAGGTCGGCTTGGGTCGCGCCGACGCGTTCGAGCGCCCGATGGAACCACTGAGTGTCCATTGCTATATCAGCAATCTTGCTATTGACATCAATCCCGATCATGCTATCATGAAAATGCGATCTCTACAAATAGCGGAAGCAAGGCGATGGAGGGCGCGGTGGAGCGACATCCGCGGTTTTGCCGGGAATGCGTTGATCAGTCGGGCTGTGGCTTCATCTTCGACGATGGTGGTTCGCGGCGCTGCTGCGGAGCAGAGCGACGACCGGGCTCGCCCTACTGCCCGGAGCATCATGCGCTGTGCCATGTGGCGGGCGGCAGCATGGCCGAGACCCGCCGCCTGCGCGAGGTGGAAGCACTGGCAACGGCGGTCGGCGGGCGCCGCGGCAACAACGGGACAGCGCCGTCGCAGCGCTTTCTGAACAGGCTTCGGCACGCGGTCCGAGAATTTTCGTGACCAGAACGTTCTTGTTATGTTCGGGAGAATTGATATGGCTCGTCGTGCTCTCCGCCACCCGCCATCCGCCGTCGCCGAGACCGGCCCGAGCGCCGAGCGTCGCGCGCACGGCGCGGTCGAGCAGCTGGACCGGCCGATCGCCGACGATTCCGGGCATGCGGCGAGTCCCTACCGGGCAGTCGATATTCTGGCTCTGATGGAGCGCCGCGGCGCAATCACCAGCGCGATGCGGCAGGCGGGGGACGATTTCCGGGCGCGGTTCGCCGTCGCCCAGCTCGATCCCCTGCGGGCGCTCGACTATTCGCGACCGCGCGACGGTTCCGCCGCCGCCTCCCGGCGACGGGGCGAAGAGCCTGGCTCAAGGGCCGAAGGCGCTCGGGATCGGGTGTGGCGGGCGATCCTCGCGGTGGGCGGCATTGGATCACCGGCGGGCTCCTGCCTGTGGCACGTCGTCGGCTGGGAACGGTCGCTCAAGGAATGGGCGCTCGAACAGGGGTGGAGCGGCCGCCGGGTCAGCCAGGAAGCCGCCTCCGGCATCCTGATCGCGGCGCTTGGCGCGCTCGCAGGGCATTACCGGCATCCGGTGGAATTGCGAGTTACGCATTTTGCGATTGACAAATCCGGATCGATCGCGTATAACACCGCCACATTGGCGAAGCCGGGCAGCAGCGCCGGCGGCGACGGGCCAGGCTCCGCTACGGCGCCGCGGCTTTCGTCACCACCGGCGCGGATCTAATGCCCGGACCCCGGCGCGGCACGGATGGGGACACGGGTCCCCAGCTGCGTCGGCTGCCCGGATCGGGCACGACGGCGCCATCGACAATCACAGGCAAGAGCATCGCATTTGGCATCTCGCACCGGTCGGCAGTCGGCACGGCGCGCGGCAAGACCCGGGGGCCAGCGCAGCAAGCCCGCGCGCCCGCAGGGGCCGCAACCGGGTTCGCCCTCAGCACCGCTGGACGAGATCGCCGAGCGTGCCGCCCGGCTCGGGGTCACGCCAGAGCGGGTGCTGCAGGAATATGCGCGCATTGCCTTTGCCGATCTCAGACGCGTCGCCGATTGGGGACCGGACGGGTTTGTGCTGAAGACCCCGGAGACACTGAGCGATGCCGATGCCGCGGCGATTTCGGAAATCACCCCCGCTGCCGGCGGGACCGGGAGCTATCGCGTGAAGCTCTACGACAAGAAGGCGGCGCTCGACGCGATCGCGCGCCATCTCGGAATGTTCGTGCAACCGCCCCGGCGGCAGGAGGAATGCGCGCCGGCCGGGCTGGCGGAGGATGCGCGTGAGGTGCTTGCACGCCGCTTGGCTCGCCTCGCTGCCGGAGGCGCTGAGGAATAGCCTCGTCGAGGCGCTGACCCAGGACGAGGCGCGGGCACTCCTCTATGACTGGCCGTTCTGGGCACGGCCCAATCAGCTGCCGCCGCCGGGCGACTGGCGGGTGTGGCTGCTGCTCGCCGGACGCGGATTTGGCAAGACCCGGACCGGCGCCGAACTGATCCGGTCGCGGGTGGCCAGCGGCACGGCACGGCGGGTGGCGCTCGTCGCCCCGACCGCCGCCGACGCCCGCGATGTTATGGTCGAGGGTGAGAGCGGCATCCTGGCGATCTCGCCGCCGTGGGACCGACCGCGCTACGAACCTTCGAAGCGGCGGCTGACCTGGTCGAACGGGGCCATCGCGACGCTCTACAGCGCGGACGAGCCCGAGCGGCTGCGGGGGCCGCAGCACGATGCCGCCTGGTGCGACGAGCTCGCCGGCTGGCGCCATCCCGAGGCGTGGGACATGCTGATGTTCGGACTGCGCCTCGGCACCGACCCGAGGGTTGTGGTGACGACAACACCGCGCCCGACACGGCTGCTGCGCCAGCTGACCGCGGACCGGACGGTCACGGTCACGCGCGGGACCACCTACGAGAATCGCGCCAATCTCGCTCCCGATTTTATCGAGCAGATCGTCCGCAAATACGAGGGGACACGGATCGGGCGGCAGGAGATCGAGGCCGAGCTCCTCGACGATCTGCCGGGCGGGCTGTGGAACCACGGTATCATCGATGCGGCGCGCGCCCGCGAGGCGCCCGACCTCGTCAGGGTCGTGGTCGCGATCGACCCGGCCGCAACCTCTGGCCGGGATGCCGACGAGACCGGGATCATCGTCGCCGGCAAGGACGCGCAGGGTCATGGCTGGGTGCTGGCCGACCTGTCCGGGCGATATCAGCCGGCCGAATGGGCCAAAACCGCGGTTGCGGCCTATCGCGCGCATCGCGCCGACCGCATCGTCGCCGAAATCAACAATGGCGGCGAGATGGTCGAGGCGACCCTGCGCATGGTCGAACCGGACCTGCCATTTGCCGCGGTGCACGCCTCGCGCGGCAAGGTAACCCGCGCCGAGCCGGTCGCGGCACTCTACGAGCAGGGACGCGTGCATCATCTCGGGTCGTTCGCGCGGCTCGAAGACCAGATGTGCAACCTCGTTCGCGGCGCGGCCACCGACCATGACGGACGCCGGCCGGGCGGGTCGCCCGACCGGGCCGACGCGCTGGTCTGGGCGCTGACCGATCTCCTCGTTGAGCCGATGGCCGGCGAGGGGATTTACGAAGTCTACCGGCGGCTGAACCGCGAGCTGTCGCAACCATCTCGCCGCAAGCCGCCCGACTGACATTTCCGCCCGCCCCTGGCAAAGGAGCCAACCGGTGACGCTGCTCGTCAAAGATGCGAATACCACGATCCAGGCTCTGTCGACCGGGCTCGACAGCGTCGGCAATCTGGTGCCACTGCACGCGCCGGCGGCGATCCTCGCCGGGGTGGCGACGCCGGTTAGCGCCGCGACCCCGCTCCCGGTGATCAACACCGCCGGAGCGAGTGCCGTCGATGGCAGCGGCACGGTCGGGGTCGGCGGCACGGCGCAGACTCTGTTCGGCGGCATCGTGCCCGGCAATGGCTGGCTCGTCGCCAACAACTCGGACGCGGCGATCTATGTCTGCGACGTCGGCACCGCGACGGCGGGCGGGGCGTCGATCCCGGTTGCCGCGGGAGCAATGTTCACGACCCCGCCCGGGTACAAGCCGGCGGGTGCCGTCAGCCTCTACGGCGCCACCAGCGGCCAGGCTTTTGCGGCGCGCCGCTGGTAGCGACCGCCGCCGTAGCGACGAGGCCAACCACCACCGCTGGTGGTTCGCCAATTCGTCGAGAAAGCCATGATCCCACAATTTTCACCGACATGCTCGTGCCTCGCGCGCGCCGCGGCGCCACACCCGCGATGATCCATCGGGCATCTGTCGCAACCAGCGAGGACATCGACCGGTGAAGCTCCTTCTCGCCATCTCGCTCGGCGTCATCGGCGTGGCCCTCGCGCGGCCGAGCCTGGCACAATCACCCGGCAATTTCTCGACCCTGTCCACGACCGGCACCGCGACGCTCGGCGGCGATGTGCTGATGTGCTCGGGTCGGCCATGGATCGACGTGCGGTGCAATGGTGCCGTCGGCGACGACACGCATGACGACACGAGCGCGATCGAGACCACGATCAATGCCGCCATCGCCAACAACTGGCCGGTGCACATCCCGGCCGGCACCTACAAGGTCACGAGCCAGCTCACCATCGACTACGCGGGCCAGGCGAGCAACGGCTTTCGGTTGATCTCGAAGGGTGCCGTCATCGACGGCCGCGCCGTCGCCTCGGGGCCGGTCTTGCAAATCGAGTGCGGCGGCGGCACCCCGGCCAGCCCAACCGGCTGCTTTTATTTCAAGGAGGACGGCTCGCTGTTTATCGAAGCCGACACGCCGTCCTATGCCGTCGTCTTTGGCAAACCGGATTTTTCCGATGCGCACAACTCGGCCAAGATCGACCATCTGATCGTCAACAATGCCAGCAGCAGTGCCTCGGCGGGCGCCTGCCAGTTCAACTATGTATTGGACAGCGACATTTACGCGGTCTGCGATACCGCGGGCGGTGGCGCCGGCATGGCCTTCGAGCAAACCCAGTTTTCGCACATCTCCGGCGCCGGCACCGCATCCGCTACCGGTGGCCGCGCCCTGGTGCTCGAAAACGGCTACGATTTCTCGAACACGTTTGTCGGGCTCGATCTCGAAGCGTCGCCGACTTGCCTGTCGATCACCTTTGATCACAACGGGCTGAACACGTTTGTCTCGCCCTATTTCGACTGTGTCACGGCGGTCGATGCGACGGCAAGTGTCGGCAATACCTTGATCAATCCCAATTACGGCGGTAATGTCGTCAATTACGGCCCGAATTCGGTCGGCATCGCGGTCGAGGGAACGGGCTCGCGCCCGCAATGGATGTTTCCGGCGAGCGCGACCTATACGGCAGCACCGATCGATGACGGCATGTCGGTTTCCAGCTTCAATGCGCCGGGCACCTCGCTCGCCGTGACGCTGCCGCCAATCGCCAACGTCGCTCCCGGCTGGTCGATGGGTTTTTCCACCGACAACGGCAAGGGAATGACGGTCATTGCGCCCAGTGGTGATCTCGTGCTGGGCGGCAAATTCGTCAAGACGGTCACGCTCGGCGGTGGCAACTACGAATATCTGCGGGTCCAGTCCGACGGCAGCAACTGGCGGATCGTCTCCTCCACCCGCAACACGCGGCTGAACATGGGGTTCGAGCCGCCGCCCTGGCCGAGCAACTGGCTGTACCCGACGAGCTCGGGCTATGCCGCGACACTCGGTGACAACGGCAACATTCTGTCGAGCTACGACACCCCCTCGGGGCTCACCGTGACATTGCCGGCAACGACCGATCTGCCGACCGGATGGAGCGTGGGGTTCGCGACCGACAACAACAAATCGCTGACAGTCCAGGTCAATGGTGTTTCCGGCGGACATATCGTCTGGCCGGGATCAGGCTCGGCGGCGGCCTCGGTCGCCCTCGCCAACACCAGCCAGGGTGCTTACGAGTTTCTGGTGCTGCAATATGACGGCAGCGGGAATTTCCGGGTTGTCGGTGCGACGCCCGCCACGGCGCAGTCGATCGGAATGATCGGCGCGGCCTCGGCCAGTCATTGGAGCTTTCCGGCAACCAGCGCCTATGGCGCGACGCTGGCTGATAACGGCAATGTGGTGTCGAGCGATAACAGCCCGACCTCGTACATGGCGGTGACTCTGCCGCCAACCACCTCGCTGCCGATGGGCTGGACCCTGGGGCTGGCGACCGACGACGGCAAGACCATGTCGGTCCAAGTCAACGGCAGTGCCGGAGGGCACATCCTCTACCCGGGTAGCGGCGCATCGGTAACTTCGGCGACGATGGCAACTGGCGACTACGAGTTTCTGCTGCTGCGGTTCGACGGGTCGAACTTCCGGGTCACCGAAGCGACCCCGGCGACGGCGGCGCTGATCGGCCTCGCCGGCGCCACACCCGATATCAACCGCTGGAGCTTTCCGACCGCGGCGACCTACAGCGCCGGGCAGAGCGACAACGGCAATGCGCTGTCAAGCTACAACACCAGCGCCGGGCTGACCGTCACCCTGCCCTCGACAAATGCGATCAGCCCCGGCTGGACAATGGGTTTCGTCACTGACAACGGCAAGCCGCTGGCGATCGACGTCAATGGGATCTCCGGCGGCGCGATCCTCGAACCGGCGCAGGGCGGGACATCGGCCGCTTCAATCGCGCTTGCCGCGGGACAGAACTACGAGTTTCTGCAGCTGCGCTTTGATGGCAGCAATTTCCGGATCACCAGCGCGACGCCGCAGACTATCAACGAACTAGGTGGCCTGATCTCGCCGGGCACCCCGGCATCGAGCAGTGCATCCTGCAATGTCGGACAGCTCCAGGCGGATATCGATTATCTCTACTTTTGCACCGCGCCCAATACCTGGAAGCGGGCGGCGCTGTCGTCCTTCTGAGCGGCGATGATGCGAACCATGACGGCACTCGCCTGTCTGCTGGCTTGTTCCGGCAGCGCGGCGCCCGCCTTTGCCTATGAGGCCGGCATCATGCCGACGGTCTCCGCCATACCGGAGGCGAGCCATCTGATCAAGGCGGCACCAGGCAATCTCTATTCGCTCTACGTGACCACCGGTGACATTGCGGGATATGTCATGACCTTCAATGCCGACCAGGCACCGGCGGACGGCGCGGTAGCCCCGGTCGAATGCGTTATAGCGCCCGCCGACAGCACCGTCTCGATCACTTTCGACGGACCGCCCGACATCTATTCTATCGGCATCGTCGCTGCCTTCAGCACGACCGGATGCTTTACCAAGACCGCCAGCCCGACGGCTTTTTTCAAGGCCCGCGCACAATGAGGTTTGCCATTGTCGCCGGGGCTCTCGTGCTCGCCAATGCGGCACCGCTCCACGCCCAGTCGGTCCAATATGGCCCGGCCAGCGCCGCCAGGAGCGTTGTCCAATCGGGGTCGGCGACCGCCGGCGATGCCGCGGTCTGGGCTGGATCGGGCGAGATCCGCGATGGCGGCGCACCGCCCGGGACGGTTTCGAGTGTCGGGCTGGTGGCGCCATCATGGCTTGCGATCACAGGCTCGCCGGTCACCTCTTCGGGAGTCTTGTCGATTACCGGCGCATCGGAGCCGGCCAATCTGTTTCTGGGGTCGCCCAATGGCTCGGCCGGCGCGATGACGCCGCGCGAGATCATCGGCACCGATCTGCCAGCCCCAGGTGCGGCCAGCCTGGGCGGCATCGAAAGCCTCGCCGCGGTCGCGCATCACTGGCTCGACAGCATCTCGACCGCCGGGGTGCCGCATGTCTCGCAACCATCCTGCGGCGACCTGGCCGATGCTGCGCCCTCCTGCGCGATCGACACGACCAATGCCAGCGACATCGTTTCGGGCACACTGGCCGCGGCGCTCCTGCCGACTATGCTGCCCGCAAACATCAGCTTTACCGGTGACAATGTCTATTCCGGCACCTCGACCTGGAACGGATCGCTCTATGTCCCGATCCGGGTGGTGACCGCGGCAGGCCCGGTGACCGTTTCGCCGACAACGGATTATCTCATCGTCATCGACAAGACGGCGCCGCAACCCACCACGGTCAACTACACCTGCGCGCCCGGGTTCACGCTGATGATCAAGGACGGTGCCGGCAATGACGCTACCGATGCGATCACGCTCTCACCGGCGAGCGGCACGATCGACGGCGCGGCCAGCTTTGTCATGGACGCCAGCACCGCCGGCACCCCGCCTTACGAAGCGCGGGCGGTGACCTGCGACGCAAACGGCAATTCCTGGGTGAACTGATGATCCGAACATGGCTCGTCGCCTTTGTCGCCTGTTGCCTGTCGCTGCCGGCAGAGGCGGCGCTGCCGTTTTTGTGGCAGCCCGGCACCGCCAATAACGGGCTCTACGCACCCGCCATGACGCTGATGTCGAGCGAGCTCGACTCGGTGGCTTCGGGGGCCGTCGCGGTCAGCAGCGTCGGCGGCTTGGCCGGAGTGTTCAGCAACGCCAATACCGGCCAGGTCATCTGGTCGCCATTGCTGCTGACGCTCGGGCCGACCACCGGCGCGTTCCAGACCGGTGGCAATCTGTCCTGCTGGTTTTTGCAATCGGTCGACGGCGCGACCTTTGAGGTCGGCAGCGCCGCACCGCCGCGCGCGCCCGATTTCGTCTTCCCGCTGCCGGCTGCCTCTCTCGGCACGACCGAGATGTTCCTGTCGCAAGGGCTGGTGCGACTGCCGGCATTGCGTTTCAAAGTGCTGTGCCAGAACAATAGCGGTCAGACCCTGAACGCCAGCGGCAACAGCGTCGAGCTGGCCCCGACCGCGGTGCAGTATTGATCGCGCCATGGCGGCAGCGGCCGGGCACAACCGGCTCAGCCGACCCGAGCAGCGCGAGACGGGTGGCATGAACCGACGGCGGTTTATGACCGGTCTTGCCAGCGGTGGCGCCGCGCTCTTTGCAGCAGGCTCGGCGCATGCATTCCAGCAGCCGCTGCGGCCCTATCGCGGGCTCTACCGTCCACCCGGATTTCCCCGGCTGGCGAATGATCCGCTGACCGAATTCCTGGCCGATGCCTGGCATTTCGACGGTTCGGCCTATGATGTGACGCAAGGTCCGTTCGGCGCACCGCTATGGGGCCTGTCGTTGCGCGGCTATCCCTATCGGACGCAATTCGCCGCCTTCAGCCCGGTAGCGACGACCGCCGGCCAAGCCTGTGGCTTCAACGGCAGCTCGCAATATATCTGGACCTCGATCGGGGCGGCCCGCGGCCCTTGGGCAACGAGCCCGGCGCAGCAGACGATGCTCGTCGTCGCCCAGCTCGATGGTATGCAGCCCGCGGCACAAACCCTGTTCGGGATCGGGGGGCACGCCGTGCCGCGGCGAGCCTCGCTGCAGATCGCTGCAAACAGCACGAGCTTCTTCATCGATTGGACGACGACGACGGCAACGACCGGGACGTTCCCGCAATCGGTCGTGCTGGGCCAGCCCTTCGCCGCGGCGCTGACCCTCGATTACCCGAGCGGCACCGCCAGCATGTTCTTCGGTCAAACCAAGAGCACGATCACCGGTGCCGCCAAAGCCGTCAATCAATGGGACGAGGCCAATTTCGGCAATTCAATCGTCGCCGGCACCAACGAGGCCAACTACCTCAACGGGGCTTTGTTGTTCGCTGCTGCCTGGAACACAGTACTGGCCGATCAGGCCGTCTTCGACCTGCTGCAGAACCCGTTCGGGTTCCTGGTCTTTCCGGACGACGAAATGATGGCCGAAATGGTCGGGGTCGCCGCCGCGGCCCGCTCGCTGCGCAATGGCGCGCATGGCTTTCCGAGGTGATCCGATGCCCCCGCCTGGTGGAAAACGCACGTCGCTCGCCTCGTACAGCTGGGGCGGGTTCGGCACGCAGAACGATCTCACCCAGTTCCGTGACGTCTTTCAGCCCGACCAGGGCATCTTCTCGCCGGGATATCCACTGGTTCCGCCCGAGCGCGAGCGCGTGCGGGTATGGGATTTTCCGGTCGGCTACAATACGATCTACACACCGCGCTCCTACGAGCCGATTGGTTTTTACGAGTTGCGGGCGCTGGCCGAAAATCACGACATCACGCGCCTGGCGATTGAGACGCGCAAGGACCAGATCGAGAAACTCGACTGGACGATCAAGTCCCGCAACGAGAAGCAGCCGGCGCCGGATGCGGCGGAACGCATCGCCGCGCTGACCGCATTCTGGCGTAAGCCGGACGGCGAGCAGCCGTTTGCGACCTGGCTGCGCGAGCTGTTGGAAGATCTGCTGGTGCTCGATGCGCCGGCCCTCGAAATACGCCGCAACCGCGCCGGCGAGATCGCCGCCCTCGACACTGTCGATGGCGCCACCATCAAGGTGCTGATCGACGATACCGGGCGGCGTCCGCTGCCCCCGGCGCCGGCCTACGAACAGATCATTCACGGCCGGCCGTGGCGCTTGCTGACCGCGGACCAGCTGCTCTATCTGCCGCGCAACAAGCGGCCGCACAAAGCCTATGGCTTTGGCCCGTGCGAGCAGATCCTGATGACGATCAATATCGGCCTGCGGCGCCAGCTGATGCAGCTGCAGCATTTTACCGACGGCAATGTGCCGCCGGGGCTGCTGAACGCGCCCGACGGGTGGAATGCCGAGCAGATCCGGCAGTTCCAGGAGTGGTTCGACTCGATCCTTGCCGGCAATACCGGTTCGCGCACTCGGCTGATCTGGGCGCCGACCGGGGCCAAGTATCAGGCCTTCAAGGAAGCCCCCTACAAGGACGAGTTCGACGAATGGCTGGCCCGCATCGTCTGCTATGCCTTTTCGCTGCCGCCAACCGCGTTCACACCGCAGGTCAACCGGGCGACCGCGCAATCGGCGCAGCAGACGGCCATCGAGGAGGGGCTGGCGCCGCTGTCGAACTGGGTCAAGCGGCTGGTCGACGGGGTCATCCAGGACCGGATGGGGCACCCCGATCTCGAATTCGTCTGGTCGGATGCGCGGGCGACCGACCCCAAGGACCAGGCGTCGATCCTCGACATCCTGGTCAAGGACGGGGTCTACACCCTCAATGAAGCCCGCGAAATTCTCGGACTGCCGCCGCTTGCCGGTGGCGATCAGCCGCTGGTGCAAACATCGCGCGGACCGGTGCCACTGCCGGCTGCACCAGCGCCGGTAATGCCGGGTACAGGACTGGGACCCGACTGACGCGGTGGTTCGCCCTGCGCAGCGTCGCGGGCGTTTGAATTGCATCAGGCTGCGACAATTACCGCAAGCCGCACATCTCAAGGACAACGCCGGAGCTGCCGGCCCGCTGCCGATCGCCGCGACCGCTGCAGCTTGCCGCTGGTGCGCGCCTTCGCGGTCCGCGGCCGACGAAGTGCCAATAGGAGCCTCTATCGATGAGCGTCACCCCAAACAACATCGTCACCTACGGCTCGGCTGATATGCCCGAGGCCGATGGCGTAACCGTCGGCGGTGCCGTCGATTTCACCAAGCGCGTCGCGTTCTACGACATCACGCCCTCGGGCACGGTCGATGTCGTGTCGAGCTCGGCGAGCGATACGGCGACCAAGATGCAGGTCATGGGCCGCGACGCGACCGGCGTGATCCAGACGCCGGCCGCCGTGACGCTCAACGGGACGACCCCGGTGACCGGCGCGCAGACCTTCGAGCGGCTGCTGGCGGCGGTCATCACCGGCGGCACCATTGCCGGCATGACCAATCCCGGCGGGACTGCGGCGGTCGGCGATGTCGCGGTCTATGCGCACACCGCCGTCATCAGCGGGCACACCGCGCAGGCCGGCTCGGCCAACACCTCGGGCACGACGCCGCCGCTCTTCAAGCTGCAGTCCGGTGACGGCGCCAGCGTCTCGCTCGGCCAGATCATCCGCATCACCAGCGGCACCGGCGCCAACACGCTGCGCATGATCGTCGCCACTTCGGGCTATGGCACCGATATCGTGGCGGTCAGCCGCGACTGGACCGTGCCGTCGGGCTCGATCCCTGACGCCACCAGCGTCTATTCGATCCTCGAAGGCATGCTGTTCGAGATTTCGCCCAACGCGGTCGTCGCGATCACCCGCTGCTTTGCCACCGCCGCGGCCGATGTGCCGGCGGGCTCGCAGCGCGTGTTTTACGAAAAGGTGTTCGTTGTCAACACCAACACCGTGACCGCCTTGACAGGCGCGCAGGTCGAGATCGTCAGCGAAACCCCGGCCTTGCCGTCGGGCGCATTGCTGGATCTGGGCCTGTGCACCGCGCTCGGCGACACCAATACCACGACCAACCGGCAAACGGCACCTGCTGCCGGGGCGGGACCGTTTGTGACTCAGCCAGCCCTGGTAAACGTGCCGGCGCCGGGCAACCTGCCAGCAGGCGGCACCACGGCCGACGCGCAAGGCGTATGGCTGCGGCTGACCGTGCCGGCCGGGACGGCCGCCTACAAGGGCAGCACCGACCTTCGCGCGCAGGGCACAACGATTTGAGCGGCGAGGTGACCGGCCTCACGCTCGCAGTGAACCACCCCGTCGTGACACCAATCCGCCCGGGCATCAGATGACCGGCAACGCGCTCGCCTGGGAAGTGTTCTGCATCGCCACAGCGCTTGTCATTCTGTGCCTCGTTCTTTGCCCAAAGGATTGATCGCATGCTCATTTCACCGCTTTCGCCGGCAGGCGCCAGATGACTGACGAGACGCTATCCGGCGGCACGGCCACCGCAGCAACAGCCGGGGCTCAAGGGTTCGACAGCGATACGGCGATCGATCATGGCACCGCCGAGGCTCTCTTTGCGGCAGGGTTTCGCTTTGCGGTGCGGTATCTCTCTCGCACTACGCCGCAGAATCCGGGCGATCTCGGCGCGACCGAGGCCGCGACGATCCTTGGCGCCGGGCTCGCGTTGATGGCGGTCCAGCACTGCCCGCGGTCGGGCTGGGCACCTTCAGCCGCGCTCGGCCGCAGCTATGGTGTGGCGGCAGCAACCAATGCGCAGACGATTGGTCTGCCGCCGCAAATCACCTTGTGGTTCGATCTCGAAGGCGTGGCGGCATACGCAACAGCCGCGGACACGATCGCTCATGTCAACAACTGGGCCGGCGCCGTCGCGGCTGCCGGCTACCAGCCCGGTGTCTATGTCGGCGCCAACCAGCCATTGACCGGGGAGGAGCTCTATTGGCGGCTACGGGTGCAGCGTTATTGGCGCTCAGCCTCGATCGTGCCCGACATTTCCTATCGCGGCTACTGCATGGCACAGGCGCTGGCACCGACCCCGATCGCGACTGGAACCGCCGGAGCCATCGCGATCGATCGCGACGTGACGCTCGCGGACAATTTCGGTGGCCTGCCGCAATGGCTCGCCCCCGCTCCCGCGGCAATCTTCGCGCGCCACGCATCGTGAGCCGACCAATGACCACGCTCAAACCCCCCTATGGCACGCCGACCGCCAATGCCTGCGGCGGCTCGATGCCCGATCATCGGGGCGTCTTCGTTGGGCACGATCTCGGTGTCGTGCTGGGGGCGATGGCGCTGCAATACACCCCGCTGCAGCACACGAATTCCTGATGCGCGCTTTTCCATTCAACGCGGCGCTCGCCGCGACGCTGGCGCTCGCCCCGATGACGGCGTGGGCGGCTTCCTCGGTGGTCGGCGAGACGACCGGCGCATCGGCAGCACCGCTCTACACCTGCCCCGGCACCGATACGCCGCCGGCGATCGCCGCGGCCTGGGGTCTGACCTGCGAAGTCTTTGTCGACAACATGGAGAACCCGCAGACTTACGATATCGGCGACACCCGGCGCCCCGGCTTTCACTGGTACGACCACAACAACATGCCGGATGCGGCACAGACCGATTGCCCGACCGAGAAGGCCGCACCCTATTGCTGGCCGCCGCTCGTGGCACAGCCCGAAGACTACACGATCAACAGTTCCGGGCTGACGATCAACAGCACCACCTCGGGCAACAATTATCCGTGGTGGATGTGGAACACCTGCTACTGGAACGGCACCGCTGTCGCCGGCACCATGTTTCAGGCGCCGTTCTACATCGACGTCAGCTATTCCTATTCGGGCTCGATCATCTCGCCGATGGATTATTCAGGCTGGTCGATCGCATGGATGCTGGACGAGAATTGGTTTGGCGGCGGTCAGGGCTCGCCGGTGCGGACCACCGAAATCGATCTTTACGAATCGCCCTACGGCCGCACATTGCACGACTACACCTATGACGCCGGCGCGATCGACGGGCCGGACAACGCCTACTATCTTCCCGCGGTCGGCGGCAGCCCGAACGGCACGCTGGTGATCCCGCCGGCGATGAATGGCGGCATCGGCCTGGTGGAGCGGGCCACCTCAGACGTCGCTTACGACACGCTCGAATATAGCCCGACGATGGTGCCGGTCGCCGACGGCACGGCCACCGACCTGCCGTCGGGTACCTACTCGATCATGCCCAATGAGCACTATTGCCTGATGGTCTCGAACGGCACCGGACAGACCACGAACATCAGCCGGATCGCGGTCTGGACGCTGCCGCCGTCGAGGAGCTGATCCGGTGTCTGGCAGTGTTGTGCAAACAGCCGCGCAATTTCTGAACAATGGGAGCGCCGGCACCAGTTGGTCGGTCTCGCTCGGATCGGCGGTCGGGCCCGGAAATGCGATCGTCGTCTCTTTCGGAAACCTGCAAGCCGGTAGCGCCGGCCTCTCGGTCACCGACAATCAGGGCAATATCTATACGGTAACCAATTTCGGCACGAATGGCGCCGGCGGCGGGTACGAGAGCGGGCTTGCTTACGCACTCAACATTACCAACGCGCCGACGGCGATCATCCTGGAAGCGCCGTCGATATCCTACCCGCAGATGGTCATCGCCGAGGTGTCCGGTATTTACGGCCTTGACGCTAGCGGGTTTCAGACAAACACCAGCACCACCACGCCATCCTCACCGAGCGTCACCACGACGCTCCCCAATGATTTTGTCATCGGGTTCATTGTGACCGGGAGTGGCGCCACGACGGCGACGGCGGGCAGTGGTTTTACTCAGATCGGCCCGGCGAGCACTGTCACGAACTTTATCATGGAGTATCAAACCACTGCCACGGCAGGCAGTGCGGCAGCCCAGTTCAACTTGAATGCTGCAGACATAAGCGGCGCCGGTATCGCGGCGTTCAAGACCAGCATCACGGTCATCTCCGACATCACGATGCCGTTGGAATTCTCCGGTGCTCTCGTGACGATCGTGAGCGACGCCGAGATCCAGATCGAGACTCTCGCGTCGCAGGCGCCCCCGCCGCTGTGGATCGAGTGGCTGGCGACGGCCGCAGCCGATGCGGCGAAAGCGACCGAGATTGCGGCGAGCCCGCAGCGAGATGCGCCGATTGCCGCCGAATGGCTGGGCGCGACCCTCATCGTCGCCGATGCGATGCTACCGCTCGAAATCGGACAGGCGCGGGCGGTGGCCCTGTGGTCGCTCGAAACCGGGCCAGGCCGAATCCGGTTGCTGACAACGCCGGGGCGGGTCCGTCTGATCAGGAGAAGCTGAGATGCGGCTGCCCGGCGCGTTTGATCCGATCGAGGTCGGCGAGATCGACAATTTCGCCTTCGATTTCACCGCCGATATGGGGGCCGCAACGATGTTGTCGACAAGCTGGACCTGCTCGCTGGCGCCCTACCAGACGGCCACCGATCCAACACCGCAGGCGCGGATCCTGGCGGCTTCGGCTGCGATCTTGATCCAGCTGCGCGCTCCGCTCGATGGCTCGCCGCAAACGCGGGCCGGGTTCTTTTCGGTAGCCACGGTTGGCGGCATGCCGGCCTCGGCGAGCGGGGCCACCTACGTACTCGAGGCCACTGCCAACCTCAGCGACGGCCGGGTGCTCAAGCTCAACTCCACGGTTCTGTGCGCGCCGCCGAGCCCCTGAGCGGCGCCGGCGAGCGGCGGTCTCTCTGCGTCCCAAAGCAAGGGTCGGAAATCACGCCATGAAAATCTATTTGCCGATCGCAAAGATCGACGCGGGAAGGCGCGAGGTCTGGGGTTACGCCTCGACCGAAGCCCGCGACGACCAAGGCGAGATCGTCAAGCGCGAAGCCCTGATGGCGGCGCTCGGCGATTATATGCGGTTCGCCAACATTCGCGAGATGCACCAGCTCTCGGCGGTCGGCATCGCCCGCGAGGCTGCGGTCGATGACAAGGGTCTCTATGTCGGAGCGCGGATCGTCGACGATCAGGCATGGCAGAAGGTCGTCGAGGGTGTCTACAAGGGCTACTCGATCGGCGGCGTTGTGACTGGGCGCGATCCGGCCGATTACAAGACGATTACTGGTCTGGTGCTGAATGAAATCTCCCTGGTCGACCGCCCGGCCAATCCCGAGGCGGTGTTCGACTACTGGAAAGCCGCAGGAGCGCTCATGATGCCCGAGACCCGGTTCAACTCGCCGCTCCAGATTTGGGCCTGCGGGGTGCCCGAGCACCGCCATCTGGCCAAGGCCGATGCGGTCAGATGTCAGGAGCGCGGGACGGCGGCCGGCACCTCTTCTTTGGGCGGCCAAGGCGGATATTCCGGCGAGGCACTGATCGCCGCGGCGAGGAGTGCGGTCGCCAATGCCGAAGGGGCATTCGCCAAGGCCGGCACCGAGGCGCGGGCCGATGCCCCTTACGGCACCGTCGCTTATGCCGACCCGGGCTATCAGCCGGACGGCAGAGAACGTTATCCGATCGACACCGAACGGCATATCCGCGCCGCCTGGAGCTTTATCAACCGCCCGGGCAACGCCAGCCGCTACACCCCGACGCAGCTCGACCAGATCAAGACCCGGATTGTCGCGGCCTGGAAGGAGCGGATCGACCCGGCCGGACCGCCCGCCTCCGGAATGCACCGCAAGGCCGGGGCAAACCCGGCCAAGCTCGCTTTGACGAAGGCGCTGTGGGATGTCGGCCATGTCGCGCGGATCATTCTCGATCTCGACTGGCTCGAGGAGAGCCTGGCGGTCGAGGCAGCGATGGAAGGCGACGTCTCGCCGCAGCCGGCCCGGTTGCAGGCGATCATCTCCGAGCTTTGCGGCTTTCTGAATGCGCTGGTGGCCGAGGAGACCAGCGAGATCCTGAACGATACCGAAATTGGCAGCCCTGCCGATGATCTGGTCGTCGAGGATGTGCTGATCATGGCCGCCGGTGCTTCCGGTGCCGCCCGCATCGCCGATCTGTGTCGCGCGCGCGGCCCGAAGCTGCGTAAGCTCGCGGCGTCGTTGCTGGCCAAATCGAGACACAGCCTGGGTGACCAGGCATTGCTCGACCTCGCGCACCATGCGGTCGACAAATGCGTCGGAATGGACGGTCTCTTATTCGCCGAACGCAGCCATTTGGCGAGTGCCCGCGACGCTCTCACAGCAGCGGGGGCGATGCCGAGCGAGGAGGCGACGGTCGATACCGCCGGCAATCCGTTGAGCCCGGTGCCGATGGTTCGGCCGCCGGCGCCGGAATTCCGACCCGCCGAAAACGCCATGCCCCTTAGCACGACACAGCCGAGCACTGCTGCAGCAGACGGGGTGATCGAGATGATCGCGGCCGCTCTCGGCAAGCGCGGGGCCGGGCATCAGGCGCTGATGGATGTGGCCCATGACTGCATCGGCAAGCTGACGGGTGGTGCCTTGTGCGGCGCCATCAAGGCCGGCGCGCGGCACTCGCAGGAGACTTTGCAGCACCTGGCCGAGGCGCATGACCACCTCGTTGCCGCCGGCGCCAAATGCGACGCCGCCGGTTTTGCGCCCGAGGCGGAATGGCAGGGAACCGAGTTCGAGATCGGCAAGGCATCGGGAAATCTGGCCAAGCTCCTGGCGAACGAACGCGCGGAAAAGGCAGCGCTGATCGCGACCCTGACGGACATCGTGCCGCGCCTCGACCAGCTGGCAAAACGGGTCGAGGACATCGCCCGCACCCCACTGCCGCCCTTGACCATAAGCCGGAACCTGACGGCGATCACCAAGCAGCAGGACCGGAGTGCCGGAGATGGAGGATTGTCACCGGAAGATCTGGCCGCGGCGCTCGCCAGCATGAGCAAGGAGGAGCAGACCTTGGCGCTGATCAAGGCGAGCCATGCCAATCCGATCCGCCCGTCCGGCACTGCCGCGCCGAGACCATTGCGCGGTGAATAGATCGGCCCTCCGGCCGTAACCGAACCCGCCTGCTGGCGGGTTTTTCTTTGCCCCCCTTTTGGGAGGACTTTGCATGAGTTCGATCACCCAGGACACGCTGGAGCTGTGCAAGATGGCGCTCCAGCATCCCAACGACGCGCTCGCCAAATCGATCTCGACCGCGACCGGCCTCGTCGCCTACGACCTGCAGGCTCCGGCGAAAAACCTCTACCCGTTTGTCACTCCGATCCGCAACGTGATGCCGCGGGTCGGCGGCGGCACGGGCACCGCAACCAATTGGCGCCAGGTCAACGCCATCATCGGCTCGGGCTTCGACGCGATGGGGTGGGTCCCGGAAGGCCAGCGCTCCGGCCAGATGTCGTATTCGACCTCCAACAAGTCGGCGACGTTTGTGACCATCGGCGAGGAAGACGCCGCGACCTTCGAAGCGATTTCCGCGGGCCGCGAGTTCGAAGACATCCAGGCGCGGATGACGTTTCGCCTCTTACAAAAGATGATGCTGAAGGAAGAAATGGCGATCCTCGCCGGCAACGCCTCGCTGGTGCTCGGCACACCGGCGACGCCGACCCTATCGGCTTCGGGCGCCACCGCGACGCTGCCGAGTGCCACCTATTATGTCAAGGTCGCGGCGCTGACGCTTGAAGGCTACCAGAATTCGAGTGTCTCGGCGGGTGTCGCCACGAAAAAGACGATCACCGGCGTCGACAACAATACCTTCACGCTCTCGGGTGGTTCCTCGAACATCAGTGGCGAAGCGAGCCAGGCGGTGACGCTTGGGCAGACCTTGTTCTGCAGCGTTGCCCCGATCCAGGGTGCGGTCGCCTATGCCTGGTATGTCGGGTCCACGTCCGGGGCGGAGACTCTGCAGGCGATCACGACGATCAATAGCATGGCGATTGCGGCGCCGCTCACCACTGGGACCCAGTCGCAGAGTGCCATCACGACCGACAATTCGGCCAATCCCAGCTACGCTTATGACGGGATCCTGACAACGGCGCTGAAAGATGGGTCGAACGCCTATGTCAATATCATGGCGACCGGCACCGCCGGGGTGGGCACGCCGCTGACCGCCTCCGGCCGCGGCTCGGTCGTCGAAATCGACACGATGTTTCAGACGATGTGGAACAATTTCGAGCTGTCGCCGACCGTTCTTTACGTCAATTCTCAGGAATTGAAGAACATCACGACCAAGGTTTTGTCGAACAGCTCCGGCCCGTTGTTGCGCTATGATACGCCGGCCGATGGCAGCGAGGGCGAGTACCAGCTGACCGCATCGGGCACGGTGCAGTTCTATTACAACCCGTTTGCGATCTATGGCGGGTTGCGCATCCCGATCCGGATCCATCCGCGGGTTCCGCCCGGCACGATCATCGGCTGGGCCGAGAATTTGCCGATCCAATACCAGTCGAACGAGGTGCCAAACGTTGCCGAGGTCAAGACCCGGCAGGATTATTACCAGATCGACTGGCCGATCGTGACCCGGCAGCGACAGGTCGGTGTCTACGCCGAAGAGGTGCTCGCCGTCTACGCGCCGTTTGCGATGGGCGTTATCACCAACATCGCCAACGGCTGACCCCCGACGGCTGAATTAATGCCCGCGCTGGTAGCGCTGCGTGCCTGGTTTGGCCAGGACGAGGCCAATCACGGCACGATGCGCTATCGCGTCGATCCTCAGGGCATCGTGCAGGTACCGCCGGAAGCCGCCGCCTTTCTCGTTGCGGTAGGAGGGTTTGCATTGCCGAAGAGGCGCGCGGCTAGGACCGCGGATACAAGGCCCGATCGTACCGGCGCCAATGGCTTGGTTCGGCTGCATCATGACGATGCCGTCGGGTGCAGCTTTGCCGGATGCCAATATCCGAGCGACGTCAATGGCGACGTTCTGGTTCCGGCGGCGGCCGCGGCCGAGCTGATCGCACATGGCTTTGTGCCCACGGCATCGCCTGCCACGCAGCGCCAGGAGTCATGTGACAGCCGGCCACGGCGGCGCGTCACGGAATCCGCAGCAGGAAGCAGCAAAAGGGGGTGAGCGGTGTCTGAAGCGGACAGCAAGGCCTATGCCGCCAATGTCAGGCGGGCGATCAAGGAGATCAATCCCGCCGTCAGCGGCGCCGCGGATAACCATGGCTGGCCGGCGGCGCTTGATGCGGTCAGCACGATCCTCATGTCGCTGCTGATCGCTGCGGTCGGCGGTGACGAGGCGCGCGCCGCCTGTTCCAGGATGTACGAAGAGGTGGCCCGCCTCGAGCACGCCTGGGCGCCGCTCCTGGCATCGGACAGCGATCTGGACCGTGATCCAGCCGGCGAACCGCAGGGGCGCGCCTGATGATGTCGTATGGCGATCTGACCACCCTCGCCGATGTCAAGGCCTGGCTGCAAACCGGACAGAGCGCATTCCCACCGACCGACGATGCGCTGCTGACCCGGCTGATCACGGCGGCGAGCCAGTACATCCAGACCTGGCTCAACCGCTCGATCGCACAAGCCGACTATCTCGAAATACGCGACGGCACCGGCGGCCATCGGCTGCAATTCGGCTGCTTCCCGGTCTCCGCGGTTTTGTCGCTGACGATCGACGGCATCACGATCCCGCCGGCGCCGCCGCCGCTGCCGAGCACCGGCTTGACGGCCGGATACGTGTTCTCGCCGACGCAGCTGGTGGTGCGCGGCTACCACTTTACACGCCGGGCGCAGAATGTGGTCGTCACCTACGCGGCCGGCTACCTCACAACCCCGCCGGAACTTGCGCAGGCCTGCGTCGAGCTCGTCGCCTTGCGCTATCGCGAGCGCACGCGCATCGGCGAGGTCAGCAAATCGCTGGGCGGCGGCGAGACGGTCAGCTATGCGCAAAAGGATATGAGCCCGGCAATCGCGACGCTGCTGCAGCAATACCGCGTGGTCGCTCCGATCGCCACTGCACCGATCATGATTGCACCGACCGCCACCGACCCGGCAGTGCTCGCGGGGGCATTGTGATCTCCGCCGATCTCCTTGGTGCAGCATCGGTGCTCGACCGGCTGCGCGGGCTTGCCGGCGAGGCCAATGGCGGGGTCGCGCGGGCGGTCGCCAAGCTCGGCATCGATCTGCAAAACCATGTTCAGCAGGACAAGCTCAGCGGCCAGGTGCTGGCGATCCACAGTGGGAACCTGAAGTCGAGCATTGCGGTTTCGCTCGCTCAGACTGCCGGCAGCGTGACCGCGACCGTGTCCAGCGGTCTCGACTATGCCGCGGCTCAGGAATACGGCTTTTTTGGCGTGGTCAATGTCAAGGCCAGCCTGCGTCAGATCAAGGAAGCGTTCGGCCGGCCGATCTCGGCCAAGACCATAAGCGTCGCCGCTCACAGCCGCCGGATGGATCTGCCGGCGCGCTCCTTCCTGCGCTCGGCACTCGACGACATGAGCGCCGATATCGGCGCGGGCATCGAAGACGCACTGCGACAGGCGGTAAGCTGATGATCGTCCGCGAAATGATCTATTCGGCATTGTGGACGCTGGCGGCGACTGTTGGTGGCTTTGCCAGTGCCAATCGCAGGCTGCGGCACTGGACCGATGTCGGGCCGGCCGAGCAGCCGGCCCTGTTTATGAGCGAAAAAGGCAGTGTGGCGCAGATCAAGGCGTTGGGGGCGCCGACCGTTTGGACGCTCTATGCCGATTTCTACGTTTATGTCCATTCCGACGATCCCTACGGCGCGCCGGCACTGCTGCTGAACCCGCTGCTCGACGCGCTGGAGGCGGCGCTGGCGCCGTCGCCGACGACCGGGGTGCAGAACCTCGGACTGCCGCAGATGGTGCAGCACGCCTACATCGCCGGGAAGATCGAGACCGACGAGGGCGTGCTCGGCGACCAGGCGATCGCCATCATCCCGGTCGAAATCCTCTGCGTCTGACCGCCGCGCGGCAGGCACCGCCGGCGGCTGTCCAACCACCTTGCGCCGGCGCAAATACCGGCCGGTAAAATTTTGAGGGCATCATGAATCGGATCGAGGGGCCGCACTTGCGGTCTACCCACTCGCTCGACCAACTGATCGAACAGTGGTGGGCGGATCATTTCCCCGGATCAGCGGTCGCCCGCGACACCGCGGCGTGGAACATCGCTCACGCGGCAAAGGAAACCTTAAAACTGCTGCTGATCGAGTCTCGAAAGGACCCCGCCGGTCGGGCGCCGGTGACGTGCGCGGAGATCCGCGGCGAAGACTTGCAAAGGAGTATTTGACATGCAGCTCAGCTTCGGCTCCGGGGCAGTCTGGGGCGAACGCACCGACGCGACCGGCTCCGGCATCGGCCCCCGCCAGTTTGGCGTGCTCCAGGACATCCAGATCGATTTCGACTGGACCGACAAGGAGCTCTACGGTCAGCTCCAGTTTCCGGTCGCGATCGCCCGCGGCCAGGGCAAGATCAGCGGCAAGGCCAAATTCGCCCAGATTCTCGGGCTCCTCTATTCCGACATCTTCTTCGGCACGAATGCGGCGACCGGCCAGTTCGCAGTCGCGCAGCTCGAAGCGGGGAGCGTGCCGGCGACGACGCCGTTTACCGTGACCGTCGCCAATGCCGCGCATTACAATGACGATCTCGGCGTCGCCTATGCCGGCTCCGGACAGCGCTTCAACCGGGTGACGACGCCTTCGGCCGCCGGTCAGTACTCGGTCGATTTCGCGACCGGCATCTACACCTTCTCGGCCGCCGACGCCAATGCCGCAGTGCTGATCTCCTATACCTACAATGTCACCACCAGCGGCAACCAGCTGACCTTGACCAATCAGCTGATGGGCACGACGCCAACCTTCAAGGCGACATTCTACACGACGTACAGCGGCGAGGGTCTGGCCTTGCGGCTCAATGCGTGCACCGCCAACAAGCTGTCGCTGCCGACCAAGGTCGACGACTGGTCGATCAGCGAGCTCGATTTCAGCGCGTTCGCCGATGCGTCGGGCACGATCGGCTATCTGAGCACGGTCGAGTGATGCCACTCTGTCCGGCCTGTGCCATGGCGGGCCCGAAATGATCCCTGGTGTCATGGTCGCAATGGGCGGTCAGCAATGGACAATCCCACCGCTGACGCTCGGCCAGTTGCGCCGGCTGATGCCCAAGGTGCGCAAGCTGACCGAGATCGGCGCGCAGATGGGCGAAACCCAGATCATCGTCCTCGTCGAGATCGTGACTGCTGCATTGCAGCGCAACTACCCCGACATGACCGTGGAGACGGTCGAAGGACTGCTCGATCTCGGCAATGCCGGCACGGTGCTGAATGCGGTGCTGACCGGCTCGGGCCTGCGCACGCGGGAGCTGCCACCGGGGGAAGCGGTAGCCCCCGGGCCCGGCTCGGGGGCGCAGATGAAGACGGCGACGGCTGGGGACACATCTATGGGCTGCTCGCCACCGCCTGCGGATATCCCTACCCGGTCATCGATGCGATGACCTTGCTCGAAGTCGAGGAGCTGACCCGCTACTGGATCGATCATCCGCCGCTGCACCTGATGGTGGCGGCGCATCTTGGCGTCGGCAAAGCGAACCGCCGGCCGAACGCAGCGAAGACCGTCGCCAATCCCCGGGCGGGTGGGCGGCCGGATGGCGATGTCGGCGCGCTGCTCGCAGCACTTGGGCCGAGCTTTGCCCAAGGTGATGTGCATGCCGGGCTCGCCCCGGCGGTGCTCGATTTTGCCGAGCTGCAGCGCAGCGCCAAACCGACCGGCTGAGCGAGCCCGACCCGCCAACGGGCGGGACCCACCGCCGGGCGCCGGCTTTCATTTATCTGAGAGGCTGATTTGGCCGATATCGAGACCAGCGTCGCGATCACCGCGCAGACCGACGGTCTGCAATCGGGACTGGCAACGGCAGCGGATTCGGTGGCGAGCGCTACCGAGGCCATGAAGGCCCAGTTCGCCGGTCTTGGCGCCGCCGCACAGCAGGCGCAGTCGCATGTCAGCGCCGCCGCAGCGCAGATTGGCACGGCCGTCGGCGCATTGCAGGCGAGAGCGGCGAGGCTGGCGGGTGCCGCGGGCGGCACGGCACCGCCGGCGGCGAATGGCGGTAGCGGCCAAGGCGGCGGCCTCACGGTCACCGAGGCGAATGGCGGAGGACAGTCCGGCGGCGGCCAGGACCGCCTCGGCGAATGGCGCGCAGATCTGCAGAGCCAGCTTGCTGCCGAGCAGTCCTATTTTGCAGATTCGAAGGGCCAGGAGCTGGCCTTCTGGCAGGACAAGCTGGCGCTGACCACGGCCGGCTTGAAGGAGCAGCTGGCGGTCGAAAACAACATCTACCAGCTCGAAAAGCAGCTGGCCGTGCAAAACGAGCGCGACTCGCTTGACGCGCTCTCCGCCGGGGAAAAGGTCACCGACGCAGCCTACGCCCGCAAGAAGGCGGCGATCGAGCAGCAGGCGCAGCTCGGGACCAGCTCGGCCGCTGAAGAGATCGCCCAGCTCAAGGACCTGCTCGACAGCGAATGGGCGCTGCAGCAGGACTATTATGAAAAGAAACTGGCCGCGGCAAGTGACGACGCCCGCACCCAGGAAAAGCTGACCCAGCAGCAGGAGATCGCTTACCAGAAATACCTGACCGACAAGGAGAAGCTCGACACCGAGGCGGTGCAGAACAGCCAGAAGCAGTGGACCGCCTTGCTGCAGCCGATCCAGCGCGCGCTCGACACCTCGATCACCGGCATCATCATGGGCACGACGACGGTACAAAAGGCGCTGTCCAATCTGGCCCAATCGATCATCGCCGAATTTGTCGATTCCGCGGTCAAGAGCGTGTTCGGTGGCCTCGGCAAATTGCTCGGCGCGAGCCTCACCGGCGGCGGTGGTGGCGGCAGCGGCGGCAGCGACCAGGATTTCTGGGGTGGCATCAGCGGGGCCGGCGAGGACATCGCCGGCGGCAGTCTCTCCCAGGGTCTGTTCGGGTCGCAAGGCCTGCTCGGCGCCATCGGGCTCGGCAGCCTGGCTTCGAGCGGCGGCCTGTTCGGCAGCCTGTTCAAGGGCATTGGCTCGCTGTTCGGGTTCGAGCATGGCGGCATCGTGCCATCGGCGCAGGGCGGCTGGATGGTGCCCTCGACCTCTCTTGCCATGCTACACGCCAATGAAATGGTGCTGCCAGCCAACATCAGCCAAGGGCTCCAGTCGATGATCGCCGGCGGCGGCGCGGGCGGTGGTGGCGGAGCCGCTGGTGGAGGCGCCAACGTCATGTTCAATGTCTCGGCCATGGACGGCCAATCGGTGTCCAAATTTTTCCAGTCGAACGGCAGTCTTCTGGTTGCCGCGATCAATCGCGCGATGCGCAATGGCGCGGCATTGCGGAGCGCCTGATGGCACTGGTCTTTCCAAGCCTCCCCGGGCTCGCCTGGAGCGTCACCAAGACGCCGACGTTCCAGACCCGCATCCAGCGTGCGGTTTCGGGCCGGGAATTGCGGGCGCTCGACTACCCCTACCCACTGTGGCAGTTCACTCTCGTCTTCGCCTTTCTGCGCGACAACCCGGCGGCCGGCTTTGACGAGCTGCGCACGCTGCTGGGCTTCTTTCTGTCGTGCCAGGGGGCGTACGGCACATTCCTGTTTCAGGACCCGAGCGATGACCAGGTCACCGGCCAATATCTCGGCACTGGCAATTCAAGCACCGCGGTTTTCCAGCTGCAGCGAACGGTCGGCACGGCACTGTCGAATGGCGGCTTTGCCGAGCCGATCGTCGCCCCCAATGTGGTGAGCGCAGTCTATTGGAACGGGATCGTCCAGGACCCGTCCACCTACAGTGTCGATCCGAACACAGGGTTGCTGACTTTTGCGGTTCCGCCACCAACCGGGGTCGTGATCGACGCTGATTTTTCCTACTGGTTCCGCTGCCGCTTTGTCGATGACAGCTACGATTTCGAAAACTTCATGGACCGGTTGTGGCAGCTCAAAAAACTGACCTTCATTTCGGTGAGGATCTGATGCCGCAGAGATCGCCGGCGCCGCAGCGCCGTTCGCGCGTGCTGTTCATCTGCAAGCGCCGCCGGGGTTATTGGGGGATGCGCGAGCAATCGGGCGGCGACCTGTCTTCGGGTCTGCACAACTCGGTCACCTTTCTCGTCGAGATGCTAGCCGGGCTCGGTGTCGCGGCCAAACTCGTCGAGGTGGTCGACAACAACTCGATCGACCGCGAGGTCGCGGCCTATCGCCCGACGCACGCGATCATCGAAGCGCTGTGGGTCGTGCCCGAGAAATTCGACATCCTGAAGAAGCTCCATCCGCGGGTGCAATGGATTGTGCGCACCCATTCGGAGGCCCCGTTTCTGGCCAATGAGGGGATCGCCGCCGCGTGGATCGCCGGCTATCTGGAACGCGGCGTCGAAATCATGTGCAACTCCGCTGCAGCCCAGGCGCAGCTGCGCGCGATGGCCGTCGATTTTGGCGATGCCGAGGCGCTTGTCACCTACGGGCCAAATTTCTACCCATTGCTCGGCCGGACGGCGACGACGCCGCACGCGCCCTTGGCCGGTGACGAGCTTCATATCGGCTGCTTCGGGGCGATCCGACCATTGAAGAACCATCTGGTGCAGGCGATCGCCGCGATCGCTTTCGCCAATGCGCAGAGCCGCAAGCTGCGTTTCCACGTCAATGCCGGCCGTGTCGAGGGCGGCGCCGCTGCGGTATTGAACAATCTGCGCGCCTTGTTTGCCGGCTCCGCCGGCGGCCGGCATGTGCTGATCGAACAGGACTGGGTGCCGCATCCGCAATTCTTGAAGCGGCTCGCATCGGAGATCGATATTTCGATGCAGGTGTCGTTTTCCGAGACGTTCAACATCGTCGCAGCGGATTCGGCGGCGGTGGGACTGCCGGTGATCGGGTCGGCGGCGATCCCGTGGCTCGGCCGCTACGCGCAAGTCCCGCCGGGCGATATCGGCGCGATCGAAGCCGCGATCGACGCCGTTTGGAACGCGGATCTGCACCAGCGGCTCGCACTGCAGAGCGAGGATCTCCGCGCCTGGTCGGGTGCTGCTCAAGCCGAATGGGCGGCGCGGTTTCAATGATCGGGCATGGCCGATGAAGCCCGCCTCTCCAGCGCTGATTGCGCTCCTCAATTCAGCCGAGGAGTTCACGATGGCCGACCTCTACACTTTCACCTTGGTCGGCGGCGGTGTGCTGCGCTACTCGGCGGCGCCGACGGCGATCAGCGCCAATGGCTTTACCTTCGCGCTCGGCCCCAAATTCGAGCGCTCAAAAACCAAGACCGTGATCGGGACCGAGGTCGATGAGCTCGACATCAAGGTCTACCCCGAGACCACCGATCTGATCGGCGATACGCCGTGGCTGCAAGCGGCCTGGCAAGGCCAGCTCGACGGCGCGCTATTGCAGCTCGAGCGGGCCTTCATGCCGACTTATTCCGATACCAGCCCCGGCACCGTAATCCTGTTCGCCGGCCGCATCTCCGACCTCGATTGCAGCCGCACCGCGATCGACATGAAGTGCCGCTCGCATCTCGAGCTCTTAAACATCCAGATGCCGCGGCGGCTGTGGCAGCCATCATGCAACCACGTGTTCGGCGATGCGATGTGCCAGTTCGATCGAACCAGCCTGCAGGCGAGCTTTGCCTGCCTGGCGGGATCGAGCGAGACGCAGCTCCTCGGCGCGGTCAACCCGACACCCGCCGGGCTCTATATCCAGGGCACTGTCGTCGGTCTGACCGGGGCCAATGCCGGTGACAGCCGGACGATCACGCAAATGAGCAATGGTGCCGTCACCGTCAAGCTCGCGCTT
Organism: Allostellaceae bacterium; assembly: GCA_050729795.1. Classification (GTDB taxonomy): domain Bacteria; phylum Pseudomonadota; class Alphaproteobacteria; order ATCC43930; family CGMCC-115725; genus AP-15. The sequence goes on along the minus strand of JBOHME010000002.1, from coordinate 69,125 downwards.
CTGTCACCGCCGACACCCGGCGACCAGTTCCAGCTATTGCCGGGCTGCGACCGGTCGTTGGCCACCTGCACTAATATTTTCAACAATGCGGTGCATTTTGGCGGAGTTCCTTACGTGCCGACCCCCGAGTCGGCAGTTTGAGCGATCCACGCCGCGCCGCGGTTGTCGCCGAGGCGGCGAGCTGGCTGCGCACGCCCTATCACCATATGGGCCGGGTCAAGGGCGGCGGCGTCGATTGCCTGATGCTGCTGGCCGAAGTCTATGAGGCGGCGGGGGTCGTCCCGCATGTCGACGTGCCGTTCTACCCGCCCGATTGGCATCTGCATCGCGGGATCGAGCATTATCTCGAAGGATTGCAGCGCCATGCACGCGAGATCGCAGCCCCGCCATTACCGGGCGACGCGGTGCTGTTCCGCTTTGGCCGCTGTTTTGCGCACGGTGCGATTGTCATTGCGTGGCCACGGCTGATCCATGCCTGGCACAATGCCGGCGTTGTCTATGCCGATGCCGGCCAGGGCCAGCTCGCCGGGCGCGCCGCCCGGTTTTTCTGCCCCTTTGTCGATCGCTGATGTTCGACCTTTCACGACTGGGTTCTGAATGACCGGGATTCTTCGCGGCGGATCGAACGCCAAGCAGAAGACGGCGATCGGCTCGCTGCAATTCCAGACTTCGCAAAAGGGCGGCGTCATTCCGCTCGTCTACGGGACGACACGGGTGGCACCCAATCTGATCCAGTATGATGATTTCACCGCGACACCGGCGAGCTCGGGGCTCAAGGGCAAAGGGGGTGGCGGCGGCAAGACTGGCAGCGGGCAATACAATTACAGCGCCTCGATAATCCTTGGCGTGTGCCAGGGTCCGATCGGCGGCATCAACACGGCGTGGTGGAACAAGAACACCGCGGCGCTCAGCACGATGCCCGGGCTGTCCACGATCAATCTCGGCGCCGATGGTCAGCCGGCCGACCCTTACTGGGTGACCAACCATCCGGACACGGTGCTCAATTATTCCGGCACCGCCAATGTCACGCTCGACAATTATCAGCTGGGCAGCACCGCTTCCCTGCCCAATTTCTCATTTGAGGTCATCGGCATCGAAGCGGCTAGCGGCATCAACGGGTATGACGCGAACCCGGCGGCGATCATCACCGATTTCCTGACCAATCCGCGCTATGGCGCCGGCTTTCCGGCGGGCAATCTCGACAGCCTCGACAGCTATTCGCAATACTGCGCCGCCGCCGGCCTGTTTCTGTCGCCGCTGCTTAACACCCAGCAGGAGGCGCAGCAATCGCTCGGCGACATCACCAAGATCACCAACAGCGCGATCGTCTGGTCGGGCGCATTGCTGAAGATCCTGCCCTATGGCGACCAGCCGCTGAGCGCGACTTACACAATCGTCACCATCTCCGGGACGATCGTCGCCGGCGACGTGTTAAGCCTGACCTTCACCAACCCAGTGCTCAGCGGCTCACCAATTACCGTCAGCTACACCGCCGATACCGCCGACCAGACCTCCTACACCAGCACCGCCGCCGGGCTCGCGCAGCAGGTGGCCGGCACTGCAGCGCTGAGCGGCAACGGCTTTTACGCATCCTGCTCGGTCAGCGCGCTTGTCATTGTCCAGCTGCAGGCTGGCACCACGATCACCGGCAATGCCAGCGGCACCTCCGAAATCATCGTCGGCAGCACCAGCGCGCTCTACACCTACACACCGGATACGAATGTGCTCTACAGCTTTGGCGAGGATGATTTCATCGTCCAGGAGTCGAGCGTCGGCACCAATCTCGGGGTCAATCCCGGCGGGCCCGCATTGCGCCAGGGTGCCGGACCGATCACCGAAGGCTTTACCGATGACCCGGTGCATATCGTGCGCTCGACCCCGGCCGATGCCGACAACATGATCGAGGTGGAATGCCTCGACCGCTCCAACAGCTACAACACGACGATCGTCGAAGCGTTCGACCAGGCTTCGATCGACCTCTATGGCGTGCGCCGCAACACTTCGCTCAAGGCGAATGCGATCGTCGATGCGACCTATGCCGGGCCGATCGCGGCGCAGCTGTTGCTGCAGCGCAGCCTCTATTTCCGCAACACCTACACGTTCCAGCTCGGCTGGAAATATTGCCTGTTGGAGCCGATGGACCTGGTGCAGATCACCGACGCGCGGCTCGGCGCCACTGCGTTGACGATCCGCGTCACCGCGGTCGAGGAGGATGACGAGGGCACGCTGGCGATCACCGCCGAGGACTTTGTTGGCGGTTACTCGACCGCCGTCCTCTATCCCAAAGGAGGCAGCGCCGGCTATGTGCCGAACTACAATGCGGCACCCGGCAATGTCAACCCGCCGCTGATCTTTGAGCCGCCGGCGGGGCTCCTCTCGGGCGATCTCGAAATCTGGATCGGGCTGTCAGGCGGATCGAACTGGGGCTCGGCGCAGGTCTGGATCTCGAGCGACGGCAGTTCCTACGCGCTCGCCGGGACGGTCGAGGCACCGGCAACACAAGGGGTTTCGACCGCCGATCTGCCGCCGCATACCTCGCCGGATACAGTCGATACCCTGGCGGTCGATCTCAGCGAGAGCCGCAGCTCGCTGATTTCAGTCTCGCCGACCGATGCGCAGAATCTGGCGACGCTGAGCTATCTCGGCGGCGAGCTGCTCGCCTACCAGACCGCCACCCTGACCGGGGGATCGCAATACGATCTGACGACACTCTACCGCGGTGCCTATGGCACGGCGATCGCCGATCACCCGTCGGGCAGCCAGTTTTCGTTGCTCAATGGCGCAATCGGGCATTTCCCCTATCCGGCCAATCTGATCGGGCAGACGATCTATCTGAAATTCGTGTCGCTGAACATCGTCGGCGGCGGCGTTCAAGACCTGGCTTCGGTCCCGGCCTACAGCTACGCGATCACCGGTGCCGGGCAGGCGACGACAAATGTTGTCACCGGCACCTTTGTCAATGGCCAACCCAGCACCAGCCTGGTGCTGCAACGCTATGTCTTCGCCACGGCTGTGACCTTCCCGGCAGGGTTGGCCGGCAGTCAGGGAACAGCCGGAGTTGGCGCCACCGCGACGGCCGTCTTCGAGGTGCAGAAGAACGGCGCCAATGTCGCCAGCATGGTGTTCGCCGCGGCCGCGACCACCGCAACGTTCACGATGCCGGCGGCGACGACATTCAATGCCGGCGATGTATTGACCCTGACGGCACCGGCGTCGCCGGACCCGACCCTGGCCAACCTGGCATGGACGTTTATTGGCACTACAGGAGCATGAGCCAATGTCGAAGCTCTGGAACCTAATCGACACACACTCGGTCGCGCTCGGTGATACAGCGGCAACGCTCGGTACTCTACTGTTGGCGGCAACAGTGGCGTTGTGGCTCGGTGGCTGTGCCCAGGTTGGACAGTTCACCGCCAATGACGCGCGGAGCGCAACCGCCGTCGCCACCGCCGTCGGCGACAGTGCCGGCGCCGCCTGCTGGCCGGTATTGGCCACCACCGGCGAGGCGATCGCGGCCGCCGGAAATTCGGCCGGGCTCTTGACCGCAATCGAAGAAAAACGCGCGGTGCGGATGGCGCTGCAGGATGCGGCCTGTCAGCCGGTCTGGGCCGGCGTGCTGGCCGAGCTGCTGAAAGCGACCCCGGCGGCAGCCTTTGTGCCATGATGCCAAAGCCGCGTTTTTCGCCGGAGATCAATTTCGGACACCTCCTGCAGGCAGCGGTGCTGCTGGTGACGATCGGCGGCGGTGCGGTGACGAGCTACATCAGCCTGCGCAGCGACATCGAGCAATTACGCGCCGATTTCGGTGTCGAGCTCGCCGCACACGAATTGCGCATCCAGGTACTCGAACGCGCGGTCGAGCAGCGCCGTCTCGACGAGCGCGATTTTCACTCGGAAATGCGCACCTCACTGGGGCGGATCATTGACGCGATCGGCGATCTTCGAACCCAGATCGTGCAAAAGCAGGACCGAAAATAACTGGCCGCGTCCACCGGCAAACCGCCTCGCCGATCGAGGAGCACACCATGCTGCCGCACAAACTGACCACCGTCGATCCCGAAAGCCAACGATGCCGCTACAAGATCGTGCGCCGCGATACGATGGCCGATGTACCCGGGCTGATCCTGTCAGCCAGTGTCGAAACGGGCCTGTGCCAGCTGCGCCAGTCGAACGGCACCAGCCAGGAGTTCAATTTCGGCCCCGACGGATTGCGCATCGTCGTCGCCGCCCGCTGAGGCGCCAGGCCGGAAGCGCTCGCGGCGCGCCCAATTTTTTCGACTATCGAGAGAGGTTGCGGTGAATATTCTCGCTTTTGTGCTGGCTCGTCTGAAAGAGCCGTCGAGCTACGCCGGTGCCGGCGCACTCCTGGCCGCCGCCGGGGTTCACGTCAATAACGGCGTATTGCAGGCTGCGATCCAGGCACTGGTAGCGTTCGCCGGTCTTGTCGCGATGCTGCTGCCGGAGAAAATGACCGCGGAGCGGCCGTTGCCGAGGTGATCATATGTCCTCACTCGCGTGTTGCCCGCAAGCTGTGTTCGGCGCGGCCTGCCCCGACGCGCGCTTCTGCGCGATGATCCGCTTCTATGTCGCCGACCGCGCTTCGGAGGGTTGCTCGCATGGAAATTGGTGTCCCCGTTCGCCGGCACATCGTCATACCCTTGCGCGAGCCGGTGTCACCCTCCCGCGCGCCGACGGCACCTTTGATCCCGCCGCAATCGCCGCCGCCAGCGACGCCTTCGCCATTTCTTGACGTTTGAGAAGGGTACGTAAACCTTGGGCCGGCTGAACGGCTCGAAATGCCCCCATTTCGGAGATCATGGCCCAGCGGTGCTTCTGTATCGAGTTGGCGCTGTTGGCGCTTACGCCAGAACATCCGGTTTCCGCGCGGTCGAGACGCCAGCAACGATCGGCGGGCGACGTTGAAATTGCCGACGCAGTACTGAGGATCGGGACATATGGACTATTTCGAGCGGCAAGCGCTCCGACGCCGCGAGCTGATGCCGAAGAGTCAGCGGGCGTGGGACTACTGGCACGACGCGACGGTGCGGCTCAAGGAACTGGGCTGGCGCAAGGGAAAGGTACCAGAAGGACAACTCTGCCAGATGGTTTTCGAGGGTTCGCCGCTGATCCACTGTCGTCGGTACGACGGCTGTGAAGGTCCGGACTGCTGGTACCGGCCGATAGGGGCGGCCGAAAAACCCCGGCTATCGGCGGAGGAGGTCGCGCGGATGGTCGAGGCGGCGAGGCGTCCGGCGGCATAGCGCTGGCGCCGTCTGCCGCTCGCCCTCCTCGCACGGCTGCTGCTTACGCATGGGGTGTCAGCCTGCGACTTCGGCTCGTCGATCACCGGCGGTCAGTGCCGCGGCTACATCCTCAACGGCAGCCCGCCGTCGAATTCGTTGGTGCGCGACAAACCCGCATGGAAGGGAGTGCTGTGAGCACGCCGCCGATTGAATTGCCGCTCTGGAAAACCGCTGATCTACTTTATCGTGCTGCTCCGCCAGATAAGGCCGTGCCGGAGTTAAAGCCGATGACAATAGGAGGAAGGTTGCCGTATTGGGCGGTTTTGGTGATCTTAGCCGCCTTGGGCCTTGCATGTATAATTGTCCCGGCGTGGCAAGAATGGCAATGGGGCCATGGGGTCATCAATGAGATCGCACACATAAATGGAAACGATATAATTTTCTGAAATTCTGCGTAAAATCCCTCTGGCATAATGTAGCCAAGCGTGGCGTGGAAAACATCTGCAGCGATCTCGGTTTTCATCCAACGTATCGAGCGGCGACATGATTCAACAATCCGGACAGAAACCGAGGCGGTCATAATCCGGCCTGGAGATAGTATAACTGTAGCTACGGCGTTTACTGAAATTCACCGTGTAAATGATCATATGATCTTGAAATTTTTGGCGCCAACTAAGAATCCACGGATAAATGTCAACGCCCAAAATTGTGATTACGTATTGGACTTCGGAGTTCTTGAAGAAAGGACAGAAATATCGCCAGTTTCACCAACGCATACTCTCGATGGGTATATTTTCCGCCAGGAAACATCCGCCTGCGTTGGTGGCCTAAGTCATGAATGGGAAACGCCAATTAACGCGGACTCGTGATGGCCAGCCCTACCCGACAAGTAGCGCGCCAGACCCCGCCTTCTCGGCGACGCCGCTCCTACGGGATATTTCAACGGGAACCTGACTCCGTCCGAAATCGGCTTCACTCTCCCTCCAATGTCTGATATCGTTAACCAACAAAGACGGTAGACGACGAACCGATCGCCTTTTTAGCTACCATTCGAGCCGGGAAGGAGGGAGACATGGCGGTTTCTACAATACGCCCCGCCCGACAGAATGCAGCCGTTTTACAGAACCTCGGGCTGCTCGCCGAACTTGCCGGCACATGGCATGGGACAGGGTTCAATCTCGTGGCGCGACCGGACTTCGAGGACCAGACGAATACATTTCTTGAGCTCAATCTCACCAATGAAACGACGGTATTCAGCCCGATATCGTCGTCAATCCCGAACCGAGGTTTCGCCCAAACCGACATCGAACTGTTTGGGTTGACGTACCTTGTGCAGATCAGCGATGCGACCACCGGCGGTGCACTTCACATCGAACCCGGCATCTGGGTGACCCAGCCGCCGACCTCGGAGCCGTTACTGTCACCGCCCGAAGGCGGGCAACTGGTCACCCGCATGGCCAATATACCCCACGGAAATTCGCTGCTCGCCCAAGGCATCGCCACGCCCTTTGACGGTCCGCCGACCCTCAGCCCCGGTGCCACCCCTATCAGCGGTGGCAATCCGGCCTTTTCCATTTTCCCATCGTTCAACACGACCGCGATCGACCTTCAGCCTGCGCTCACCGCGGGCGTGCCGCTGGGTGCACCGATTTTTTCGGCGGGAACCTCGGAAGCACAGTCCAAGCCGTTGGGCGGCTTCCACCAGTACAATCTCTCACTCCCTATTGGCCCGCCAGACCCGACAAATACAAGAACCCCCTTAGGAAACGTGCCTCAGATATTGCCGCCGGCCATCACCCAACAGCTTCTCAATGACCCCGTGACCTTGCTGCAACAAACGGTGCAAGAACAACTTGCACAGGGCTACTCATTCAGCGGGGCCGCTCTCAATATATCGACCGCCACCGGAATCACGTTCTTCAACGCGCCGGTTATCAACGGCAGCCCGCTACCAACGACGTCGCTCGTGACCTTGCCTCAAGCCGGTGGTGGTATAGAAAACCTCACTTTTCTTCTCGGTCCCAGTCGTGGCTCTAATCCTCCAAACAATGCGTTCACAGCTCTGTTTTATGCCACCTTCTGGCTAGAGAAACTTACCCACCCCACTCAGCCATCCATCATGCAGCTTCAATACGTGCAGTTCACGATCTTGAACTTTCCGGCGCTTTTACTCGCCAGACCGAGTGCCACCCCGCCGGTTCCGGCGCCGAATTTCGCCTGGCCGCATGTCCAAGTCGCGACCCTGCAAAAGACTTTCGGCTGAGCACTCAAGGGATGCGACTGTGGGAATGACGGTGGCCTGCCGCCACCGCAATTTACCCAGACGGTGATTCTGAACTTCCTCGGCATCGACTGGCCGCACATCTCGGTCGCCACCTTGATCAAGCAATAAGAGATCGCGGCAATCGGCTGCTCGCCACGCAGTCAGCGCTGCCGCTCCGGTTCGGTCTTGATCGGCAACGCCGCTCCCGCCATGGTGCGCGCCTTTGGGCGAGGGAGAGCACATGGCGGCGAGGAAGATGATCGGGTTTGCGGCGCTCGCCGCCGGATCGGTATTGGCCGGGTGTAGCACGGTCGGCGCGACGGCGTGCCAATGCCCGAAACCGGTCCCGTACAACGAGGCGACGATCAAGGCGATCACCGCCGCGCTGAAGACCCTGCCGCCCGACAGCGTGCTGCTGGCGGCGATGGATGATTACGAAGACGAGCGCTATAATTTGCGCCACTGCACCGGCGGCCAATGACGACCCCGGTTTAGCGGCGAGTCTCAGCGCTGCGCCTATAACAGCAACCCCAGCAGATGTCGGCCGAGCACCATGCCGGCGGCGAGAGCCAGGATCATCAGTGGGATGTAGTTGCGCTTGCCCGGGCGGTACGGGCGGCGATCGAGAATGATCGCAACCGCGAGGACGAGCAGGCAAACCGCCAGCCCGATGCTGGTCTCGGTCAACCCCATGCGCGGATCACGCTGCGATGAGGCACGAGCCCCATGCAGCCGCGCTATCCGGCTTCGTCGATCGCCTTTTCAAAGGCCGCGAGGGTCGTTTCGATCGCCTCTTTTGGCAGGTCGCGGGTGATGAACACCATCCGGGTGCGGTGATCGTCGCTGGGCCATTCCTTTAGCAGCACCGGCGGGTGAAACAGGTGCTGGACACCGTGCACCACGACCGGTTCATTCGGGCGGTCGCTCAGCGCCACGATTGCCTTCAGCCGCAACAGATCATCGCCCCGCATCGTCGCCAGCGCGTCGAGCCAGCCCGACAGCGCCGCCCATGAAATCGGCTGGTCGCGGGTGATGCAAAACGCTCGGATGCGGTCGTCGTGACGGTTGACGTCGGGCCGGTCCGCGTCGTGCACGCCCTCGTGGTTGTGTTCGTGCCCGTGGCCGGCTTCGAAAGCCTCGTCGCGCAGCCAGCGCTGCACATCGACGCTCTTTGTCTTCGGATCGTAAAAGCCGAGATTGAACAAGAGGGCGGGATCGACCTCGCCCCCGGCCACCGACACCAGCGGGGCGCCAGGGTTGAGTGCCGCGAGCCGCGCTGTTAGCGCCGCCGCCGTGTCCGCGTCGGTGAGGTCGGTCTTGGTCAGCAGCAGCCGGTCGGCGACCGCGGCCTGCTTGACCGCCTCCGGCTGACGGTCGAGCGTGCCGGTGCCGTTGACGGCATCGACCGTCGCCACCACCCCGTCGAGCATGTAGCGCGCCGCCACCAGCGGGTCGGAGATCAGCGTGTGCAGGATCGGTGCCGGGTCGGCAAGCCCGGTGGTTTCGATCACAACCCGAGCAAAATCCGGGATCTTGCCGTTGGCCCGGCCGACAAACAGGTTGAGCAACGTGTCGACGATGTCGCCTCGCACGGTGCAGCACAGACATCCGCTGTTCAGCAGCACGACGTCGTCGGTGGCCTTCTCGACCAAGAGATGGTCGATGCCGATCTCGCCAAACTCGTTGACGATGACCGCGGTCGCCGCCATGCCCGGCTGCTTCAGCACATGGTTGAGCACGGTCGTCTTGCCGCTGCCCAAAAAGCCGGTCAGCAGCGTTACCGGGATCAGCGAGGGTTCGGTCGAATTCATCGCGCGGCATGCTCCGCTGGCAAAGTCGTGGGATTGTCGTCCAAATCGCCGGCGCGGTCGAGGGCAGCGCGTCATGCCGCGATCCCGGCCGGGCGAGACCGGGCGGTGACCGCGACCCGATCGAGATCGGCGACGACCCGCGTGTGTGGAAAGATGGCGGCGGCTTCCGCGGCAATCTCCTCGGGGCGATAGCGACCGGAAATATGGGTCAGCAGCAATTCACCGACCCCGGCCTCGCGGGCGAGCCAGGCCGCTGACGCGGCGGTCAGATGGCCGCGCGATCGGGCGAGCGCAGCATCACGGTCGAGAAAGGTGGCTTCGATCACCAGCGCGTCCGACGCGCCGACTTGCTGCGTCAGCGAGGCGACCTCCTCGACATCGCCGATCACAACGAGCCGGGTACCGGCGATTTTAGGCCCTTGAACCATTTCGGGCGCGACCACCCGGCCATTGTCGAGCGTCACGGCGCGACCCGCGGCCAGCTCTCGCCGCATGGCACCTTCGGGCACACCCAGTCCCGCCAGCCGCTCGGTCAGCAACGGGATGCGCGCGTCCTCGGAGAACCGCCAGCCGAGGCTCTGGGTTCCGCGATGCGCGACGGCAAAGGCATCGAGCCGCCAGCCCGGCCGTGCGATGACCACCCCCGGCTCGACCGCGCGCAAGCGATAGCGGTCATCCCGCTCGGTGCCGACGGTGACCGCGAGATAATAGCGGACAAACGCGATCGTCTCGGCGCTGCCAGTGATCTCGATCGCATCGTCGAGGCCCCACAACGCGCGGGTCGCGACGAGACCCGCCAGCCCGGCGATGTGGTCGAGATGGGCGTGGGTCAGCAGCACCCGCGAGAGCCCGCGAAAGCCGAGCCCAGCGCATAGCAGCTGGCGCTGCGTCCCTTCCCCGCAATCGACAAGAAACCGGTCCGGCCCGTGGCCGACATAAAGCGCCGGCAGGCCGCGATCGGCCGATGGCACCGCCGCGGCGGTGCCGAGAAACACCAGATCGAACATCGGCTTGTCGGCGTCTCCAAAGGATCGGGACGCCGATCATAGACCAAGATCTAAATGGCGCCCGAGACGCTCCGGGGCGAATGGGACCCGGTGCGGCAAAACCGTACAGCTGACCCGCAAGACCATCACCGCGCGAAAAAGCTTTTCGGCCTGATTCAAAGTAAGGTAGCTTTAACCACAAGCTGATTGGGGTTGCAATTCGCCAGGATCAGCCGCTACACTTCACAACTAGCGCGGAAGTTGTCGAGCAACAGCGCATTAATAAATTGCCGGTCGGTGGGGAATTACGATCGGCAGACCGTCGTTTGCAGAGGAGAGAGGGCGCCATGTCGCATGTACGGAAGGATCGTATTTGGCGATACCGTGTTCGCTTCCGCGAAGGCTGTTTAGGCAGCAGATAGCAAGGACCGATCAATGCCCGAACCGTATGTGCTCAGAATTGAGCTCGATGACGCCGCAAAGAGCGATCTCGGAAGAATTACAAAAGAGCTCCAGGTCGATACTGGCGATGCCATTGGAACGGCGCTTGGCATGGAAGCCTTCCTTCTTGAGCAGGTCGGCGATGGCAAGAGGGTTGTGGTTATCGATAAAGCAGGTGGTCAACGTGAATTGATGGTCAAAATGAGGGCGGGGACAGATGGCGGACGGGGCGACCGTAGTCGTTAGGTCTGTTCGGCCACGGACCAATTCTCCTACCACCGATCCGGCTCCGCCGCCCGTACCTCCGCCAGCCCCAAGCGAAGAGGTAATCCGGGTTCGCGGCAGGCGTCCAGCTGTTATGCCGTGACCGGCGGTTGTGGCGAGCCACTTGTCTCTGTGTCTCACCGTCGCCCTGTTCTGGGGCCGACCGCCTACCCTGTTGCTATTACGCGCCCGCCAACATTGCTCCGGCATGACATTTCTGACGACGAATTGGAGATGTTGGGCATCACAGCTGTCGATGGCTTCTCGGAGGCTTTTTGGGGATGCGTGGGCGCGGCGTTCGCAGCATTGCCAGCGGCGATTGAAAGTATTTGGGGCGCGTGGCTGACCACGCCACCACAATCACTCACTGTGGTTCATCTGGTAGAAGTATCCATAGTTGTGGCAGCATTATCAGCCGCCGCAACTTTGCGCCTAGTCACTCGGCGCAAGGTACTTAGAACGCGCGATCGTATCAAGGCCATTCGGCAACGACAGCAAGAAACGATCGGCTAACTTTCATTGGTCCCAGTGCACCAAATTCCGAACGCGACGAGCTTCACCATGGCCAGGATCGAGCTTGCGAACGCGACGATCGGCGATCTGCAGCGGGCGCTCGCCACCCGCGAGACAAGCGCCACCGCCCTGGTCGCAGCCTATCTGGCGCGGATCGCGGCCTATGACCGCGCCGGGCCGTCGATCAACGCCGTGCGCGAGGTCAACCCGGACGCGTCGGTGCTCGCCGCGGCACTCGACGCCGGGCGGACGGACACACTTCGGCCGCTCGCAGGCATCCCGATCCTCCTCAAGGACAACATCGCCACCGCCGACCGTCAGCATACGACTGCTGGCTCGTTGGCCCTGGCTGAAGCACGGGCGCGGCAGGACGCCACCGTGGCCCGCTTGCTGCGCGAGGCCGGGGCGATCATCCTCGGCAAGGCCAATCTGACCGAGTTCGCCAACATATTGGCGATCGACATGCCGGCCGGGTACAGCTCGCTCGGCGGCCAGGTGCGCAACCCTTACGCGCCGCAACTCGACGAGCGGGAGGTGCCGCTCGTCTCGCCTGGCGGATCGAGCTCGGGGTCGGCGGCGGCGGTCGCGGCGGGGCTCGCAGCAGCGGCGCTCGGCACCGAGACTTCGGGCTCGCTATTGTCACCGGCCTGCCAGAACGGGCTCGTCACGGTCAAGCCGACGGTCGGGCTCTTGAGCCGCGCCGGCATCGTCCCGATCGCGCACAGCCAGGACACCGCTGGCCCATTGACCCGCAATGTGCGCGACGCGGCGATCCTGCTCAACGTATTGGCGGCGCCCGATCCGCTCGATCCGGCGACCGCGGCTCTGCGCCGTCCGGCGGATTATACGAGCGGCCTCGACGCCGACGGGCTGCGCGGCGCTCGCATCGGCGTGCCGAGCGACACCGCCGATCCGCTCAACAATGTCTATTACGGTCCGCTCCCGCCGCGCGCCGCCACAATCATGGCCGAGGCGATCGCCGCGCTCGAAGCGGCAGGAGCTACCATCATTCGCGCCAATCTGCCGACCGCCGGCTGGATCGGTGGTCCCGGCACCGAGATCGCCATCCTGAACCGCAATAGGGAAAGCCCGACCTTTGGCCAGGCGGTGCGCCGGCCGCTGGTCTTCATCTACGAGCTGAAGCACGATCTCGATCTTTATCTGCATGACTGGGCCAGCGAGACCGTGATGCGCAGCCTCGACGACATTGTCGCGTTCAACACCGCCCATGCGGGCGAGGCATTACGCTTTGGCCAGGATCTGTTTCTCGCCGCAGCGGCGACACGCGGCGATCTTGGCGAGCCCGAATATCTCTCGGCACGGCTGATGGACCTACGCTCGTCGCGCACCCTGGGGCTCGACGCCTATATGGACCGGTACCGGCTCGACGCCGTGGTGTTCCCCGGCGCCGCAGGTGCCGCGATCGCTGCCAAGGCCGGCTATCCGAGCGTGCAGGTCCCGGCCGGGTTTGTCAGCGGCAGAAGCGGTGAGGAGACGCCGGAATATCCGTTCGGTGTCACCTTCGCCGGCCGCGCCTGGGGCGAGCCCCTATTGCTGCGCCTCGCCTACGCTTTCGAGCAGGCGACGCTTGCCCGCCGCCCGCCTTCAACGACGCCGGAATTGCGCCAGAGGGTCAGCCGTCGATGACCGCGATCGCCTCAATCTCGATCATCCCGTCAGGGTCGGCGAGGCGGCTGATTTCGACCGTTGTGCTGGTCGGGGTCGCCGGCCCGAAATAGCGCATCCGCATATCGGGGTGCTTGGCGAACTCTGTGTAATTGGTGACAAAGGTGTTGGTCTTGATGATGTCGGCAAGCGTCGCGCCGGCGGCTTCGAGGCAGGTCTTGATGTTCTCGCCGACCTGTTGAATTTGCGCGCGCATATCACCCTTGCCAACCAGATTGCCTTGCGCATCGCGCGCCAGCTGCCCCGCAACAAAGATCATCTTGCCGGTGCCGCTGACGGTGACGACCTGGGTGTATCGCGCCTGGCCCTCGACCATGCGGACATGGATGCCCCGCGGCTGTATCTTCTCGCGCTTGATCGCCATCGCGTCCTCTTTCCCTATAATACGCTCCGCCAATGATACCGCGCGGCCGCGCGCGGCGCCAACCGGAGCGAGGCCCTCGATGCCACTGACCCATCTCCGCCACGGGATCTTTCTACCGCCGTTTCATCCCAACGAAGAGAACCCGACCCAGTGCCTGGAGCGTGACCTCGAGCTGATGCAGTGGCTCGACAGGCTCGGCTTTCACGAGGCCTGGATCGGCGAGCATCATTCGGCGGGGTTCGAAATCATCTCTTCCCCCGAAATCTTTATCGCCTTCGCCGCCGAGCGCACCCGGCACATCCGCTTTGGCACCGGGGTCGTCTCGCTCCCCTACCACCATCCGATGATGGTGGCCGACCGCATCGTGCAGCTCGACCATATGACGCGCGGCCGGATCATGTTCGGCGCCGGCCCCGGCCTCCTCGCCGGCGACGCGATCATGATGGGCATCGACCCGATGACCCAGCGCGATCGCATGGCCGAGGCGCTCGATGCGATCCTGCGCCTCTTCCGCGGCGAGATCGTCACCGAAAAAACCGACTGGTACACGATGGAGGGCGCCCGGCTGCACCTGCTGCCCTACACCAAGCCCTATCCCGAGGTGGCGGTGGTCAGCTCGAACACGCCGTCGGGCGGCAGGCTCGCCGGCAAGTACGATCTCGGCATGATCTGCGTCGCCGCAACCAACCCGTTCGGCTACGAGGCGCTGTCGGCGAACTGGCAAATCGCCAACGACGTTGCCGCCGAGCACGGCCGCTCGATGGACGTCAGCCGGCTGCGCCTCGTCGGCCCGATGCACATCGCCGAAACCCGTGAGCAGGCCTTCAAGAACGCCCGTTTCGGCTTTGAACGCTATCTCGGCTACGCCAACAACAACCAGCCGCGGTTTATCGTGCCGGCGGGGCGGGACCCGCTCGAATGGTTTGTCGAGAACCGCTATGGCGTGTGCGGCACCCCCGACGACGCGATCGCGCTGATCGAACGCTTGCAGCAAAAACAAGGCGAATTCGGCGCCTTTCTGCATCAGGCGCACAACTGGGCCGATTGGGAGGCGACCAAGCGCTCGTACGAGCTCTACGCGCGCTATGTGATGCCGCATTTCAGCCGGGCCAACGCGCCGCGCGCCGCCTCCTACCAATGGGCCGGCGACAACCGGACGGAGTTCAGCGCCAAGCGCCAGGCCGCTGCCAAGGCGATGTTCGACAAGCACGAAGCCGAGCAGCGCGCCACCCGCGCCGATCACGGCGGCGGCGCTCCCTCAGCACGCCCCACCCGCGGCCGCGAGGCGTGGTAAAAGCGATCTAAAATCATCGGCCGCCGATGCTGCAGACGCTGGTGTAACGGACCTCAACCTCAGGTGGTTGATTCCACTGTCTCGATCGCCCGCAGTGCTGCCGTATCCTGGCGCGCGCCAGCCAGGACGTAGTTGGTATCGGTGCCGGCAATCACGAACCGCGCTCCGAGCCTGATCAGTTCGCCCTGCAGCACGGTGTTGTGGCGGATCCCGCCCACTCCCAGCACCTTCTGATGCAGCCGACAGGCCGCGGCCACCTGTTCATAGGCGGCGCGCAGCCGTGGGTGGTCGACCTGTCCGGGAATGCCGAGATCGGTCGTCAAGTCACCCGAGCCGATCAGCAGAACATCGACACCATCGACGGCGGCGATCGCTTTGCAATTCTCGATGCCCTCCGCGGTCTCGAGCATGACGATAACCGCCGTCTCCGCGTTGAGCTTTGGGTTCAGCTCGGCGAGCGGCACCGCGCGGTACCCGAGCGCCGGCCCCAATCCCATCACCGAGCGCTTTCCGATTGGTGGAAAGCGGCATGCGCTGACGATCGCTTCGGCCTGCGCCCGGGTGTTGACATCGGGGAGGATGACGCCCTGGGCGCCACCGTCGAGCACCCGGCTCATCCACTGCGCGTCATGGTTTGGCACCCGCACCAGCGGGGTGATGCCGATGCCGAGTGAGGCGGCGCAGATCGTTGCCGTGGTCTCGATCGAATAGGGCGCGTGCTGCATATCGACATAGAGCGCATCGTAGCCGCCGGCCTTCGCGACCATCGCGATATCGACCGAGCGCGCGAGGCGCAGGTTCATGCACAGCACGAGCTCGCCGGCCGCCAATTTCTCCTTCATCGACTTTTCGGGCATGGGTTTCTCCTGCGACAGGTGATGATGCGTCGGCATCGCGCGAAGGGCGTGACCAGACGCCCATTTATAACGCCTCGATGCGACGCCGAGCTGCCGGAGTTTCCGGGACCGCAGCCGCATCCTATTCCAGGCTCCGGCAGCTTCTAGGAACGGGCGGCGCGTTCCGGTCCGATCGCGACCTGCGATTCCCTGTTTGTCGGTGATCAGCACGTGTCGCTCGACCAAGCGCGCTCGGCTTGACGGGCGGCGCGCCGGTTGCCAAAGCTGCTGCTGCGCGGTCAAGCGGGAAAGGGATGCCGATGCCGCCCTTCGTTCTCTCGTCCGACTCTCACGTGTTCGAGCCGCCCGATCTGTGGCGGACCCGCATCGATCGGGGGTTCCGCGATCGTGCGCCGCGGATCGAGCGGATCGGCGGCGCTGACCAAATCGTGGTCGAGGCGGATCAGGTCCTCTCCGGGATCGGCCTGATTTCGAGCACCGGTGCTAGGTTCGAGACCCCTGAGACGATCTCCGCCGAGGGCCGCTTTGAAGACGTGCGGCGCGGCGGCTACGACCCCGCGCAGCACCTCGCGGATATGGCGCTCGACGGGGTGGCGGGCGAGGTCCTCTATCCGAGCCAAGGGCTCTTTTACTTCAAGGTGGCGGACGGGGCGCTGATGTCCGCGATCTTTCGCGCCTACAATGACTGGCTCGCCGAGTTCTGCCGCACCGACCCCGCCCGGTTGAAGGGTGTGGCGATGATCAACCTCGACGACGTCGGGGACGGGGTCAAGGAGCTGGAGCGCGCCGCGCGCCTCGGCCTCTCGGGTGCGATGATCACCGAATATCCGGCCGAAGAGCGGCGCTACGATGAGCCCGAATACGAGAAGTTCTGGGCCGCCGGCGAAGCGCTCGGCCTGCCGCTCAGCCTGCACACCGCGACGCGACGGCAGGGCAAGATCCGCGGGGCCGGTCCCGGGACATTGCGCGACGCCAGCAGCCGCGCGACCAAGGCGTTCTATCCGGCATTGTCGCTGTGCGACATGATCTTTTCCGGTGTCTTCGAACGCCATCCCCGCCTGACACTGGCGATCGTCGAGTTCGAGCTGGCCTGGGCGCCGCACCTTCTCTCGACGATGGACTACACCTACCGCGAGCGCCATGGTGAGGCGATCTACCGCTTCAAGAACGGTATGCGGCCGAGCGACTTCTTCCGCCGCAACATCCTCTTGAGCTTTCAGGAGGACGCGATCGGCATTCGCCTGCGCGACTTGATCGGTGTCGACAACATGATGTGGGGCTCGGACTACCCGCACAGCGAGTCGACATTTCCGCAATCACGCAAGATCCTCTCTGAGATCCTGAAAGGCGTGCCGGAGCATGAGCAGGCCAAAATCGTCGCCCTCAACACCGCCCGCGTCTACCATTTTGACTTGGCGCGGCTGACCACCCCCGCGTAAAGCGACGCCAGGCCGGTTTTATCGCTCAACACATTGCAATTCCGGACATTGCAATTCCGGACATTGCAATTCCGGGCGATAGACAGGCTGGGCTCTTGGCCCTTGCTCCCCATATCCGGTTTGCCGGAAGCCATGCTCGCACTGAGTACGGGCTGAGCCGATCCGTCGCTGCGCAGTCTGAATTTACGTATTCGTCTTCCGCCGGCTGCGCAGCTTTGATCAAATCGGGCATGATCGCCACGCCGGCTTGCGGTCCTCAATGGTAGAAACGTGCGGACGGCATAAGAGGAGGGCGGCATGGGGCGGGTCGCGGGCAAAGTGGCGTTGGTTGCGGGCGCGGGAGGCGGCATCGGCGGTGCGGCGGCCGAGGCGCTGGCGCGCGAGGGGGCGGCGGTGTTCTGCACCGATCTCGACGGTGCCGCGGCCGAGGCTACCGCTTCCCGGATTCGTGCCGCCGGCGGGCGGGCCGCCGCATCTGCTCTCGATGTGCGCGACCGCGCCGCGGTCGATGCCGCCATTGCCATAGTCGTGCGCGAATTCGGTCGGCTCGACATCGTGCTCGAATCGGCCGGGATCAGCCACCGGCGCAATTTTCTCGATCTCGATGCCGAGACTTGGGACCGGATCATCGCGGTCAACCTCAGCGGCATGTTTCACCTCGGCCAGGCCGCGGCGCGCCAAATGGTCAAGCAGGGCGGCGGCAGCATCATCAACGTGACCTCGCAGCTTGCCGAGGTGGCGCGGCCCGAGCGCGCCGCCTATGTCGCCTCGAAGGGGGGTGCGCGCTCGCTGACGCAGGCGATGGCTGTCGATCTGGCGGCGCACGGCATCCGCGTCAACGCGATCGCACCCGGCCCGACGCTGACCGGGCTGACGCGCGCGAGCTACGCCGACCCCGAAATGCTGCGGGCGACAGAAGCGGTGATCCCGCTCGGCCGGCTCGGCCAGCCCGACGATCTCGTGGGCGCGGTGCTGTTTCTCGCCTCCGACGAGTCGCGCTGGATGACCGGCAGCACGGTAACCGTGGACGGCGGCTATCTGACGATCTGAAGCGGCACCGACGGATCGAACGCGGGCGGCAACGGGGTCTGGCGACTGAAAAGGATCCAGGAAGACCTCCGGATCAATGCATTGCCGCAACCCCGACGACGGGAACGCCGGAAGCACCTGGCCTGCGCGCGCCGAGCAGACGCTGCGCTTCCTCCAGCCGGTCGGCGTTGATGCAGGCCTTCAACAACGTGAATTCGATCAGGTCGTGCTGCGCACGGCTACCGCCGATGCGTTCGTTTTGCCCAACAAGCGGGCTGAGCGCCGCGATCACGCCAGGAAAATCGCCGCGTTCGAAGGCCAGAAAGCCGCGCGCCAGCACCGGGAGCTAATCGCCAGACGGGTAATGCTCCTCCCGCGCCAGCTTCGCCATTTGGCCGGTACGGGCGTCGAGCACAACATCATCCTGCATGACAGCCTGGGCCAGGACCGGGAGAAATTGCGCGCAGCGCTTGAGTTGCGGACGGGCTCGTTCGCCGTTGCCAAGTGCTCTTCGGTCATTGACCGAAACGCGACGCCATGCCCGGCGAGCCGCTACAGATGCCCGACGGTCGCCGCCATCCCTTCGCGGCTGAACCGATCAAGCGACCAAACCGGCAACGGGCCGCCTTTGCTGCGGTATTCGGGGTCGCCGCCGGCGTAATTCTCCGACTTCTTGAAATAAGGCAGCACATCCGAATAGCTCCAGCCGCGGCAGCCCATCTGCGCCCAGCCGTCGTAATCAGAGGGGTTGCCGCGCACATAAAGCATGCCGTTGATCGAGCTGGTGCCGCCCAAGACCCGGCCGCGCGGCCAATGCAAGGCGCGCCCCGCGATATTGGTCTCCTGCTCGGTGTAATAATTCCAGTTGACCAGCGGATTGGCGCGCAGATGGAGCGCGCCGGCCGGGACATGGATCATCGGGTGCCAGTCGCGCGGGCCCGCTTCGAGCAGCACCACCTGCGCCCCATCCTCGCTCAGCCGGTCGGCGACCACACACCCCGCCGACCCCGCCCCGACCACGACATAATCGGCATGCAATTCGGTCATCGGCAACCCCTGAACGCCGAGTGTGCCGATCGAGAAACAGTCACGCGCGGTCGCGTGGGCACGCATCTCTCCTTCGTTACGCCGGTCCGGGTCCGCATCCAAAACCGCAATTGCCGAAGAAAGTTAACCGCGTGCCGGTTTCTGATACAACCGCGAAATCATCTCCAAGCCGGATCGATTCTCTGCGGGTAGGCCCGAGGCCTTTGCAAGCAGAGGGCGTTTTCGGGCCGGGGCCGAGGCGCGCTACCCCACCCTCCACGGCCTTTCGGGAATTCTCGGTCGCTTCATCGCGATTCGCTGCTCCAAGTCCAGTTTAACTCTTCGTTAGGAACAAATCGGTAATGAATATATCCCCATCCGCTAGTTGGCCGCAGGGGCAATGTCGACTGCTTTCTACCCATGCTGCGCTCATGACATCGAGGAACCTCGCGCTCTTCTGAGAAATTACGTTGACCATATTATTTTCTGCGACATCAATGAGCGACATTCGTTCGTGAGAAACCGTCCAGCGGGCAGCGCCAGCGCACGCTCGCCTACAGCAGAGCTTATCTTCGGTGACGCAAGGGAAGTCGTTCATCGGCTGCCTGAGATAACCGTACTTTTCTATCGCCGCGACAGTACAGGTGAAGGAGGCAGCGGCGTTTTCGTTCTCGGCGATTCGTTCCTCCCTCTCGTGTTGCAACGCTTTTCAACTCACGGCGGTCTGATCGTCACGGACGGCTCGAATAGCCGAGGTGGCAACTTCAAGAAGATGATCAGGACAAATGGATTAATGAAACACGGTTGGAAGTTCAGCAAGTCGTCCGAACAACCGTTCTTGGAACGCCATCAGCTGCACATCATCGAAGTGAAGCCTCTCTCTGACGGCCGGTGACAGCTCCCGTGTTGGCGCGGACGATTTGAGGATTACCGCGACCGCTCGAGCTACGCCGCACGGCGGATCGCCGGCATGGCGATCTCGGCGAGGATCTGCATCTGCTCAAGGGCTACGCCTGTCGGCCAAGCCGGGCCGATGCGGCGAGGCAGCGGGTGGCTGACCCGGAACCGATGTTTCGCGGCCCCCGGCCGGCTCATGGCAGGCCGCGACTGAGGTGGCGCAGCGGTTCCATTCGCTCGTGCAGCAATCGGGCGATGATCACGCCGTCGCGCCCGTCGTCGAGGCGGCCGCGCAGGTAATAGACGACGTGCGCAGCGGCGCCGCGACGCCCGGCGGCGATCTCGATGTGAAAGGAGCGAACGCCCGTCGCGGGATCGTCCCGTTGCCGGGAGCCGGGGCGTTCCGGCGCTTCGGCGACCATCTCGATCGCTCTCTCGATCAAGGCCGCGTAGCGTTCCCGCTGCAGCGACCCGAACTGCCGGTTGGTCTCTCTCAAAACATCGGTGATGTCGTCGTCTGCGGCCTCGGTCAGCCGATAGTTCACCGCTTTTCGGATTGGCGCTCGGCGGCGATGTCGGCGACCGACCGCTTCGACAAGCGCCCGGCGCGCACCTGCTCGACGCCGATGCCGACCTCGCGCCGGAGAATCTCGACCTTTTCGTCATACGCCGCCTTCTCACGCCGCAGCAGCCTCAGACCGTCGCGCACCACCTCGCTGGCGGTCGCGTAAGCGCCGGACGCCACTTCGGCCTCGACAAAATCGGCGAATTCGTTCGACAGGCTCACATTCATCGTCGCCATCGGTTGCTCCTCATCCATGGCTGCAATTTCGCCCATTGGCAAATTTTGTCAACGACTGCCGCGCGCAGGCCCGTTGTCTTCGGGCTCCGGGCGAGGCAAGCTTTGCCGCAACGCCGAGGGAGGAAAAGCCATGCCGATTCCGCCGATGCTGACCGAAGAGACGCCGGCGAGCGCGCTTGTCGCGCGGGTGCTCGAAGAGGCCGGGATCGAGATGGTGTTTGGCATCTCGGGCGGCCATACCGGCCGCATCGTCTCGGGTCTGAGCCAATACCAGAACTCGATCCGCACCGTCCTGGTGCGCGAGGAGTCGCTAGGCGGGGTCATGGCCGAGGTGTATGGCCGGTTGACCCGGCGGCCCGGGGTGTTGCTCGGCCAGGGCCCGTGGGTGCTCGGCAACGGCATGATCGGGACGATCGAGGCCCATCTGTCGAGTTCGCCAATGCTGCTGTTGACCGATTTCAGCGACACGCCGCGGTTTACCTTGCATGCCCCCTACCAGCAGGGCACCGGCGATTGGGGCAGTTGGGATGCGCGCCGCGCCTTTGGCGGTGTGACCAAGCATGTCATGCAGGCGCACGACCCAGTGGCCGCGGTGCAGGCGACCCAGCTCGGCATCAAGCACGCGCTCTCCGGCCAGCCGGGGCCGGTTGCGATCCTCTACAGCCACGATTCCCTGGCTGGCACCGTGATGCCCGACTCGCAGCCGATGCTGTACCCGACCCGCCATTACCTGCCGCCTCTATCGCCCCCGGCCGAGCAGAACGCGGTCGAGGCCGCCG
This sequence comes from Allostellaceae bacterium, assembly GCA_050729795.1. Classification (GTDB taxonomy): domain Bacteria; phylum Pseudomonadota; class Alphaproteobacteria; order ATCC43930; family CGMCC-115725; genus AP-15. The sequence goes on along the minus strand of JBOHME010000002.1, from coordinate 47,431 downwards.
CCGTGGCGATCCTTGCCGCGCAGAAGCCGGTGCTGATCGCCGGCAATGGTGTGCGCATCGCCCAGGCCTATGACGGGTTGCGCCGGTTGGCCGAGGCGGCCGGGCTGCCGGTGGCGACGACCGCCGCCGGGAAGGGCTGTTTCGCAGAAACCCATCCCTTGGCCTTGGGTGTGTTCGGCACTTTCGGCACCGAGGCCGCCAATGCCTGCGTCGCCGAGGCCGATCTGGTGCTGGTGGTCGGCTCGAAACTGAGCCCAAGCGACACCGCCTGGGAAAACCGCGCGCTGCTCGACCCGGCGCGGCAGACTTTTGTGCAGATCGATATCGAGCCGCGCAACGCGTCGTGGAACTACCCGGCCGAGCACGTGCTGATGGGCGATGCGGCGGTGATCCTCGGCCAGCTGGTGCACGAGGTCGCGGCGCGCGGGTCGGATCGGGCGAGCGCGGCCGAGCGCCGGGTCGCAGCGCATCGCGAGCGCCATGGCTATTTCAACGAGCGCGGCTATTTCGCCGATGACAAGCCGATCCTGCCGCAGCGGCTGATCGGCGAATTGTCGCGTGGGCTTCCTGAGGACGCGATCGTCACCTGCGACGCCGGCGAGAACCGCATCATGATGACGCATTTCTATCAGGTGAAGCGCGCCGAGGGATTTTTGCAGGCGGCTGGCTCAGGGCCGATGGGGTTTGCGATCCCGGCCGCCCTCGGCGCCAAGCTCGTGCATCCCCACCGGCCGGTCGTCGCGGTGTGCGGCGATGGCGGCTTTGCAATGACGATGAACGGGCTGATGACCGCGGTCGAGCGCGACATCCCGATCGTCGTTGTCGTCTCCAACAACAACGCGTTGGGCTGGGTATTGCACGGCTCGGGGCCGTTCGCGGCCGAGTTCAATGATTGGGACCATGCCGCGATCGCCCGCGCGATGGGCTGCCGCGGGGTGCGGATCGAGGAGCCGGCGGCGATCGCCCCGGCGCTGCGCGAGGCGTTGGCAGCGCGGGCTCCGACTGTGCTCGATGTGCGCACCTCGCTCGCTGTGACCTTTGCCGACATTACTTCGCAACTCGCCAAGGACGCCTCGCCGCGGCGCCGCTGACGCTGCGGCACGGCACCATCGCCACCCGGCACCCGGCACCCGGCACCCGGGAGCAGGATCGCAGATCGGGAAGGTTCGAGAGCACCCGGCTTGTGTATTTTCTTGCGACGCCTGAAGCACCGGCGGCGAATGTCATGCCGACGGCGGCCCTGCTTCCGGCATCTGTCTGGTCGTCTTCCAGTGCTTTGAGGAGTCGGGAATGGCATCGCTTCCCGCGATCGACGCAGTGCTGCGCCATGCCGCGGAGGCGCACGCGGTAGCAGGCGTCGTGGCGCTGGCGGCGACGCCGGCTCGGACCGTTTATAAGGGCGCCTTTGGCCGGCGCGACCTCGCCCCAGGCGGCGAGATGACCCTCGACACGATCTTTCGCATTGCCTCGATGACCAAGGCGGTGACTTCGGTCGCAGCGATGCAGCTGGTCGAGGCCGGAAAGCTCGATCTCGACGAGCCGATCGGCGACGTGCTGCCGGAATTGGCCGCACCGCATGTGCTGACCGGGTTCGATGCGGCGGGGAAGCCGCGGCTGCGCCCGGCCAAACGGCCGATCACGCTGCGCCGACTCTTGACCCACACCTCCGGGTTTGGCTACGAGATGCTGAGCTCGGAGCTGATCCGATATGTGCGCCGCACCGGGACCCCATCCCTCGGCACCGGCAAGCTCGCCTCGCTGCGCCTGCCTCTGCTGTTTGATCCGGGCGAGCGCTGGGAATACGGCATCGGCATCGATTGGGTCGGCCGCGCGGTCGAGACCGCCGGCGGCCAGCCGCTCGATGCCTATTGCCGCGAACACATTTTTGCCCCGCTCGGCATGACCAATACCGATTTCGCGCTGTCGTCGGGACAGACCGCACGCCTCGCACGGGTGCATCAGCGGCAGGCCGACGGACGTTTGGTGCCGATCACACTCGATCCGCCGCCACCACACCCGGAATTCTGGTCCGGTGGCGGGGGTCTCTATTCGACCGGACCGGATTACCTGCGCTTTTTGCAGATGGTTCTCAATCGGGGCGAATTCGGCGGTTCCCAGCTGCTGCGCCCGGAGACGGTCGTGGCGATGGCGATGAACCAGACGGGTGATCTCGAAGCCGGCATCATGCGCACCGTCATGCCAGAGCGGACCAATGATTTCGCGCTGTTTCCCGAGATGCGCTGCCAGTGGGGGCTCGGCTGGATGATCACGCCGCAACCGGGCCCCAATGGCCGCGGCGCCGGCAGCCTGACCTGGGGCGGGGTCTTCAACAGCTATTACTGGATCGATCCGGATAAACAGGTGGCCGGGGTGATCCTTACCCAATTCCTGCCGTTTGCCGACCCGCGCGCCCTTGCCCTCGCCGGCTCCTTCGAGCGCGGGGTCTACGCGGCACTCAGCGCGGGGTGAGCCTCGCCGGCAGCAATCGGGCATCGCGTTTGCGCTGGCTGCCGACAGTCGCGCCGGCATGCTAAGAGACGGCGATGCTGACCTTGTTCGAGGTGACCTATCGGATCGACCGGCGCCGCGCCTTGCTCGACCGGGCGAGCGCGCAAATCCCGGACGGCGCCAAGGTCGGGCTGGTCGGCCGCAATGGGGTCGGCAAATCGACCCTGCTTGCGCTCGTGCGCGGCGTGTTGCAGCCCGAGGACGGCACGATCGACCTGCCGCGCGGCTGCCGGATCGGATTTCTCGCGCAGGAGGCGCCGGGCGGTGAGGCGAGCCCGCTCGACACGGTGCTCGCCGCCGACCGTGAGCGCACCCGTCTGTTGGCCGAACGTGACCGCGAGCCAGCCCCGCTGCGCGCCGCCGAGATCGAGACCCGGCTCGTCGAGATCAATGCGCATTCGGCACCCGGGCGGGCGGCGCGCATCCTCGCCGGGCTCGGTTTCGACACGGCTGCGCAGACCCGGCGGCTCGATGATCTCTCGGGCGGCTGGCGGATGCGGGTGGCGCTGGCCGCAGTACTGTTCACCGAGCCCGATCTGTTGCTGCTCGACGAGCCGACCAATCATCTCGATCTCGAAGCTTCGCTGTGGCTCGAGCGTTTTCTTCGTACCTATCGCCGCACGCTGATTCTGGTCAGCCACGATCGCCGCGTGCTGAACGCCGCGACGACCACGACGCTGCATCTCGAAGCTGGCAAGCTGACCGCCTATTCCAGCAGCTTCGACGCGTTTTTGCGGGCGCGCCGCGAGCAGGCCGAACGGACCGCCGTGGTGGCCCGCCAGCAGCAGGCCGAGCGGGAGCGGCTCACAGCCTTTGTCGATCGCTTTCGGGCCAAGGCATCAAAGGCGCGCCAGGCGCAGAGCCGCCTGAAGGCGCTGGCGCGGCTCGAACCGGTGGTGCTCACAGTGCGCGAGCCGCCGCCGCGCATCACCTTTCCCGAGCCGCCACGGTTGAGCCCGCCGCTCGTGACCCTCGAACGGGTCAGCGTCGGCTACACCGCGGGCAAGCCGGTGCTGGCGCGGCTCGATCTGCGGCTCGATCCGGATGACCGGATCGCGCTGATCGGCGCCAACGGCAACGGCAAGACCACCTTCGGACGCCTGCTCGCCGGCCGGCTGCCGCCGCTGTCGGGGCGGGTGACCCGCTCGCCAAAGGTCGCGAGCGGCTATTTCGCACAGCATCAGATCGAGGAGCTGCGGCCACAGGAATCGCCGTACGATCATCTTTTGGCATTGCTGCCGCGCGCTCTGCCAGAGACCGTGCGCGCCCGGCTCGGCGCTTTCGGTTTTGGCCAGGACAAGGCGTTTGTCGCGGTTGCCGATTTGTCGGGCGGCGAGCGCGCGCGGCTGAACCTGGCGCTTGTCACCCACGACGCCCCGGCGCTGTTGGTGCTCGACGAGCCGACCAACCACCTCGATATCGAAAGCCGCGAGGCGCTGGTCGAGGCGCTCAACGGCTTCCCCGGCGCGGTGGTGCTGATCAGCCATGACTGGCATCTCGTCGAGCTCGTCGCGGATCGGTTGTGGCTGGTGGCGGATGGCACGGTGCGCCCGTTTGACGGCGATCTCGACGACTATCGGCGCCTGCTGCTCGAGCAAGCGGACCCGGCTTCAGCCGGACGCACCGCTGGAGACGACGAACGCCGGGCGGCACGTCGGCGCGCGGCCGTGCAGCGCCAGGCCCTCGACCCGTTGCGCCGACGCGCCCGACGGGCCGAGGCGGAAATCGCTCGCCTGTCGCATGAACGCGAAGCAATCGACCGGACATTGACGGAGGTCAATGGCGCGCGCGTCAACGGTGCCGCCATCGGCGCAGCCATGCAGCGGCGTGCCGCGTTGCTGCAGCTGATCGCGCAGGCGGAGAACGAGTGGCTCGCCGCAGAAGAGGCATTGAGCCGGGAGCCGGAGGGATGAGCCCGGAGCCCGTGCCGCGGCGCCGAGGGGGCGGTCACGGCTGCGATGGCTCTGGCAATAACCGCGCCGCCAGCGCGCGGCTGATAGACGCACAGCCTGCCCCTTCGGCGCTTGCGCTTTGACAATATTGCCCGCCCCGGCTTATCCAGACGCCAAGGATTGGTCACCCGCGACGGGTTTATACCATGGCCGACAGTCCCGCGATCACTGAACGGAACCTCGAGGCGACGACCAACATTTCGCTGAAGCGGGAACCGGCCTGCTTCGCATTTCTATCGCCGCACTCGGTATTTTCGCCGATGCCAATCGATTCGATCAATCTCGACCTCGCCTCGGCCGACTATTTCGAGGGCCGCGCCTCATTATGGGCGACGCTCGAACTGCGCTCTGCGGTCAGCGAAGACCATCCGATCGCGCTCCTCGGTTTCGACGAAAGCTTCCTGCGACCGTTCGCGCGGGCTTTGATCGAAGCAGCGACCACCCGGGCCGCGTACCGGATGACGGTCGTCAACGACACCCCGGATCTGCGCCGTTGTCGTGTTGTCGAATATGTGACGGGGCCCGGCAGACCGCTGCGCGAGTTCGTGCTGCAGCCCTATGAGGGCGTCGTGCTGATCGGGGCTGCCGGCGACAACGACGATGAAGAGACGTTGTTCCAGTTGCCGCGCACCGACAGCTTTCTCCGCGCGTTCGCCAGAATGGCTTATCTGGCCGATCAGACCCTGCACGATCTGCTGGACGAGATCGAGCGTCTCGCCCGTCATCGCAGCCAAGTCGCGAGCTGACCCGAACTCGCTGATCAAGACCTGCGCCCGGCACGTGGCGAGGAGCTTCGGGGCCTCCTCGCCACGAGACAAGCCGCGGGTGTAGCCCGCAACGCGGTTATTGCGGCTGCGGCGGCGGTGACGGCGGGATATAACCGGAACCCGACGGTTTCGGGCCAGGCAGCCGACCTGGCCGCTCGGCCCTCGGCACTGGCATCGGCATCCCCATCGGTTCGGCCCCGGGGGCCGCTTCCGGAGGCGGGGCTGCCGCGCTGGAGCCGGATTGGATGCGTGTGAGCTCGGCCCGGTTCAATTCCGCAGTCGTATCACCAGCCGCGCGTGGTCCATGGTGGATGGCCCGACCATGGTGCACGTAATGATGCCGCATCATATGCGCCTGCCGATGGTGGTGCATCGGTGGCATCGCCGAGTTGGTCGCCGGGGCCGGCTCCGGCATCGCCGCCGGTGGTGCCGCCGGGGCGCCGCTGGAGTAGGGCGTGAGGCCACCACCACCTCCGGGGTTCGGGCCGGGCATCCCCATACCGTTTCCGCCACTCGGGTTCTGCGCCCACACCGGTGCGGCGATCACGAGCGCGGCTACCGCCGCAACGCCCGTCAAGAGATGTTTCATGCCTGTGATCCTCTGTAGCAGTTCCGGATTGGCCAACTGTAACGCACGCTCGTCCCACCCCAAAGGGCCTCGATCCTGTCGCGGAAGAAGCGGCGGGAAATGTCGCCTTGTTCCGCTGACGCGCAACTTCCCGGTGTCGCATATCCTCCCGGCCAACGCTGAATAATAGGACTGCGCCTGCCTTCTTTCAAGCGCCTGGGTAGCTCAATACCCCAGGGAATAACGGCAGAAGCGATAAATTTGGTCTTGCCCGGGGTACCGACATTGATCTGCGCTCCGCTCGCCGGACGCGGGCCGCACCGAAATTCCAGCTTATGCGCTTTTTGCGTCAATCGAGACCGCTGCCACAGGCGGACCGAACCCGGCCGCCATACGGTTCTCCTTCGCACGCGAGCGGCACCACCCTTTGCCGTATCCGCGGCGCCGATTTCACCGGTTTACCGCGGCGCCTGACGCGCACCGGTCCCTTGCGGGTGGCCCGGACCCCGCCAAAACAAACCCGTATCCCACCAAAGCAAAAAGGCCGCGGCATCGGCCGCGGCCTCGCCTGGGATCCCCGAAGAGGACCCCAGGAGCGCTGCCGGAAAGTGACTATGGGAAGACGATCTCCACGCGGCGGTTCTGCGGTTCGCGGACACCGAGCGGGGTCGGCACGCGCGGGTCGTTCATCCCGCGACCGCTGACGATCATCTCGTTACGCGGCACACCCAGTCGTTCGAGGGCGACTGCGACGGCGTTGGCGCGCCGTTCGGAGAGCCGCTGATTGTACCCGGCCGAACCCGACAGATCGGTATACCCGGTGACTTGGATTTGCACCGCGCCACCCGCCTTCCAGTGGTCTGCAGCGGCCTGCAGGATCTGCATGCCCTCGGAAGTGATGTTGAACTTATCCCAATCGAAGAACACGAGATAGACCTGGTGCACCGGCGGCGGCGGCGGCGCCGGCGGAGCCGGCGGCGGGGCTGCCGGAGGCGGTGGCGCACCAAACATCATCGTCAGGCTGGCGACGATATTCTGGGTGTTGTAGCCGGTTTTGTACGCGACGCCACCGAGCGCATGCGGTCCGTTGGCGCCATGGCTGGTGATCGTGAAGTTCGGCGTCGCCAGATAGCGATAATCGACGTCGACGGCGAGCACCGGGTTGATCATGTAGCGGACACCGGCGATCCCCTGATAACCGAACTCCCAGGTGTTGCCGCTGAGCGAGAAATTCTGAACCCCGACCCGCGACAGCTGCACCGGGATCCGGCCCGGCTGGTTTGATACGCCGTCTACGATGTTGACCGCGCCGACGCCGGCGCCGATATGCGGTGTGATCGGCCAGCCCAACGTGAAGTCATAGAGCACGTTGGTCATGATCGCGTTGGAATGACGATTGCCGTCGATAATGTTCTTGCCGGCCCCCGCAAAGCTCTGCACGCCATTGTTGCGGTAGCTGTATTCTTCTTCGAAGCGCCACGGGCCCCACATGTAGCCGAGGCGCGCGCCGGCGTTGAAGCCGCTGTTGAAATTGACCTTGGGGCCGAGGGTCGCGTTGGCGATCTTCGGGGGGACGCGGAACTTGTCGTTCTGTCCCGACAACTGGGTCCAGCCACCCTCAGGCCCGAAATAGAATGCTCCGGGCGGGTAGGGCCCGAACATGTTTCCCAGCTGCGCATGCGCTTGCACGCCACCTAACGCCATGGCAAGCGCTACGCCGGCGCCTAGCAGACAGCGATTTGTCATCCCTTACCTCCGGCCGCATAATACGCGTGTGACGATGGTCGTCACGCCACCGTTTGCTGATCTTCTCCATCTACCGGCCCGATGGCAACCGCTTTTTGCTGTAACCTCGCCGCGTGCCGTAAAATCGCTGCAGAAGCCGGCCTTCTGCGACATTTCTGTCACAGAAGCATTAGAAGCCAACTATTCCCGTTGGTCACGCTGTTGCAGAATAGCAACATTAGCGGTGGATCTTCGGGCTGGAGAACCGCGCCGAGGCTTCCGACGGAACTTTCCGCGACGATCCGGCGTTGCGGCGCGGGTGGCGGAGGCGGTCCCGCCCTATTCAACGTGCGGTGAAACAGGGCGGGTTCACCGGTCGATCAGCACCCCGGGATTGAGCAGCCCCTGCGGATCGAGACTGTGCTTCGCTGCGCGCAGCGCCGCGGCAAACAGCTCGGGCCGCTGCCGATCATACCACGGGCGGTGGTCGCGCCCGATCGCATGATGATGGGTGATCGTCCCGCCGGCGGCGATCAGCGCGTCACCGGCCGCGGTCTTGATCGCTCGCCATTGCGGTTCGAGCTCACCGTGCCGGCCGAGCGCATGAAACGAGAAATACGGCGCCGGACCGTCGGGATACACATGGGTAAAACGGCAGGTGACCTGGCCCGGCCGACCGGTGACCTCGCGGATCGCGCTTTCGGTGGCGGTCGTGACCTGGCCGTGAAAATCCTCGAATCGCTCCCAGGTGATCGCGGTTTCAAAGGTATCGGCGACGATCCCGCGCCGCACCATCCGCTCGCGGGCATAGGGCATGCGAATAAAGGCGGTGCGCCACAATTCGGCGGCCCCTTCGCGGTGGGTCTCGCCCGTGGCGCGAGGGTCTGCCGTGCCGCCGTGGTCGCCGCAGCATTCGAGCGCGCGGGCGATCCAGGTGTCGAGCGGGTGGTCCGCCGATTCGAATGCCAGCACCATGATTGCGGCGCTGCCGTCGCCGGCTCCGGTATTGGCCGCCTCCTGCGGGTCGAGAATCCGGCAATTCGCCGGATAGAGCCCGGCTTGCGCAATCGCCCGGACCGCCCGGGCGGCCTTGAAAAAATCATCAAACCGAACCGCACCGCCAGCGCGAAAGCGGGGACGGTGCTGAAGCCGCATCCACGCCTCGGTGATGATGCCCAGGATTCCCTCCGAGCCGATCAGCAGCCGGTCCGGGCTGGGCCCAGCCCCGGAGCCGGGCAGTCGGCGGGTTTCGACCACGCCCTGCGGTGTGATCATGCGCAGACTTTCGACAAAATCGTCGATATGGGTGTAGAGGGTGGCGAAGTGACCGCCAGATCGGGTCGCGATCCAGCCGCCCAGGGTCGAATACTCGAAGCTCTGCGGAAAATGCCGCAGGCTGAGCCCGTGCGGACGCAGCTGGGCTTCGAGCGCCGGCCCGAACACTCCGGCCTGGATCCGTGCGGCGCGCGAGATCGGGTCGATCTCCACCACCCGGTCGAGATGGCGCAGATCGACCGTGACCGCGCCGCGGCAGGACGTGCCGTCGGTCGCCGCCTCGATCCCGCCGACGACGCTGCTGCCGGCACCGAACGGGATCACCGCGGCCCCGGCGCCCCCGGCCCAGTCGATCAGCGCGGCGATCTCGCCCTCGTCGCGCGGATAGGTGACGATGTCGGGTGCGGCGGTGTAGTCGCCCCGCAATCCCCGGGTGTAGTCGCGAAACGACTTTCCGTGCGTGTGCGCCGCGCGATCGTAAGGCTCGATCGAAGAGATGCCGGCAAGGCCGGGCGGCGGCGCCAGGCGCGGCGCCGGGAGCCGCAGATCGGCGAGCGGTGGAGGCGCCACCTCGGCGAAACCTTCGACGCCAAACAGCCGGCGGTAGCGCTCGATGGCGGCCGTCTCTTCCGCCGGCGTCATTCCTTCGCCTTCGCGCCCCCAACCGAAATGCTTGAGCCGCCCTTTGCTCATTGCTTCGCCCCCGACATCTGATCCGCTCCGGCGCCGCCGTCGCGACTCGCCACCCCGGCAACCCCGCGATCCGGGCGACCATGGCCCCCGCGATTCAGAGCGACCACACCCCGCGACCCGACCATAGACGGTGGCGCCCGGCCCGAACAGCCCATCCCCCAGATCCGCCGGGAGCGGCGGGCGAGCGTGCCATATCGGATTGGCCGCTGGCACCTCGAGTAAACCGGGGTCCGGCGGCGAGGGTCGTTGCCGCGGCGGCAACGGCTTCAGCCGGGGCAGCAGCCAACCCCGGTTCCGCCCGCGGCGGAGCGAACCTACCCCGCCTTCAACTCGGCCGCCGCGGGCGCACGGTCGATCCGGCCGCGAAACTGCCGGGCAAACGCATCGGCCTCGTCCGCCACCTCAAAGGCTACGCACACCACGACCCCGGCGCTGCTGTCCCGGCAGACAAAGTTCGACGGCTCGAAGCGATGCTGATCGAGCCAGATCCGCATTGTCGCCATCTGCGTCGAGAGTTCCGCTGCCTTCAACGGCAAGACCACGGTGCGCATATTCTACCGGCTCTGGCAATTTCCGCTATGTTCAGCATACGGCCGCCAGCCTTGGACCACTTCGTGAAAAGCCGCCGGTCATCTTTTTGCCACGGCATCCGCGGCACACTGTGCGAGACCGCATATGCTTGCCGAACACGAGCCGCCGGTGGTCCGATCGAAACGCCTGGCTCCCCAGCGTGTCGTGAATCGGACCACAAGATCAAAACGTTGGTGGTACGGTTCAGGCAACGGCTGGGACGTCCGTTGCCATCGCACCACTAGGACATGCAGCCTCGCCGCTGCCTGTCTTGCCGTGCCGTTGACGAATTGGTGACGGATAGGCGCTAGGCTCGACCAGTGTTCCCAACCGACAGAGTACGCATTGGGTACCGTGGAACCCTCTGAGAGGGCCGGCGACAAGCCTCGTCTGGTGCCGATACGGGCTGGTCGCCGGAGCGGCGTCGTCAGCGTCGTCGGTTTCGCCTTGTTCATGGATTATCTGATCTATGGGCTCCTGGTGCCGCTGTCGCCGTATTCCCCGGCGCACGCGACCGGGGAGCAGCAGCTCGGCCTGCTCTATGGCGGCTACGCGGCCGGGGTCCTGCTCGCGACGCCGCTGTTCGGCTTTCTCGGTGACCGGATCGGCTGCCGCCGGCCATTGATCTGTGGGGTTGCGCTGTCAGCGATCGCCCTCGTTTTGTTGTGCTTTGCCCCGGTCTTCTCCCTGCTGCTGCTGGCTCGTGTGCTTCAGGGCGCGGCCGCGGCGGCGACCTGGACCGCGGGCCTGGCGCTGATCGCCGAGCATTACCCGGACCGGCGCGTCGAAATGATGGGCTATGCGCTGATGGGCAGCACCGCCGGGTCGCTGCTCGGCCCGATCATCGGCGGGGCGCTCTACGAAATCGGCGGTTATCCGCTGCCCTTTGCGGCCACCGGCGTTCTGGTCGCCATCGATGCCGGGCTCTGCATCCTGGCGCTGCCGCGTGAGCCCGGCACACCGCAGGCGCGCCCCGACCTCAAGACGCTGCTGTTCGATCGCTCGGTGCTGGTCGCGGCGGGGGCGGTGAGCCTGGCGGCGATCGGCTGGGGGATCATCGAGCCGCTGCTGCCGTCGCAGCTGATCCGGAGCGGGGTCAGTCCGTGGCTCATCGGTCTGATCTTTACGCTCGGCTCGATCGCCTACGGCTTATCCGCGCCGGTCGTCAGCTGGGCTTCGAGCCGCGTCCCGACGCGCCGGCTGATCGCCGGCGGCACCGCGGCGATGGCGGTGGCGCTGCCGTTCCTGAGCTTTTACCGCGGCGCGGTTGCCGCCGCGCTCGGCATCTGCGCGGTCAGCGTCTGTTACGCCTTTATGCTCAACCCGACATCTGCGGAGCTGGGCGACGCCGTCGATCGTCGCGGTCTCTCTTGCTACGCCGCGGTCTATGCAATCTACAACATTGCTTATGCGGCAGGACAGATGGCGGCGAGCGGGTTCGCCTCGACCGCCGCGGCGCGGCTCGGGTTTACTCAAGTCCTGCTAATTGTGAGCGGCGCGCTGATCGTCTTCATCCCGATGCTGCTGCTGGGCGACCCGTCGCTATCGCGGGCCACCACGCAGCCCTCCGCGACCCGCTAGCGTGATGGCGGTCACGGACGGCCCGCTCTCCCAGCCCGCGCCGCACATAAAGCCGCACATGGAAAGGAGCAACCTCGAGATGAGCCAAATCCTCGCCAATCCGCTGGCGGTGCTGGCGGCGCTCGACCGCGGTGAGTCGCTGCCGGCCTGCTGGTATACCGATCCGTCGATCACGGAACGCGAGATCACCCATGTCTTCCGCAAGGCCTGGAACTATGTCGGCCCAGCGGCAGAGCTGTGCCAGCTCGGTGATTACATCACTGGCAATGTCGGTGGTGTCCCGGTCGTGGTGGTGCGCAACGAGCACGGGCTCGCCGGCTTTGTCAATGTCTGCCGCCACCGCCGCCACGAGGTGATGAAAGGCCGCGGCAACGCCAGGATCATGCAATGCGGCTACCACGCCTGGACCTACGATCTTGCCGGCTGTCTCAAAGGGGCGCCGCGCTCGGCCGGCGAGCCCGGTTTTCGTCTCGAAAACTTTCCGCTGCTGCCATTGCGGGTCGAGGCGCTCGGCCCGTTCGTGTTTGTCAATTTCGATCGCGACGCGGCGCCGGTGCGGGCCTATTTCGGTCCGGTGCTCGACATCATCACGGGCAGCGGCGTTGACCTCGAAACCCTCGAGCTCCACAGCCGCGAAGATTGGCAATCGCATTCCAACTGGAAGACGATGCTCGAGAACTATCTCGAATGCTATCACTGCGCAGTAGCGCATCCGAGCTTCAGTGCCGCGATCGACGTGCGGCAGGAGAGCTACAACCTGACCGCACATGGCTGGTTTTCGAGTCAGCTCGGGCAGGTGCGGGCTTCCGCTCTCGAAGGCCGCAGCCAAGTCAAAATCTACGATGTCAGCGGCGAGGTGGCGCAGTCGCAATACCATCTCCTCTGGCCGAACATGACGATCAACATCAACCCCGGCTTCCCCAACCTGTCGATCGACGTGTGGATGCCGGACGGGCCGAATGCGACCAAGGGCTTTTCCGAGCAATATTTTGCACCCGGCGTCAGCCAGGCGTTCGCGCAGGAGCTGATCGCGTTCAACAAGGAGGTCGGCGCCGAGGACGACGTGCTGACCGATTCGGTGCAGCGCGGCCTATTGGGTGGGCTGCCGGATCGCGGCCGGTTTTTGACCGGCAGCGAGCATCTCGCCATTCATTTCCAGAAGCTGATCGTCAGTGCCGTCACCGGCGCCGTCACCGGCGAGGGTGCCGTGTTGCCGGCGGCGGCGCCCGCCGCAGCCCCGGTGACGCGCACGATCCCGCTGCTGCCCGACGCCTCGGCGGTCCCGGACAGCGAGCGCAACGCTTATGTCGCGCTGGAAATTGTCAAGATCGAGCCGGAGAGCGAGACCATTACCTCGTTCTATCTGCGCCGGGTTGACGGCAAGCCGCTGGAAGCGTGGGTGCCCGGCCAGTTTCTGCCCCTGCGCGTGACGATCCCCGGCCAGCCATTGCCGGTGCTGCGCACCTACACGCTATCCACGATCCCGAATTCCGATCACTACAGGGTGTCGATTCGGCGCGCCGACGGCAATGCGCTTGTTTCCCGCTTTTTGCATGCAACCGCGAAACCGGGCATGCACATCGAGGCGATGACGCCGCGCGGCAAGTTCACGCTAGACCCGGAGAGCGAACGCCCGGTCGTGCTGGTATCCGGCGGGGTCGGCATCACCCCGATGATCGCGATGGCCAGCCATATCGTCGAGGAAGGCCGTCGCACCGGCAAATTCCGCCCGCTCTGGTTTGTGCACGGCACCACCAATGGGCGTGTCCATGCATTCTCCCGGCAGGTCCTCGAGCTGGCCGCCACCCATCCGGCGATGCAGGTGCACATCCGCTACAGTCAGCCCTTGAGCGACGATTGTCTCGGCCGTACCCATGACGGCGAGGGCCATGTCACGAGCGCGGTGCTGCGGCAATTGCTGCCGCTCGACGATTACGATTTCTATCTGTGCGGCCCACCCCCGTTTATGCAGTCGCTCTACGATGGGCTCGGCAATGTCGGTGTGCGCCGTGAGCGCATCCACTACGAATCGTTCGGGTCGGGGACTGCGCTAAAGCACGAAGCGGGAAGTGAAGCCCCGATGCGAACCGCTCCGGCTGGCGCCGGCACGGTGCCGGTCCGTTTTGCCCGGTCCGCGCTCTCGGCCGAATGGTCGCGCGAGCAGGGCAGCCTGCTCGAATTCGCCGAAGCGAGCGGGCTGGCGCCGGTGTTCGGCTGCCGGTCCGGCATCTGCGGCACCTGCGCCACGCGGATCACGAGCGGCACGGTGGACTATCTCGAAGAGCCACTGGCGCCGCGTGCCGAAGGCCAGGTGCTGCTGTGCTGCGCGGTCCCGGCCGGCGATGCGGGCGCGTCCAGCCCCGGCATCGTTCTCGATCTCTGAGCCGGCGGTCGCGCGATGAACATCGATCAGGTGAAGGCGCTGACCCGCGACGACTTCCATCGCCTCGCCGCCCAGCTGCGCCCCGAGACGCGCATGCTGATCGACGGCAAGCTCGTCGCCGCACGCTCCGGCAAATGGTTCGAGACGATCAACCCGGCCAATGGCGAAGTTATCGCGACGGTGCCGCTCGGTGATGCCGACGAGGTTGACCGGGCCGTCGCCGCCGCGCGCCGCACATTCAAATCCGGGGTCTGGTCGCGGCGCGAACCACGGGCGCGGATGGAGGTGCTCTATCGTCTTGCCGCGCTGATCAACGAGCACGCCCTCGACTTCGCGCTGCTCGATTCGCTCGATGTCGGCAAGCCGGTCATGGAGGTGATGACCGGGGACGTGCCGGCGGCGGCGCTGACCTTTCAATATTTCGCCGAAGCGATCGACAAGACTGAGGGTGTGGTCACGACCACCGCCAATGACGCGTTTCACTACATCCTGCGCCAGCCGCTCGGGGTGGTGGCCTGCATCACCCCGTGGAACTACCCGCTGCTGATGAGCGCCTGGAAGGCCGCGCCGGCATTGGCAGTCGGCAATTCGGTGGTGCTGAAGCCGGCGCAGCAATCGCCGCTATCGGCGACCCTGCTGGCGCGGTTGTTTCTCGATGCCGGTGGACCCGCGGGTGTCTTCAACGTGGTCCACGGCACCGGCGGCACGGTCGGCAAGGCACTGGCGCTCCACATGGACGTGGACAAGCTCAGCTTTACCGGCTCGACCGAGATCGGCAAGCTGATGATGGTCTATGCCGGACAGTCGAACCTGAAGCGGGTCACCGTTGAAACCGGCGGCAAGTCGCCGCAGATCGTTACCGCCGAGGTGCCCGATCTGGATCGCGCCGTCCAGTACGCGCTCACCGGGATCTATGCGAACAAGGGCGAGATGTGCAGCGCCGGCTCGCGGCTCCTCGTGCACAGCTCGATCCACGATGAATTTGTCGAGCGCTTCCGCCAGAAGGCCGCAACCACATTCCACCTCGGCGATCCGCTCGACCCAGCGACGACGCTGGGGCCCTTGGTCAACCGCGGCCAGCAGCAGCGGGTTCTGTCCTATGTCGAATCGGGCAAAAACGAAGGGGCGGCGCTGGCGCTCGGCGGCGGAACCCCGGCCGGGTTCGACAACGGCGCCTATGTCGAGCCGACGCTGTTTACCCGGGTGACTCCGGCAATGACGATCGCCCGCGAGGAGATTTTCGGCCCGGTTGCCGCGGTGCTGCCATTCCATACAATCGCCGAAGCAGTCGAGATCGCCAACGACTCGATCTTCGGGTTGGCGGCCGGCATCTGGACCGCCGATTTGACCACCGCGCACAAGATGGCGCGCGACATCGATGCCGGGGTCATCTGGATCAATTGTTACGATCACGGCGATATGACCCAGCCTTGGGGCGGGTTCAAGCAATCGGGGACCGGGCGCGACAAGTGTCTTGAAACCCTGCTGACGGTGACGCAGACCAAATCGGTGTGGGTCCATCTCGGCGATTGAAGCGGTCGCGGCGGCGCCGCCGGCCGGTATGGCCGGATCGCGCCGCGATGCCGGTTGCCAAGAGTGCTGCGCGCTGGCCAGGGCCCGTCTCGCCGGCCTCGCAATGGCACTCGCTTGGCAGGCGATATCACCGGCCGTCGCCGGCTTTGATCACGCTGCGGCGCCGGAAGCCCCGGTGGCGCCACAACAGATCCTGGCCGAGCCGGATCTGCTGCCGCCTCTGGACACTCCCTACGACCGGTATCTTGCCGACAAGGAAGCGTTGCAGAACCGGCTCGATCTCGAATATTCGGTGGAGCTGTCGCTGCTGCCGCAAGCAGACATCCCGAAGCGCGGTGCGGCGCCGGTCGATTTTGTGTGGTCGCCGAGCCTCGTCTGGAAGCCGTTCACCGATACCGTCCTCGGCTCGGGCGCGTTTGCATTTTCGATGCAGCAGAACCAATTTTGGACCGGCACCAACGCGTCTGCCTATCGGGCCCGTCTAGGCGTTCTGACGCCGCCCGGCGACTGGTTCATAAACACGACCGATTATGCGCAGCTGACCTACACCCACACGCTGCCGGGTGAATGGCGCTTTCTGTCGGCGACAATCGGGCAGTATTCGTTCGGGACCTACGACGCCAACCAATACGCCGGCAACGCGCAGACGAGCTTTATCAACTACGCGCTGGCGCAGAATGCGACACAAACCTATGTCAGCGGTGATCTCGGCGCTTATGTGCAGGCGGCGGCACCGAGGACGGACTTGGTCCTTGCCGGTGGCTTTCAGGGC
This sequence comes from Allostellaceae bacterium, assembly GCA_050729795.1. Taxonomy (GTDB): domain Bacteria; phylum Pseudomonadota; class Alphaproteobacteria; order ATCC43930; family CGMCC-115725; genus AP-15. The sequence goes on along the minus strand of JBOHME010000002.1, from coordinate 31,104 downwards.
GCCACCGATCTCGCCGGCACGATGATCAGCGCGCGCGGCATCGCCAGCGGCAAGGACGCGTATTTTGCGGCCGCCCGCTGGACACCGCACCTTCTGGCCGGCGGCTCTTACGGCTTCTTGTGGTATCTGCAGCCTGCCGTGGCGGCGCAGCAATTGACCCGCTCGCGCGGCCTGTCGGTCAACGCGGCCCAGAACCTCGATTCCGCATGGGGCCTGTTCCTGCGCGCCAACACCGCGAGCGGGCACAACAACCCGATCGCAGCGTCGCTTGGCTGGGGCATCGTGCGCAACGATCCATTCGCTCATGATCCGCTCGACCAGGCGGGGATCGGCATCGCCTGGAACCGGACCAATCCGGGTGCCGTCGGTGAGCCCGCCCGCAATGCCGAGTGGGTTGTCGAGGCGTATTATGACTACACGGTCTTCAAGGGGCTGCAGATCGCACCCGATATTCAGCTCTATCCTCGCCCGGCGCTGGCCTCGACCCGCGGCAGCGAAGCGGTGCTCACATTGCGTGCCACCGCCATTTTCTGAGCCCGCCGCCGGCGGATCAGCGAGCAGTGGCGGGCTCGCGACGATAATGATAGCGATAGAGCTCGGTAAAGCCGAGCTTTTGGTAGAGCGCGCGGGCCGGCGCATTGGTCGCCTCGACCTCGAGGCACGCGCCCGCACCACCATGCTCGGCGCCCCACGCCGCCAGCGCCATGATCAACCGGCCGGCATAGCCCCGCCTCTGCCGCTGCGGATCGGTCACCACCGACTGGTAGCAGATCAGACCGTCATGGACTGCGCCATAGGCCAATGCCGCGATGCCATCGCCGTCGGCGACTGCCGCGAATGCCGCCGGCACGGCGAGATGGCGGACGATCCGGCGATAACGGCTGGCTTCCGCTGCGCTGTGGCGCTGCAGCGCCGCCATCGCCGCAAACCATTGCAGGCTCGGCCGTGACAGCAGGCGCACCTGCGGGTCGTGATGCGCCCGGAGCGCGCCGATCCCGGCATGCAAAACCAGCGACAAGCCCTCGGACCGATAGCCCATCGCGGCCAGCTGCGCATCGATCGTGTCGTCGATCAGCGTCGACAGACGGAAGATCGTCGGCTGCCGATGCTGGCGATAGAGCCGCTGGCATTGGGCAACGAGCGCGGTGTCCTCGCGGCGTGGTCCGGCGAGCGGGTTGGCCGAGTTGGCGCGCCGCGTCAGACCGCCGCCGAACCGAAGCAGCCAGCCGCCGAGCAGGATTTGCCGCGGCGCCGGCCAGGCGTTGAGACAGGCCTCCTCGACCCGCCAGGCCAAACCAGAGCCGTTCACATCGACATCATGTAGGGCGGGATCACGTAGGGCGGGATCATGTAGGGCGGGGCGGGCCGACCGCAGCACCGCCGGTAAGCCGGGGGCGCGATCGGATGGGGCGGTGCTCGCTCACTCCTGCGGGTAGCGCCACGGGTTCGCCGGCTGGCTCGCGGTCTCGTCGATGGTCCATTGCGGCAGCGCCAATCCCGGACCGACATCGCTGAACACCATGCGCACCCGGGTGCCGATACCGACCCGCCGGACCATTTCGGGCGGCGCCAATCGACCATCGGCGGTGGCGAGGTTGCCGACCACCCGCAGCGCCTCGTCCGGGGTCGGCTCGCCCTTTTGCGTGTCGAGATCGACGAGCAGGATCAGATAAGGGGTCTTGCCGCGAAACGCCGGCTGGATCGCGTGATGCACCTCGCTGTAGGAGTGCACCGCCCCCTTGCCCTCAACCTTTTTCCAGGTGGATTCGAGGCTCATGCACCACGGGCACGCGGTCGTCGGCGGATAGCGCAGCCTCCCGCATTGCGCGCAGGCCTGCAGATGAAAATCATGCGTCGCGCAATGACGAAAATATTCGAGGTTCTCGACATCGAGATCATCGATCGTCAGACCCATGCTCAGATATTCGGCGCGCAGTGCCATATCGCGATTTCTCCCTGCGACCCGCACCAAGAGGCTGCACCCGGATCGGGGCTGCCGCGCGGCTCGGGCGGTACCGAACCGTGCTGCCGCCGCGGGCCGATCGTCAACCGCGATCTCGGGCTCCGCCTCAGACGAGGATGTTATCTCGGTCGGAAATAGTCGTCGTAAGGCGTGTCATTCTTGATCAGCACGCCACCATCGACGTTGAGCGCCACGCCGGTGATCATGCGCGCCATGTCACCGGCCAGAAAGAGGCTCGGATCGGCGATGTCCTCAGGCTCGCACATGCGTGCGAGCGGGATCCGCTGCGCGCGCGTGGCGCGGCTTTCGGCGGTCGGGAGGGCGCCGCCAAATGCCGTCGCGGTCGGACCGGGACACACCGCGTTGACCCGGATGCCATCAGGGGCGAACTCGTAGGCGGCGTGCCGGGTCAACCCCAGCAGCCCGGCCTTCGAGGCCGTATAATTGGCGGTTCCGCCAAACGAGATCCGCTGGCCGGCGATCGAAGCGACGTTGACGATGGCCCCGCCGCCGCGCGCCCGCATGTGCGGCAGCACCGCACGGATGCCGTTGAACGCCCCGGTCAGATTGACGGCGAGAACCCGATCCCAATCCTCCGCACCCATCTCGGCGATCATCCGCCGCACGGTGACGCCGGCGCTATTGACCAGGATGTGGATGCCGCCGGAGCTCTCGGTGATTGCCGCAGCAAGGCGGGCGAAGCCGTCGCGGTCGCCGACGTCGAGCGGATAGGCCTCGGCCCGGCCATTCTGCGCAGCAATCTCGGCCGCCAACCGTTCGGCCGCCGCGGCATCGCGATCGAGCACCGCAACGGGCGCCCCGCGCACGGTGAACGCCCGGCAGGTCGCCGACCCGATCCCATTGCCGCCGCCGGTGACCAGCGCGATCTTGCCGGAGAAATCGTTGCTCATCTCTCAGCCTCCGCCATGTAGCCCTGGGTGCGGTGAGTGTGGTTCGAACCTGGCCTGAGCGATCACCCGTACGGTCCCGGAGCACTCCCTACGGCATGGCGATAGCATAGGTACATCCAAGAATTCTTGGCTTGACTTCGTTCACGTTTTACCCTAAAAGGTCCGCATCGATTTTCAGAGGACAGCATCCTCGTGATCGCCACGACTGTGCGCGGGCTCGACCCGCGCGGCGCAAGGAGCCGACGGATCGTGGTCGATGGCGAGGGGGCAATGCTCGGGCCGGAGTGCGTCCTCGTCCGCCGCTAGGTTACCGCTGCCTCACCCGCAACGAGGCCGCCGCGATCCAAGGCTTTCTCCGCCAAGGATGGGAAGATCCGGATTGGCTGTTTCGACAATGCCGCCGGATAGCCAAGGCGCTCGCTAACGGGTGGATGGCGCTCGCCCAGATTTACGGCCTCTTCATTCCGACGGATGGGCTCGACGATCAGAAGTTGCGGCAGTTGAGCCTTGTCGCACCGTTCATCAAGGCAAATTCCGATCCCGACGAGCCCCGCGACTGGCATGGCCGCTGGACCGATGAAGCCGGCGCCGAAAGTAGAGCGCCGTCAGTGGGAGCACCCGGAGCGAGCCCGCACGCGAACCATCCCCAGTCCCCCGCAAATATTAGCCCCGCTGCGACGCAGCTGACAGCCGACAATCAACGTGAGAACAAGATGGTAAGAGACATCGTTGTTCAATTACGGCTAAGTCCAGATCAGCGACAACAACTTCATCGGCGGATTTCTGGGTAAGGCATGACGTATCGAGAAATTTTAAATGAAGCTAGCGAGCTGTTCGATAAATAATTCTACTCCAATTGAGTGCAGACAATGGGACCGATCGATGGTATATTTAAGGGGCTCATCGGCGAATTGGTCTGGCAAGTGCAAAGGGGGGTCGGGACATTTCTCACCCTGGAGTTTGGAGTGCCGCATCTAGCTATTTACGAGCCGATTACCGCGAGCCCTGGCAGTCTCCCAAGGGTACGGCGAAACCTGAAGCGGCGCGGAGTTTACGTAACCGGAGATTGGCACCTTTGGGTACAATATGGTGAATGGAAAGTCTCTACCGCTGACGGCGTTTTGCGTAGTTGCGACCCCATCGGTTCGGTATTGGACGAATGCCTTCGCGATCTCAACGGGCAAAGACTCCTGTCGATCGATTGCGTCGAACTCGCCCATTCAAGCCGGTTCACGTTTGATCTTGGAGGAATATTAGAAATATGGCCATCCATTGAAATTCCAGACGATCAATGGAGTTTGTATATTTGGAACGGGGAAGTCGTAGCTTGCCGCAACGATGGAAATCTAGTCATCGGGAAGCGTGACCGGGCGAAATGATTGCGGCTGCTCCGGTGGCCTGACCCAGGTATGACAAATCTTATCGGATCTGATTCCCTTCTCGCCCGAGTCGGCACCCCTACCGGCGAGCGCGAACACAATGTGCTAGACAATACCCGGCGCGTCCAGGTGAGCAAGAGAGCCGCGCGAGCGCCAACCGGGGTGGTGGTCGGCGCTCGTCATCGGCAAAAGGGACGATGGGACGCCCGCAGTACCTCCTCGCCTATTCCGCCGCCTGCGGCATCTCTTTGATGTCGGTCGAGTATCTGAGATGCACCGGCGCTTCGGCTTCGAACGGGTCGGTCAGCCCTAGTTCCTTGCCAAATTCGCGCATCGCCGGCATGACTTCTTGCCCGAGAAGCCGAATGCAGGTGCGCGCATCCTCGTTCGAGACATTGCCGTCATTGCCCCACAGCCCGTAGATGCTCGGGCGGGTTTCTTCGAGGACACGGCGCAGTTTCGGGATCACCGTCTTTGGCGTGCCAAAGATGACCCGCCCGTCGGCCACCTGCTTTTCAAAGGTCGGACGGCCACGCGGGCTCTCGGCCCGGCCGATCGCGAACTCGACAAACTGGCGCCGGAACTCGGGCGAGAAATAGCCAGCGGGGTTCGACCAGACCGGATGCGCGAGCCCGGTGAATTCGCCCTGCATCCACAAAAACTGACGGGCGTTCTTCTCGGCCTTTTCCTCGCTGTCGGAGACGTGCACCTGCTGCAGATAGCCGCGGTTTTGCGGTCCCGCCTCGTAGCCCACCTCACGCGCGACCTCGTCATAAAGCTTCCAGATCGTTTTGGTCGCCTCGATCGAGGTGTTGAGCGCGATATAGGGATAACGCTGCTTGGCCGCCCAGATGATCGTCTCCTTGGACAGCACTCCCGGGATCCACACCCGCGGATAGGGCTTTTGCAGCGGCACCGCCCACGGGTTGACGACGCGGTGCTGGTAGTGCGTCCCCTCCCAGCGGAACGGCCCCTGGCGCGTCCAGGCGGCGACGACCAGATCGTGCGCCTCCTCGAAACGCTCGCGGTTGTAGGCCGGGCTGACGCCGTTGGCGAGCTGCTCCTGGCCGCCGCCGCGGACAAAGCCTGACACCAGCCGGCCGCGCGAGATCATGTCGATCATCGCCAATTCCTCGGCGAGCCGCACCGGGTTCTCGGCCAATGGCAGCGGGTTGCCAAGCAATACGATCTTCGCCTTCTTCGTCACCGCGGCGAGGATCGCGGCAAAGATGTTGCACTTCGATTGCATGCAGAACGGCGCATTGTGGTGCTCGTTCAGCATGAAGCCTTCGACGCCCATCTCCTCGGCGTAAATATATTGCTCAAGATATTCGTTGTAGAGTCGGCTGCCGGCAACCGGATCGTAATATTTGTTCGAGAACATCAGGGCGGTGGCGCCAAATTCGAGGCCGATATCGGCCGGATAGGCGGACATCGGCTGCTCGGTGAAATACATCACATGCATGATTTCCTCCTGTTCCGTGGGCCTGGGCCTGGCGCCGCGGCGGCGGGTCGCTCAGCGGGGCGGCTAATTCTCGGCGATGAAACCGCCGGCCAGTCTGGCGAGCGCCGCTGGCTGCTCCATCTCGACGCAATGCCCGCTGCCCGGCACGATTTCGAACCGCGCCCTGGGCAAGGCCGCGGCGTAAAGCTCGCCGGCGCTTCGCGGCACGATCTTGTCGTCGTCGCCCCATATCACCAATGCCGGCGCCTTCACCCCGCCCAGCAAATGCGGCAGGGTCTGGCTGTACATGTAGGGCTTCCAGGCGATCCGGAAGCACATTTCACGGCAGATGTCCCATTCGACCAGCTGGTCGGTCGAAACATCGCCATAGATGCGCACAAACGCCGCAGGGTCGTGGAACCCGGCGCGGGCGTAATCGAGATAGCTGATGATCGCCTGGTCCAGAATGTCCCCTTCGGGTGGCTTCATTCCCATTGCGCCGACCAGCACCAGCCGGTGCAGCGCGGCGGGGGCCATCGTCGCCATCTCCGCTGCGATCCAGCCGCCAAAGCCGAGACCGATCAGCGAGGCGCGCTCGATCCCCAGATCGGACAACAACCATTGATAGATGACCGCGACATCACGCACGCTGCGCAGCCATTGCGGGCGCTCGGACCGGCCGAAACCCGGATGGTGCGGCACGATCACATCGAACCGGCTCGCCAGCAGGTCATAAAATTCGAGCGTTTCGGGGCTGCCGATATCGTGGTGCAGCACTACCACCGGGCGCCCGCTGCCGGCGCGCGCAAAATGCACCTTTCTGCCGGCCAGCTCGACCTCGTTCCGGGTCCAGTCGGTCCCCGCCGCCATCGCCGTTCCTCTCCCGATCGTCGCGCGCGCACCCTACCGCCGCGATGCGGCGAGCCGCAACCAAGCGTTTGATCATTGCAGGGTTGCACATTAGTAAGCGCCATGATCATAAGCCTGCTTACAACCGCCGCAGCCCGACCCGCCTATGGTGCCGCGGCGATCCGATCGAACCACAACTGCCGCTCCCGCTGCCGCGTCAGGCTCATGCCGCGGCGGCCGAACCCCCTCCGATGGAGAACCCGATGCTCGTCGTAACCACCGAGAACCTTCCCGGACACCGTATCGCCGAGATCAAGGGCCAGTGTTTTGGTGTCGTCGTCCGCAGCCGCGGGCTCGGCGGCAACATCGTAGCCGGACTGCGCTCGATCGTCGGCGGCGAAATTCATGAATATACGCAGCTGCTCGAAGAAGCGCGGCGCCATGCGATCGACCGGCTCGTCACCAACGCCACCGCGATGGGCGCCAACGCGATCCTGATGATGCGCTTTGATTCGGCCGAGATCGGCCAGACGATGAGCGAGATCGTCGCCTATGGAACCGCGGCGGTCGTCGAGCCCTTGCCCGGATGAGTGTGCTTCGCGTTGCGGTCCTGGTCGTCGGCGTTGCTCTCGGTGTGAGCGCGGTTGCGCTCGCGAGCAGCGGCTGTGGGCTCGGTCCATCATTGCGCCTCGCGTTGCCCGGCCTGATCTTGGTCGGCGCCGTCGTCGTCGAGCGCTGGCGCTACCGCGGCCTCGCCGGCGGTCTTCCCGGCCCCGGCTGGCACACTACCGGCGAACGTTTTATCGACCCCGAGACCGGCAGATTGGTCACTGTCTACTATCGTCCCTCGACCGGCGAGCGGCGCTACACGACTGGCTGAGCCCGCCGGAGCGCGCAGCCTCGCTATTTGACGGTGATCTCTCCGGTCATCCCGGCCCAGTCGTGATCGGCGCAGCGCATATCATAGCGGCCCGTCCGTTCCGGGATGAAATAGAGGTCCTTTTGTGCGCCCGGATCGACCACGAGCTGGCTGTGATCCGGGTCCAGCGCCGCCGGATTGTGCAGCAGGACAGTTTTGAAAAACACCGATGCGGTCAGCTCGTGGATTTCGCGGCCGCGGTTGACGACATGCAGCCGGTAGGCGACACCCCGGCGAAACACTAGGTGGCTTGGCAAAAAGAGATACTCGACCTCGACCACGGTGACCCGCCGCGCCCGCGCCCAGTCGATCGCCCGCGCCGCCGACGCGCCGACCGCCGGGCCGCCGATCGCCGGACCGAGCAGGAGCGCGAGAATGAGCAGAGCCGCTCTCCAGCCGGGTCCGCGCCGCATCTCAGCGGCAGCCAATGAGACGACAGTCGCCCGCCGTCGCAAAATCCGCAGGTGCCGCGGCACCCGCGGCGATGCCGAGCAGTCGCCCGCCGCGCAGGATCGCGTGGGTCATGCTATGCTTCCCGCATAGCGGCCGGATCATGGGCCGCTCGCGGCCCCGCCGCCGAGCAATGCCAAGGTGAAAGCCGAGTGATGCCCAAGGTGATCATCGAGCGACGCGGCGCGGTTTTGGAGATCGTGTTGAACCGCCCGGAGGTCCTCAACGCCGTCGACCGCGAGACGATCGACGCGCTCGTCGCCGCGGCGACCGACGCGGCCGACGACAACGCCACCCGAGCGGTGCTGCTGCGCGGTGCCGGGACCCATTTCTGCGCCGGTGGTGATATCGGCATGTTCGCCGGGCTGATCGAGCTGCCGCCCGAACAGCGCCGCGCAGCCCTCTATCGGATCGTCGAGGCGCTGCATCCGCTGCTGGTCCGACTGCGGTACATGCCAAAGCCGGTTGTCGTCGCGGTCCAGGGTGCGGCCGCCGGGTTTGGGCTCAGCCTGGTGCTGGCCGCCGATTTGGCGATCGCCGCCGAGGATGCCGTCTTTAGCTGCGGCTATATCAATCTCGGCACCAGCCCCGATGGCGGCATGACAGCGATGCTGCCGGCGGTCGTTGGTCTCAAGCGGGCGAGCGAGCTGATGCTGCTCGGCGAGCGGTTCGAGGCCGCGGACGCGCTGGATCTCGGTCTCGTCAATCGGCTGACGGTGGCCGGCCGGTTGCAGAGCGAGGCCGCGGCGCTGGCGGCGAGCCTGGCGGCCGGGCCGACGACCGCCTATGCACGCACCAAGGCGCTGCTGCAGCAGACGATCGGCGACGCGTTCGAGGCGCAACTGCGGCGCGAGGCCGAGAGTTTCGCCGCCTGTGCGGCAAGCGACAATTTTGCCGAGGGGGTGCGGGCATTTCGCGAAAAGCGGCATCCGAAGTTCACTGGCAAGCCATGAGGAACACGATGCGACGATCGAGGCTGTGGCTTTCGCTGCTGGTCGCTCTGGCCGGCTTTGGCGGATTGTCCGGCTGCTACTACGATCCCTATACCGGAGGCTATTACCCCTATCCACCGTATGCCTATCCGTATGGGCCGCCGCCCTACCCCTATCCGGCGCCGCCGCCGGGAGCCAATCCGGCAACCGGCGCCCCCCCACCCGGTGCTCCGCTTCAGCAGGCGCCGCTGCCGCCGCCATAAGAGCCGCGCTTCACCCGGGCGCGGCCCGCGGTGCCGTGCCGGCGCGCAGCGCCGCGGTGATCTTGAGCGCATCGGCGAGCGCCGCCGGGTCGTGGGTGCGGATATAGTCGGCGCCATGTTCGGCGGCGTAGAGCTCGGCCGCGAGGCTCGCCGCGCCGAGCTCGGCTGCACTCGCATGTCCGGTCAAGGCCCGCAAAAACGACTTGCGCGACACCGAGACCAGGACCGCCAACCCGAACGCGGATTTGAGCGCGCCGATCCCGGCTAGCACCCGCAGCGAGGCTTCCGGCCGGCTGGAGAGGAAAAGCCCCATGCCGGGGTCGAGGATCAGCCGCTCGCGGGCGACCCCGGCATGTTCCAGCGCCGCCAGCCGCTCGTCGAAAAACGCATTGACGCGGTCCCACACCTCTTCGGCCGACAGCTCCATCCGCTGCGCCCGGCCGCGGCCCTGTACGGCGTGCATGACCACGAGGCGACAGCTGGCCGCGGCCAGCTCCGGATACAGGGACGGGTCGGGAAAGCCGTGGATATCGTTCAGAAAAGCCACGCCGCGCCGGATTGCAAAGCGCTGCACCTGCGGCGTGAAGCTGTCGACCGAGACCGGGATGCCGTCGGCCGCGAGCGCCGCGATCAGCGGATCGAGGCGGCCGATCTCCTCGGCAGCAGCGACCGGCTTTGCATCGACATTGCTGGCGGCGGCGCCGAGATCGATGATCTGCGCGCCAGCCGCGGCGAGCGATCGCGCATGAGCGAGCGCCGCGGCGGGATCGAGGTAAAGCCCACCATCGGAAAACGAATCCTCGGTGAGGTTGACGATCCCGAGGATCGCCGGGGCGGCAGCCCGGGATATCTCAGGCATCGCTCAGCGGACTATCGCTCAGGCTGGGGGAGCCGGGCGGCTGCGCTCGAGGATCGCACCGACGCCGTCCGCCTCGGCGAACACATCGAGCTTCTCGACCCATACCCGAACCCGCCCGACCCGCGGATCGGTAAAGCACGCATTGCAGACCCGCTCGGCAAATCCCTCGCACAAATCGATGTGCCCGCCCTCGGCGATCTCGCGGATCGCCGCAACGATCTTCTCGTAGTTGATGATCCGCCGGCGGTCCTCGCCGGGCGTTGCTGCGGATGGTGCCGCGGTCAGATCGACCGACACCCGCACGCGCTGCTTGCGCTCGCGCTCCCGCCGGCGGATGCCGATGCTGCACATCAGCACGAGACCGCGCACTGTGACGGTGTAAGAGGGGTCGGTGGCCGCCGCAGCCGAGCGTTCCTCGGTCATCCCTTACCATGCCCGGCCGGTGCCGCGACCGCAACCGCGATGGCGTCGCAGGCGGCGCTCGCCATGCGCCGCGGCCGGCTCAGCGCACACCCAGCGAAGCATCGTGGAGCGTCGTATCCTGCCCGCGCACCGGGTCGGCGAGCGCGGCTTCGAGGCTGCGCGCACCCTTCCATTCGGCGGCCGGACGCACCCCGCCGTCGCTGCCGATCTGGTCGATCCCCCAATAGATTTCGAGCCGGTGATTATCCGGGTCACGAAATTCGACCGCGATCTGGCAACCGGCGCGACGGCGCCCCTCAAAATCGATCGTCACCCGGTGACGGCGCAGATGATCGCGCACCCGCAACACCTCGTCGAGGGTGGCGACCTCGAAGGCGATGTGATTGAGCTCGCTGTTGGCTGCCTCGGCCGCCATGCCGCCGACCAGTGCCATGCCGTGATGGTCGGGATTGCAGCGCAGGAACGCCATCCCGCCCGGAACCATCTCTTCCGGATAGACATCGGAAATCTCAAACCCGAGGATTTCGGTGTAGAACCGCACCGAGCGCTCGACGTCGCGCACATTCAGCACGACATGCCCGATCTTGCCGATATGGAACGGCAGGCCGGTCGGCCGCCGCATCTTCTTGATCCGCTCCGCGTCGCACTCGGCCATGTAGGTTCTCCTCGGGTTTCACCGCACCGTGAAAAAGCCTTGCTGGCGCCGGTCATTCTCCAATAAAGCGTGGGCCACGACAATCCGCCGCCGGAGGACATCTGATGCCGAGCCTGCCCGATCCCGCCGCTTTCCAAGCATTGCGGGCGTTTGACACGCCGACAATCTGCAACGCGCTCGAGCTCGTGGTGCCGGCGCGCCGCGCCACCGGCTTTATCCGCCGGCCATTGGTCGCGCCGTTCCCGGAGCTGAAGCCGGTGGTGGCGTTTGCTCGCACCGCGATCATCCGCTCGCGCGAGCCGCATCCGCGCAGCCGCGCGCAAGCGCAGGAGGTACGGCTCGCCTATTACGAGCGGATCGCAGCGCCGCCCGCGCCGAGCATTGCGGTGATCCAGGACCTCGACGCGCCGGATTTGGGCTTTGGCGCGTTCTGGGGCGAGGTGCAGACCAATGTCCACAAGGGCCTCGGCTGCGTCGGTGTCGTCACCGACGGCTCGGTGCGCGACCTCGACGCGATGGCCAGCGGCTTTTTTGTGCTCGCCGGCTCGATCATGCCGTCGCACGCGCATGTCCATCTCGTCGATTTTGGCGGCACCGTCAGTGTCGCCGGCATGATCGTATCGCCCAATGATGTGATCCACGCTGACCGCCACGGCGCGGTGGTCATCCCACCCGAGGCGATCGCCGAATTGCCGGCGGCGGTGGCGCTGCTGACCCGCCGCGAAAAGGTCATCATCGACGCCGCCAAGGCGCCGGGCTTTTCGATCGCGCGGTTGCGCCAGGCGTTCGACGAGCAGGAAGAGATTCACTGACGGTCGCGCCCACTGACGACGGCGCCCACTGACAGCAGCACCCACTGACGACAGCGCCTGGGGCCCGGACTGTCTCGGGAGTGAGCGGGCCGCCGCTCACAGCTCGACTTGGCCGCCCAGCTCGACGATGCGGTTGATCGGAATGCGGAAGAACTCGGTTGCGTCGAGCGCCATGTTCGATAAGAGGATGAACAGCTTTTTGAACGGCAGCAGCATGCCGGATGGCCGCTTGGCGACGATCTTTTCCCGCCCGACAAAAAACGAGGTTTCCATCAGGTTGAAGCGAAACCCGCCGACCCGGCACAGCGCCAGCGCGCGCGGGATATCCGGCTCCTCGAGAAAGCCATAGCGGATCGTGACGGTGTGGAAATTCTGCCCGAGATGATTGATCTGCAGCCGGTCAGCTTCCGGCAGGCGCGGCACGTCCTCGGTGCGCACGGTCATCAAGACGTCGCGCTCGTGCAGGATCTTGTTGTGCTTCATGTTGTGCAATAGGGCGGCGGGCACATTGTCGACCCGTGCCGTCATGTAGATGGCGGTGCCGGGCACCCGCACCGGGTGGTCGGGCTGCAGCGTCTCGAGCAGCGTCACCAGCGGCAACGCTCCGCTCGCGCGCTGCGTCGCCATGCGCCGCCGGCCCCACAGCCAAGCCATCATGACCGTGTAGATCGACACGGCAATGGCCAACGGAAACCAGCCGCCATCGATGATCTTCAAGAGATTGGCGCCAAAGAAGAACAGATCAACGACGAGAAACAGCACGAACATCGGGATCAGCCGCCACAACCGCCAGCCTGCACCCCAGCGCAGATAGACAAAGGCGAGGATCGTCGTGACCGTCATCGTCCCGGTCACCGCGATCCCGTAGGCGCCACCCAGAGCGTCCGACGAGCGGAAACCGAGCACCGTCACCACCACCGCGACGAGCAAGATGCCGTTCATCGCCGGGACATAGACCTGGCCGATCTCCTGCTCGGAGGTGTGTCGCACCTCCATCCGCGGCAGATAGCCGAGCTGCACCGCCTGGCGGGCGATCGAGAACGCGCCGGAGATGACCGCCTGCGAGGCGATAACCGTGGCGCCCGACGCCAGCACCACGAGCGGATAGACGGCCCACCCCGGTGCCAGGTGAAAGAACGGATTTTCAACGGCACCCGGCTGCGCCAGGAGCAGCGCGCCCTGCCCGAAATAGTTCAGCAACAAGGCAGGAAAGACAAAGCGCAGCCACGCCCGGCGGATCGGGCCGCGGCCGAAATGCCCCATATCGGCATAGAGCGCCTCGGCCCCGGTCACCGCCAGCACGACCGAGCCGAGCAGCACAAAGGCTTGCCACGGATCGTGCAGGAACAGCTCGATCGCATAGCGCGGATCGACGGCGAGCAGGATCGCGGGACGACGGGCGATCTCAACCCCGCCGAGCACGCCGATCGCCGAGAACCAGATGATCATGACCGGCCCGAAATAGCGGCCGACGAGAGCAGTGCCGCGGCGCTGGACGATGAACAGCGCAATCAGCAGCACCAGGGTCAGCGGCACAACATAAGGTTCAAGGGCTGGGGTCGCGACCTTCAGCCCCTCGGCAGCGCTGAGCACAGAAATCGACGGGGTGATCACCCCGTCGCCAAAAAACAGGGCTGCCCCGAACAACCCGGCCCACAGGATCCAGCGGTTGCGGCCCGCCGCCGCAGCGCGCAGCGCCAGCACCATCAGCGCGAGAATGCCACCCTCGCCGCGGTTGTCGGCGCGCATCAGAACGAGCACATATTTGACGGTAACAACCAGCATCAGCGCCCAGGCGATCAGCGACAGGACGCCGAACACACGCAGGTCGCTGACCGCCGCGTTCACAAAGCACTGCTTGACGGTGTAGAGCGGCGAGGTGCCGATATCGCCATAAACGACGCCGAGAGCGGCAACCGCCAGGCTCTGACCGAGCCTCGCCGGAGCTTGCGTGGGAACCACCGCGGTATCGGGCATCTATGCGTCCGGTCCGTTCACCGAGCCAGCACCGCTTGCGGGGACCCGGCCCAATCCTCGCGGTGTCGCAACCGCGCCGGCTCGGCGTCAACCATCGTAAGCGGGCCGAGACGGGACTGCCAGGGCGCGGGTTATAGACAGAATTTCATCCGGCACGCCAGCAAATCGACACCGCACGCCGCCGCTGCCGCTGCCCGGCAGGTTGCACCGCCCCGGCTCAGCGCCGTAACAGCCAGGCCATGCCCAGCCGTGCGATCGCACAAGGCCGCGAGGCCGCGAGCAAACGCCGGGCGCGTGATTATCTTTGGCATCGCCGTCTCCCGGTTGCCGACAAGGGCCCTTATCGGTAAATGAAGATTGGCTGCTGCAGGGCCGCCGGGGCGGGAGGTGACGATGCGTGAGCCTGATTTTCGCAGCGGGATGCTGGTGTTTCCCGGCTTGACCCAGCTCGACCTGACCGGCCCTTACGAGGTGCTGGCGCGGCTGCCCGGCAGCGAAACCGTGCTGCTGTGGAGGGATTTGCAGCCGGTGCGCAGCGAGCATGGGCTCGCGATCGTGCCGACGGCCACCCTCACCGATTGCCCGCCGCTCGACCTGGTGCTGGTTCCCGGCGGGCCCGGCGTCAACCCGTTGCTCGAAGATCGCGAGGTTCTGGGGTTTTTGCGCACCACTGCGGCGACGGCGCGCTACGTCGTCGGCATCTGCACCGGCTCGCTGGTGCTGGGCGCCGCCGGGCTGCTGCGCGGCCGGCGCGCCGCGACGCACTGGATGTCGCGCGAGTTTCTTCCGGCGTTCGGCGCCGAGCCGATGGCCAAACGTATCGTGCACGACGGCAATCTCTATACCGGTGGCGGTGTCACCGCGGGTATCGACGTGGCGCTCGCGGTCGCCGCCGACATTGCCGGCCGCACCGCAGCCGAGGCGATCCAGCTGGCGATCGAATACGACCCGGCGCCACCCTTTGCCGCGGGATCCCCCGAAACGGCCGATCGCGAGATTGTCGCCGCAGTGCGCGCGCGAGCCGCGGCACGGCAGCACGACCGGGCGGAGCGCATCGCCCGCGCCGCCGCGGCACTCGGCTGATTTCCGGCGTGGAGCGCGCCACCACCCGGAGCGCGGCCGGTGCGCGGCGAAACCTCAGGCGCGCGCGGGCACGGCGATGTCGAGCCAGCCGAGGCAACTAACCACGGCGCGATCACCAGGGCGCAGCAGCACAGTCGTCATCGCTGCCTCGATCAAGGCCGGGCCGGCGATGATCTGCGCAGGCGCCAGCGTCGCGAAATCATGGACTGGCGCAGGGGTCCAGGTGCCGAGCCAGATCGCACGCTCGCTGCGGGGCGGCGCCGGCGGCGTCTCGGGCAGCGCGGTTTCGCGCGGCGGGGCTTCGAGGATGCCGCTGACGGCGACGCGCGCATTGACCAGCACCGCCTGCTCATCGCGGAGCGAATAGGTGTAGAGTTCCTCATGGCGGCGATGAAAGCGCTCGACGATTTGTGGCAGCGGGTCGGGAACCGACCAATCGACGTCGTCGAGCGGCACTGCGATCTCGAACACCTGTTCGCCATAGCGCATTTCGGCCGAGCGCGAGACCCGCGCCGGCCCTGCAAACGAGCCGCGCAGGCGTGAGAGAGCTTCGGTCTCCATTGCGCCGAACAGCCGCTTGATCGCGGCACCGTCGAGCGCCTGCGCGTCGCCGATATGGGTGCGCGCCACCTCAAAGCGCAGATCGGTCGCCAGCATGCCCCAGGCCGACAGCACCGCGGCGGTGCGCGGCACGATCACCCGTTCGAGATCAAGTGCGCGCGCGACCGCGGTCGCGTGCAGACCGGAGGCGCCGCCAAAGGCCAGCAGCGCGAAGCGCCGTGGGTCGACGCCGCGCCGCACCGAGACGAGCCGTACGCCCTCAGCCATGCTGGTGTTGACGACGCGGTGAATCCCCTCGGCCGCGGCAATGCGGCTGATGCCGAGCTTCGCCGCGACCGCGTCCACGGCCGTTGCCGCGGCAGCGGTGTCGAGCCGGCGGCGACCGCCAAGAAAGCCATCCGCGTCGAGATAGCCGAGCAGCAGGTTGGCATCGGTGACGGTTGCAGCGCTGCCGCCACCGCCATAGCAGGCAGGGCCCGGCACCGCGCCGGCGCTCTGCGGCCCGATATGCAAGATGCCGCCCGGATCGACCCGCGCGATCGAGCCGCCACCGGCGCCGATGCTGGCGATATCAAGACTGTTCAGCGCGATCGCATGGCCGGCGACGCGGCGACCGCTCGCCAAGGTCGGCCGCGACTGGACAATCAGCGAAATATCGGTGCTGGTCCCGCCCATGTCGAAGGCGACGAGATCGCCGACGCCCGACAGCCCCGCCGCATGCACGGCGCCTGCGACCCCACCGGCCGGCCCTGACAGCACCGCTCCGGCCGCCAGCCGCCCTGCCTCGGCGATCGGCACAACGCCACCATGCGACTGGATGATCAAGGTCGAACCGGAATACCCGGCCGACCGCAGGCGGCGATCGAGCCGGTCCAGATAGCGCGCCACGACCGGGCCGACATAGGCGTTGACGACAGTGGTCGAAACCCGCTCGAACTCCTTGATCTGTGGCAGGATTTCGGCCGACAGCGAGAGGTAGGCTGTGGGCATCTCCCGCTCAAGGACGGCGCGGGTCGCCAGCTCATGGCGTGGATCGCGCCAGGCGTGCAGAAAGCACACCGCCACCGCCTCGACCGCCTGCTCTTTCAAGAGCGCCACGGCGCGCTCGAGCGAGGCTCGATCGAGCGGTGTCTCGACCCGGCTGTCGGCGCGCAGCCGCTCGCGCACCCCGAGCCGGAGCCGGCGCGGGACCAGCTGCTCGGGCGGAGCCACGCGCAGATTGTAGCGGTCGTCCTTGAGCCCCTCGCGCATCTCGATCACGTCGCGATGACCCTCGGTGGTCAACAGACCGACGCGGGCCCCGGTGCGTTGCAGCAGCGCGTTGGTTGCTACCGTGGTGCCATGAACGATGCGGGTCGTTTCGGCGAGCAGCACCGCGAGCGGGCAATTGAGCCGGTCGGCCAGCAGGCGCAGCCCATCGAGCACGCCGACCGAAGGGTCATCCGGCGTCGAGGCGATTTTTTCGAGCGTGGCGCCGCCTCGATCGTCGATGGCGACAAGATCGGTAAAGGTGCCGCCGACATCGATGCCGATGCGGAACATCGCTCACTCCCGGTGATAGGGGTGTCCGGCGAGGATCTGCTGGGCGCGGTAGAGCTGTTCGAGCAGCATGCCGCGAACCAAGAGATGCGGCCAGGTCATCGCACCCAGCGAGACCACCTCCCTCGCCCGCTCCAGCACCGCGCTGCCGAGCCCCTCCGCTCCGCCGATGGCAAAGGCAAGTTCGGAAACGCCATGGTCGCGCCACTGCGCCAAGCGGTCGGCGAGCGCGCGGCTCGACCACGGCGCACCCTGCGCGTCGAGTGCGATGAGCGGCACAGCCGCGGGCAATGCGCCGAGGATCAGCGCCGCCTCCCGCTCCTTGACGAGCGCCGCCGGCAGGCGACGGCGATCGTCGAGCTCGACAATCATCGGTGGCGGCACAATCCGCGCCGCATAAAGCGCTGCCAGCTCCTGGAGCGGACCGCTGCGCAGCCGGCCGATGGCAAGAAGGCGATAGCGGATCGCGGCAGCTCTCAATCCTGCCCGCGCGCTTGGCCAGCAATCGTGCCGGCACTATTGGCGGAGCGCCTCGGCGTCGGGCAGCGCCTCGCTCCACAGCTTTTCAAGGTTGTAATAGACACGAATCTCGGGTCGGAACAGGTGGATGATGACATCTCCGGCGTCGATCAGCACCCAGTCGCCCTGCGCCTTGCCTTCGATCGTCACCCGCACGCGATGCCGCAATGCCGCTTCGAGATGCTCGGTCAGCGCCGCCACCTGGCGCGCCGAGCGGCCGGTAGCGACCACCATATGGTCGGCGATCGTCGTCTTGCCGGCGAGCTCGATCGTAACCAATTCCTCGGCCTTCCCGTCTTCCAGCGTCGTGATGATCAGAGCGAGGAGCTCACGCGGGGTCAGGCGCGGGAGGCGCGGCGCCCGCGCGCGGGGCACCAGCGGCGTGATGGCCGCGTCACGGGGCTCGGCGACATCGGCCGTCACGGCTTCCGATTGCCGACCGGTGCGGATGCCGGTCGCCGAATTCGGGTCGAGCGGAGTGTGGAAGAACGCCCAGGCGGGCGGCTCGGCCTCGGCGAGGCGACGCCCCGCCGCTTGCGGCAGCCGATAACGGGCGAACCGCGCGGCGGCAAGCCCGGCCAGCGCCTTGCGCGCGTAGGACGGACGATCGAACACCGCGATTGGCACGGTCGCAAAGATCTCGGCCCAACGCTGCCAGTGTCGCAGCTGCACCAGATTGTCCGCTCCCATCAGCCAGACAAAGCGGAGGCGCGGGAAACGGCGGACGAGCGCGACCAGCGTATCGATCGTGTAGTGGCTGCCGCCGAGCCGGTTTTCCAGATCGCTGACGCGGATCCGGGGATGCAAGCGGGCGACCCGCCGCGCCGCAGCGAGCCGATCGGCAAACTCGCCCATGCCGGCTGCCGGCTTCAACGGGTTCTGCGGTGACACCAGCCACCACACCTCGTCGAGATCGAGCCGGGCGAGCGCATTCAGGCTCAGATGCAAATGCCCCTGATGCGCCGGGTTGAACGAGCCACCCAACAACCCGATACGGCGATGGCGCGCCACTCGCCCGCGCCGTCCTTGCCGGCAAGGAGCAATCTCGATGCGCGTCGTCGCGCCTGTCAGGGCCGCACCTGACCGTTGCCGCGGACGAGATACTTATAGGTCGTCAGCTGCTCGGCGCCGACCGGGCCGCGCGGCGGCAGGCGCTGGGTCGAGATGCCGATTTCCGCCCCCATGCCGAATTCGCCGCCATCGGCGAACTGAGTGGATGCGTTGACCAGAACGATGGCGCTGTCGATCTCGGACAAAAACCGCTCTGCGGTGGCGGCATCCTCGGTGACGATCGCATCGGTATGGTGCGAACCCCAGCGGTTGATGTGGTCGATCGCCTCGCCGACCCCCTCGACGATCCGCACGGCGAGGATCGCGTCGAGATATTCGGTGCGCCAATCCGCCTCGGTCGCCGGCACTGCCGCCGGGTATACCTTGAGCGTCTCCGGATCGCCGCGCAACTCACAGCCCGCGGCCCGCAGGTCGGTCAGGATCGCCGGCAGCTGGGACGCTGCCACCCGCCGGTCCACCAGCAGCGTTTCGGTGGCGCCACAGATCGACACCCGGCGCATCTTGGCGTTGAGCACGATCGCCCGCGCCTTCTGCGGATCGGCGGCGGCATCGATATAGGTGTGGCACAGCCCTTCGAGATGGGCGATGACCGGGATGCGACTCTCGCGCTGCACCCGCTCAATCAGTGAGGCCCCGCCGCGTGGGACGATGATGTCGATGACCCCGTTCATCGCGAGCATCAGCCCGACCGCGGCGCGGTCGCGGGTCGGCACCAGCTGGATCGCCGTCTCGGGCAGACCGGCTTCGCGCAGCCCCGCGGCGAGCGCCGCGACCAGCGCGCGCGACGAATGAAAGCTTTCCGAGCCGCCGCGCAGGATCGCCGCGTTGCCGGATTTGAGCGCCAGCCCACCGGCATCCGCGGTCACGTTCGGCCGGCTCTCATAGATGATGCCGATGACGCCGAGCGGTACCGCGACCCGCTCGATATCGAGCCCGTTGGGACGGCTCCAGCGGCCGAGACTGCGGCCGACCGGATCGGGCAGTTCGGCGATCGCTTCGAGCCCCGCGGCGATCGCCGCCAGCCGTTTGGGATCGAGCGCCAGCCGCTCGCGCAGAACCGGTGCCAGCCCTTCGCCCTCGGCCTCGGCGATATCGCGGCTATTGGCGGCGAGAATTTCTTTTTCGCCGGCGCGGATCGCCGCCGCCGCGGCACGCAACGCCGCGGTCTTGGCCGCCGCCGGGGCTGTCGCCAGCACCGCCGCAGCGGCACGGGCGCGCTGTCCGATCTCGGCCATTCCGCTGGCCAGCGCCGGATCGGGCACCGCGGCGTGATGATGCTGCGAGGGTCCGCTGTTCACGGTGTATGGCATCGAGTCCGGCGTCATCGGTGTTCGGTCACCACCAGATCGTCGCGATGAATGATCTCGTCGCGCCCACGGTAGCCGAGTATGCCGGCGATTTCACCACTCTTGTGCCCGGCGATGCGACGAATGTCGGCGCTCGAATAAGCCGACAGCCCACGGCCGGCCTCCGCCCCGGTGCGGGTGCGCACCACCACCGCGTCGCCGCGCTCGAACACCCCTTCGACCGCGACGATGCCGGCCGGCAACAGACTGCGCCCACGGTTCAATGCCAGCACTGCGCCATCGTCGACGGTGATGCTACCGGACGGCTCGACGGTCCCGGCGATCCAGGATTTGCGCGCCGAGATCGGCTCGCCGCGCGGTAGAAACAAGGTCGCCCGGCCGCCGGCCTCGATCGCCGCAAGCGGCTCCGGCACGGCATCCTGCAGCGGCGCGCCGCGCGCGATCAGCATGTGGCACCCGGCATTCATCGCGATCCGCGCGGCAGCGAGCTTGGTCACCATTCCGCCCGAGCTGTAGCCGGGTGCGGCTTCGCCGGCCATCGCCTCGATCTCGGGCCCGATGTCGCGCACGGTCGCGAGGTGGCGGGCAGCGGGATATTTGCGCGGATCAGCGGTATAGAGCCCGTCGATATCGGACAGCAGCACCAAGACGTCGGCGCTGGTCATCTGCGCCACCCGCGCGGCGAGCCGGTCATTGTCGCCAAACCGGATCTCGGCGGTGGCGATCGTGTCGTTCTCGTTGACGACCGGCACCGCACCCAGCCCCAGCAATTGGCCAAAGGTGGCGCGCGCGTTCAAATGCCGCCGCCGATCCTCAGTGTCCTCAAGGGTCAGCAGGATCTGCGCGACGGTAATGCGGTGTCGCGCCAGCGCCTCCTGATAGGCGTGCGCGAGGCGGATCTGCCCGGTTGCCGCCGCCGCCTGCTTTTCCTCGAGGCGCAGCCGGTTGCCGGCGAGCCCGAGATGGCGGCGGCCGACCGCGATCGCACCCGACGAGACGAGAATCACATCCTGGCCGCGGGCGCGGCACCGGGCCACGTCGTCGGCCAAGAGATCGAGCCACGGGCGCCTGACCTCGCCATCCGCGGCGACCAGCAGCGCCGAGCCGATCTTGACGACGAGCCGCCGCGCTCCGGCCAGCGCCCCGGCCGGAGTTATCGCAGCGGGTCCGGCGGGGTCCATGCTGCTCCCGGCGCCGAGCCGATCTGGCTTTGGCAAGGAATCGGAGAAGGCCATCTCATTCGGCATAGTTTTCCGGGAATAATTCCCGCTCGACCAGCTCGATAAGGATGTGGGTGACTTTGATATGAAGCTCCTGGATTCGGTCGGCAAACCGCCCGGCCGGAGTGCAGATGTCAATCTCGGCCATCTGTCCGAGGGGCGAGCGGGCTCTGCCGGTGAGCCCGATCACTGCCAGTCCCAGGACCTTGGCGGTCGCGGCCGCCGCCACGATATTCGGGCTGCTGCCGCTCGTGCTAACGGCGAGCAAGCAGTCGCCGGATCGCCCGTGAGCCTCCAAATAGCGGCTGAAGACCTTTTCATACCCGTAGTCGTTAGCGACACAGCTCAAATGACTGGAATCGCTAATAGCGATCGCAGCCAAAGCCTTGCGGTCGAGTCGATAGCAGCCCGAAAGCTCCTCGGCGAAGTGCATGGCATCACACATCGAACCGCCATTGCCGCAACTGAAGATCCGATCGCCGCGCCGCAATGCCGCCACCAGGATCCGCCCGGCCTCGGCAATGGCATCGATTGCCGGATCATTGCTCAGCAAGGCGTCCAAGGACGACCGCGCTTCCTGGAGTGTGTCGAGAATGAAAGCCTTCACGCGACGCTCCCCAACCCGGGTCGGACAGAAGGCGCTAGATTACCCCGATTGCCGTCAACGTCGATCAGAGTGCGGGATAGTCTCCTCCTTCTCGTTGCACCGCCCCGCAGCAATCGTTTCCCAAGAACAGGAGTGGCGGCATCCCGTCACCAATCGGTGCGGCAAAAAACAATCAGGTGGCTTCGGCAAGAGCGCCCGCCTGCGCGACATCGCTGTCTTTTGCCGCCAGCCCAGCGAACAGCGCCGCCAGCAGCTCGCGAATCCCGCTGCCGGAGACCGCGGATAGCGGCAACACCCGGTGCCCCGGCCCGGGCCCATCCTGCAGCGCGTCGAGCTTTGCCGTCACTGTTGCCGAATCGAGCGCGTCGATCTTGTTCAGCCCGACGATTTCCGGCTTGCCGGCGAGACCGTGACCATAGGCGGCGAGCTCGTGGCGGATCACCCGATAAGCGGTGGCGACATCGTCGAGCGTGCCGTCGATCAGATGCAGGATCACCGCGCAGCGCTCGACATGGCCAAGAAAACGCGTGCCGATGCCGACCCCGTCGCTCGCCCCCTCGATCAGTCCGGGCAGATCAGCCAACACAAATTCGCGGTCGTCGAGCCGCACCACGCCGAGCTGCGGCTTCAGCGTCGTGAACGGATACTCGGCGATCTTCGGCCGCGCGTGCGATACCGCGGCGAGAAACGTCGATTTGCCGGCGTTGGGCAGTCCGACAAGCCCGACATCGGCGATCAGCTTCAGCTGCAGCCATACCCACGCCTCCCGGCCCGGCCAGCCGGGATCGGCACGGCGCGGCGCGCGATTGGTCGAGCTCTTGTAGTGGGTGTTGCCAAAGCCGCCATCGCCGCCGCGCAGCAAGACGAGGCGCTCGCCGGCACGGGTCAGATCGGCCAGCACGAGCTCCTTGTTCTCCTCGATGATCTCGGTGCCGACCGGCACGGTCAGGACCAGATCTCGGGCACGCGCGCCGGTCTTTTCGCGCCCGGCCCCGCCGCGGCCGTTCGCTGCCCGGAAATGCTGTCGATAACGGTAATCGATCAGCGTGTTCAGATTGTCCGCCGCGACAAACACGATGTCGCCGCCCTTGCCGCCATCGCCGCCATCGGGGCCGCCGAACTCGATAAACTTCTCGCGGCGGAAACTGGCCGAGCCGGCGCCGCCGTCACCGCTTTTCAGGTAAATCTTGCACTGGTCGAGAAATCGCATCGCAGGCGCCCACAAAAAAGGGGAACGGCCACGCCGTCCCCCCTCGGGCTGCGGCGCTCGGGAACGGCTACTCGGCGGCTTCGGCCGGGGTGGGTGCCACCGGCGGCACCACCGATACATAGGTACGGCCGGCGAGCCCTTTGTGAAAGCGAACGGCTCCGACGATCGTCGCGAACAGTGTGTGGTCCCGGCCGATGCCAACATGCGGACCCGGGTGAAACTTGGTGCCGCGCTGGCGCACGATGATATTGCCGGGGATCACCGCCTCGCCGCCGAATTTCTTGACGCCGAGCCGCCGTCCGCGGCTGTCGCGGCCGTTGCGCGACGACCCGCCGGCCTTTTTATGCGCCATCGGTCGCTCCTGGCCGCTCCGCCGCGGGCGTGATCTCGGTGATCCGCAATATGGTCTGGTACTGGCGGTGGCCCTTTTTGCGCCGGTAATTGTGCCGCCGCTTCTTCTTGAAGACGATGATCTTGGCCGCCCGGCTCTGCTCGACGACGGTGGCGCCGACCGTGGCCCCCGCCACCAGCGGCGCGCCGGCGGCGATCTCCGCCCCGTCGCCGATCATCAGCACTTGATCAAAGGCGACCGCGTCACCCGGCTCGCCGGCGAGCTTTTCGACCGTGATCAGATCGTCCTTGGCGACCTTGTACTGCTTGCCGCCGGTGCGGATCACTGCAAACATAAGCACTGCCGATTTGGGTTGCCGCGGCCAACGGGGATCGCCGCGGCCACGCCTGCGCCGGCTCTTCCGGGCGCGAGCGGCGCACTATAGGGACGCCTGCGACACTGTCAATCGAAAGCCGGCAGTCGGAGCGCGCCGGAAGGGCGGCGATGCTGGGAGCAGCGAGACGGGGCGGGCGGCTGATCATCGCGGCGCTCGCGGCGGCGGGCATCCTCGGCGGTAGTGCGGCAGCGGCCGACGAGCTCGTCATGCCAAAATCGGCGGAACGGAACGCGGCAGCCACGGTCGTCTATCGGTTCGAGCCGCCGGCGAGCGGACGCGGCCATCTCGACATCGCGTGGACCGACGCCGACGGGCGCGTGGTCGAGCAGCACCGCATCCCGCTCGATCTCGACAGCGCGACGCAGGTGACCTTCACTCTCGACCTGCGCCGCGCCGTGGCGGTGCTGAACCGGCTCACTGCGCGTCTGTCGCTGACCGGTCCCGCCGCCAATGGCGGCCGCACCGATCGGCACCGCGAGCTCGCCGCTTTGTTTATCGCCACGCCACCCGCCGCGGGTTGGCGCGACTACCAGATCATCATGTGGCAGCCTCAGACCGCGGCCGCCTATCGGACGCTGAAGCAGCTCGGTGTCACCGCTGGCATGGTCGAAGCCGGCCACCAGCCGGGCGAACCCTATGACGCAGCCGAGCTGGCGCCGCTACTCGGTCAGGATCTGCGCTTTTACGTCGAAAACATCGCCACCGATTTCTACTCTGCCTACCACCGCTGGTCGGCTGAGCACGCGGTCGGTTGGCGCTTCGCGGCGATCGAGGCGCTGCACCGCCGCCGGCCCGACGATCTCACCGCCTTTCTGCGCGACCCGAGCCTTTCCGATCCCGAGTGGCTTTCCAAGATCCGCACCCGGCTGACCCGCACCGTCATCGCTCTGCGCCCTTATCGGCCGCTCTACTACGATCTCGGCGACGAAACCGGGATCGCCGATCTGGCGCAGCCCTGGGATTTCGATTTCTCACCACCGTCGCTCGCCGCGATGCGTGTGTGGCTGCGCCGGCGCTACGCCTCGCTCGCTGCGCTAAACCACGAATGGGGCACGGATTTCGCTGGCTGGGACGCGGTCGTGCCGATCACGACGCAGCAGGCGCTGCGCCGTTCCGACCAGGATTTCGCGGCCTGGGCCGATTTCAAGGATTGGATGGATGCCGCGTTTGCCGGTGCGCTCGGGTCCGGCACTACCGCTATTCACGCCGCCGATCCCGGGGCGCGGTCGGCAATCGAGGGCGTGCAGATCCCGGGCTGGGGCGGTTACGACTATCCGCGGCTGGTGCACGCGGTCGATGTCATGGAGCCTTACGATTTCGGCTGCGACATCGAGATGCTGCGCTCGTTCAATCCGAAGCTCGTGCTGCTGACGACGATCGCCGCAACCGGCGCGCAGGCGGCCTATCTGACCTGGCGCGAGCTGCTGCGCGGCACTCGCGGGGTGATCCTGTGGGACCCGAACCACGAATTCGTCGGCACCGACGGGCACCTCGGCCCGCGCGGACAGGAGACCGCCGCCGATTTCGCGGCGCTGCGTCACGGGCTCGGCGCGCTGCTGATCAGCATCAGGAGGCACACCGACAGGGTGGCGGTGCTCTATTCGCAGCCGAGCCTGCGGATCGCCTGGCTCTTGGACCGTCTCGCGCGCGGCCCGGCAGCGGCGGACGATCCATCGCTCGGATCCCGCCCGCGGACCGCCGCTTGCAGCTTCACCCGCACCGCCGAACAACTCGGGATCGAGCCGAACTTCGTCGCTGCCGCGGATGTCGCCCGCGGCGCGCTGCAACGGAGCCGTGACCGTGTGCTGATGCTGCCCGACGCGATCGCATTATCGCCAGCAGCGGCGCGCGCGATCGGCGATTTTGTCGCGCAGGGCGGCATTGCGATCGCCGCTGGCGTGCCCGGACAATTCGATGCGCATGGCCGCAAATTGCCGCGACCTCTGCTCGCCGACGTGTTTTCGGGAAATACCGCTGACACCGGCCGCGGGCATGGGTTCGGCCGGGGCGGTGCCTTCGATCTGTCCTTCGCCGACGACACCACCGCCAATTTGGCGCCGACCGCCCGGATTTTCGCGGCTGCCGGCGTCACCCCGCAAATCACCGTTTCCGGGACCGGCGGGATCCGGCCCGGTGATCTCGACACCTATTTGTTCGAGAATGGGCCGGTGACGATCCTCGCCCTGCAGCGCGAGGGTCTCGGACCCCTCGGCGATCGGCCAGCCCCAGGCGGCGCCAGCAGCCAGGAGAGGGTTGTCGTTGCGTTGCCGCAGCCGCTCGAAGTCTACGATCTCCGGGCCGGGCGGGCACTCGGCCGGACCGTCAGGGTTGCCCTCAGTCTCGGACCCGTTGAACCCGTCCTCCTGGCATTGTCACCGGAGAAGCTTCCAACCCCGGTGCTCGCCGGACCGGGCCGGGCGCGTCTCGGCAACAGCCCCACGTTTACCGTGCGCTCGGGCCTGCCGGGAACGATCGATGTCGTGCGGCTCGAAGTGATCGACCCCGCCGGTCAGGTGGTCACCCCTTATTCCCGAAACCTGTTGTTGTCCGACGGGAGTGCCACGGCGACCCTGCCGCTGGCCGTCAACGACCCATCCGGACCCTGGCAGATCCGGATGCGCGACGTGCTCGGCGGTGGGGTCACGACGATAAGGCTGATCGTTGGCGAGTAATCTCGCGGCGATTGTCGGACCAACCCGACCAGATCGTACCTTTGGGTAACCACGCTATTGCTTTGCCGGCATCAGCTATCGTGATAGAATTGACGGCTATTAAATGCCCAGCGAGCGGGTGAGCGAAGGCGATTGCGCGCAGCGGGCCTCGCAGCGGAGAACTGCCGAGGATGGTAAATGCATAACGTGATCTTACTGGAATTCAACGAGATTTGCCCGCCGCTGCTCGAGCGGTGGATCGCCGCCGGGAAGTTGCCGAATTTTGCCGCGTTTTATCGGGCGTCGCAGGTGTTCACCACGGTTGCCGACGATCCCGATCCGGCCCATCTCGAACCATGGATCCAGTGGTATTCGATCCATACCGGCCTGCCCTACCATCAGCACCAGGTCTTTCACCTGACCGACGGGCCGAAAGCGGGTCACCCGGATCTGTGGCACGAGCTGCACCGGCTCGGCAAATCGGTCATGAACTGCTCGAGCATGAACGCTCGGGCGATTTCGGGCCCAGGGACGTTCTTTTTGCCTGACCCGTGGTGCGTCGCCGAACCCGCTTATCCCGTCGCGCTCGAGGCGTTCAAGGCGGTGGTCGGCCGCGGGGTCCAGGAATATAGCCGGGGCCTCGCCGCGGTCCCGCGCCGCCAGCTCGCCGGGTTCCTCTCCTTTCTCGGCCGCCACGGCCTGTCGGCGCAGAGTGTTGCGGCGATCCTGCACCAGCTGGTCCGCGAGCGGCTCGGCGGCAAGGATGTGTCGTGGAAGCGGGTAGCGCTGCTCGATCTGCTGCAGCTCGATGTGTTCCGCCATTACTACCGGAGGCTGCGACCGGATTTCGCTACCTTCTTCATCAACAGTACCGCGCATCTGCAGCATGCTTATTGGCGCCACATGGACCCCGGCCCGTTCTCGATCAAACCCTCGGCGGCGGAGCGGGAAACCTATGGCGACGCCGTGTTGTTCGGCTATCAGGCGATGGACCGGCTGCTCCAGAGCTTTATGGCGCTGGCCGGAAAGGAGACCGTGCTGATCCTGTGCTCGGCGCTGAGCCAGCAGCCTTTTTTGACCCGCGAAGACCGCGGTGGGCAACACTTCTATCGGCTGCGTGATCCTGCGGGGCTCTGCCGTCTGATCGGCATCGCCCCGGTCATGATCGAGCCGATCATGACGCACATGTACATGATGCGTTTTGTCGATCGCGCGACGGCCGAGCGCGCCGCCGTAGCCTGTCGCGCACCTCTTGTGGGAGATCGCCAGATCTTCGCAGCCGAGCTCTCGGGTGAGGCTTCTTTGTGCTTTGGCTGCCAGATCTTCGACACAGTCGAGCCCGACGCGGTGCTGAGCGGCGTTCCGGGGCATAATGGCGCGCTCGGCTTCTTTGACGCGCTCTATCCGATAGATGCGGTCAAGAGCGCGCGACATCATCCCGAAGGCGTCTTATGGATCCGAGGCGGCGAGCATCGGGTGCATCGCGAACCGGTGTCGATCCTCGATATCGCGCCCACGGTGTGCGAGCTCGTCGGGGCCGGCGGCGCGACCAGCTGGACCGGCGATAGCCTGCTCCCGCGGTTTGCTGCTGGTCATGCCGGTCGCAGCGCGACCGCGGCACGGCCCCTGGAGCTCGCGCGCTGACGCTCAGGCGGCGTCGACCAGCACCAGCTCAGCCTCGTCGAGCGCATGGATGCGCAGCCCCGCTTCGTCGCGGATGGCGGCCCCGTCGCGGGCATCGAGCGTGACACCATTGACTTCGACCCGGCCCTTGGCCGGCACCAGATAGCCGTGCCGTGCCGTGCCGAGCGGGTAATCCACGGTTTGGCCGGCATTGAGCGTGGCGCCGAGCACGCGCGCGTCGCTGCGGATCGGCAGCGCCTCACTGTCCTCGGCAAAGCCGCTGGCGAGCACCACGAACCGGCCGGCGCGGTCGCCCTTTGGAAACGGTCTTGTGCCCCAGCTCGGTGCGCCGCCGCGGCTCGTCGGCAGGATCCAGATCTGGAACAACGTCGCGGTGCCGCGCTCGCGGTTGTATTCGGCATGACGGATGCCGCTGCCGGCGCTCATCACCTGCACGTCGCCTGCCTCGGTGCGGCCCTTGTTGCCGAGGCTGTCCTGGTGCGTCACCGCTCCCTCGCGCACATAGGTGATGATCTCCATGTCGGCGTGCGGATGCGGCGGAAAGCCGGTGTCGGGCGCGATCGCGTCGTCGTTCCACACCCGCAGCCGGCCCCAATTCATCCGCTCGGGGTCCTGGTAATCGGCAAACGAGAAGTGATGCCGCGTGTCGAGCCAGCCATGGTTTGCTCCGCCGAGGCTGGCAAAGGATCGCTTTTCGATCATCGAAGGATCTCCGGATCGCGGGGCGGCTGTCGCCCCGCTCATGAGCCATGAGATCGCGTGCCGTGGACCGCTTTGGAAGGGTCGCAGACCAGCCGCGAGCCCCGCGCAGGCCGCCGGCGCTAGGGCACCAGCAGGATCTTGCCGATGTGCCGGCTCGATTCCATCAGCCGGTGCGCGTCCGCGGCCTCGGCCAATAGAAAGATCTGGTAGGTGCATGGGCGCAATTTGCCCTCTGCCCATAATGGCCAGACCTTGTCCTTCAGTGCCGCGACGATCGCCGCCTTTTGCGCGACCGTGCGCCCGCGCAGGGTCGAGCCGGTGACGGTCAGGTGCTTTCTCTGGATCAGCCCGAAATCGGCTTCGATCCTGGTCCCGTGCATCAGCGCCACAAAGCACAGCCGTCCCTCGCGCGCCAACAGGTCGAGCTCGCGCGGAATATAGTCGCCGCCGACCATGTCGAAAATCGCATCGACGCCGCGGCCATTGGTAAATTTCTTGCCGATCTCGACAAAATCCTGCGTGCGGTAGTTGATCGCGATATCGGCGCCATAGTCGCGGCAGGCAGCGCATTTCTCGTCGGTGCCCGCCGTCGCCAGCACCTTGGCGCCGAACGCCTTGGCCAGCTGGATCGCGGTGATGCCGATGCCGCTCGACCCGCCCTGCTGCAATAGCACCTCGCCCGACTTCAGATGGATGCGGTCGAACACATTGGTCCACACCGTGCAGAACGTCTCCATCAATCCGCCGGCATCGATAAGGCTGACGCCCGGCGGCACCGGCAGACATTGCACCGCCGGGACCGCGGCATATTCGCCATAGCCGTCGCCAATCATCAGCGCGCAGACCTGGTCGCCCTCCTGCCATTGGGTCACGCCGTCGCCGAGCCGCACGATCGTGCCGGAGCATTCGAGGCCAGGAATATCGGGCGCACCCGGCGGCATCGGGTAGCGCCCCAGGCGCTGCAGGCAATCGGCGCGGTTGACCCCGGCAGCGGCGATGCGGATCAGGACTTCGCCCGCTTTCGGCTCCGGCACCGGCCGGGTCGCCGGCACCAGCACCTCCGGCCCGCCTGGCTCCCTGATCTCGATGACGTTCTGCGTCGCGGGAATATTGGCGAGCATGCCGGGGCTCCTTCGCGTAGGGTCATGCGGGACGCTGAGCATAGTGTACGGCGCCAATAGCTTTCGGATTTCGCCAGCGCACGCTATACGTGTTGAGCACGTATAGGAAGGCGCCATGTCGAAAAAACTGACCATCACGATCGATGACGAGGTTTACGCCGGGCTGCACAGCGTTGTCGGGCGGCGGCGGATCAGCCGATTTCTCAACGACCTCGCTCGTCCGCACGTGTTGCAATCGGAGTTGACCGAGGGCTATCGGGCGATGGCGGCAGATGAAGAGCGCGAACGCAACGCCGCGGAATGGGTCGAAAACCTGACCGGAGACATTGCCGATGAGCCCAGATAGCCCGCCGCAGCGCGGCGAGGTCTGGTGGGTGGCGTTCGACCCTTCGGTCGGTGGAGAGATGCGCAAGACCCGGCCCGCGGTGGTGATCAGCAACGATGTTGCGAACCGTGAATTAAATCGGGTCCAGGTGGTGCCGCTGACCAGCAATGTCGGGCGGCTCTACCCGTCCGAAGCCTATGTCAGCTTGCGCGGCGGGCAACGCAAGGCGATGGCGGACCAGCTGAGCACGGTCAGCAAGCTGCGCCTGCGCAGCCGCGCCGGCCGCCTTGGCGCCGACGACATGACCGCCGTCGAACGCGCCGTTTGCCTCCAACTCGGACTGTGACGACCCGCGACCAGCCGCCGAAGGCGGGTTGCGCCTGCGAAACCCGCCATCCCCCCACCATGCGATGGATTTTGCGCCGCTCAACCGTCCTGCCTTCCGATGGCAGCGGTACACGTGCCCTGCGCGTACTACTTCCGGGACAGGGACATCTTATTGGGGAGTTTGAAATTGGTTATTTCCGGTTTGCTGGCCTTGAATAATTGCAGGAGGTGGCGAGGTATGCGTCGCGTACCAAACTTGGATGCTTTGTTGATAGCCCACAGGATTTAAAGTTTCTTGTACAGAGTTAGATGTCGCCTGAGGATTTGAGCTAACGACCGTGGCCGGCGCCCGAAGGCTCTGGAGAAAACCGGCTGCCGCTCCTTCGGCTTTGCTGCAAGCGCCTAGCACCAAACCCTTACCTTCTTCCGCAACCGAAGAGAGATACTCAACGAGACTCTCCCAAGTGTTTTTGGACTCGCTCAGCCCGGCGGCATCCTCTCCTTCGATAGGATCATCAGCCACATACGCATACGTATTCACCCCACCCTGCAGCCCGATCGGGTCGCTCTGCACATATCTTCCGGTCGAGGGGTCGTAGTCGCGCATCATGTTGTAGTTGAGCCCGGTTTTCTTGTCGAAATACTGGCCGGGG
>JBOHME010000001.1:0-115885 GCA_050729795.1 Allostellaceae bacterium | reverse complement strand
TGGCTGGGCGGTGCGGTTGGCCTCGCTCGGCGCGCCTGGGGCGCTGCGCGGCGACGCGGCCGCGGCCGCCGCCCGCTGGCGGGGAGCGGTCGAGCCGCTGACGCCGACGGCTCTCGACGGGGCCGGTCTCGTGATCGACGCCATCTTTGGCGCCGGGCTGGCGCGCCCGGTTGATGGTACTGCCCGCGCTGTTGTCGAGGCGCTGGGCCGGCGCGCCGTTCCGGTCGTCGCGGTTGATATGCCGAGCGGCATCGACGGGGCCAGCGGCGAGGTTCGCGGGGCTGCACCGCAGGCGGCATTGACCGTCACGTTCTTCCGCAAAAAGCCGGGCCATGTGCTGCTGCCCGGGCGGGTCCATTGCGGCGAGACTGTGTTGGCGCCGATCGGCATCCCGGACGCGGTGCTCGACCGGGTCGCCCCGGACACCGCCGTGAACGATCCGGGCTGGTGGGCTGCGCGATTGCCGCGGCCCGGTCTCGACGGCCACAAATATACCCGCGGCCATGGGCTCGTTGTTGGTGGCGCAGTGATGACCGGGGCCGGGCGTCTGGTCGCTGCCAGCGCCGCCCGTCTCGGAGCCGGGCTGGTTACGCTCGCCGCCCCCGAGGCGGTGTTTGCGATCTACGCCGCGGCGCTCACCGGTGTCATCGTCCATCCGGTGAGGGGGCTCGGCGATGTCCGCGGATTGCTCGCCGACCCGCGGCGCAATGCCGCGGCGATCGGGCCCGGGGCCGGGGTCGGCCGGGAAACCCGCGAGCTGGCGCTGGCGATTCTCGCCGCCGGGAAGCAGGCGGTGCTCGATGCCGATGCGCTGACCTCTTTTGCCGACGATCCGCGAGCCCTGTTCACGGCGATCCGCTCGCCGGTCGTGCTGACCCCGCATGAGGGCGAGTTCGCCCGCCTCTTCAAGATTAGCGGCAGCAAACCGGAGCGGGCCCGCGCGGCGGCGCGCCAGAGCGGCGCCGTCATTGTGCTCAAGGGCGCCGACACCGTGGTCGCCGCTCCGGACGGACGGGTCGCGATCAACAATAATGCGCCGCCCGATCTCGCCACCGCCGGCAGCGGCGATGTGCTGGCCGGGATGGTGCTGGGTTTGCTGACGCAGGGCTTCGATCCCTATGCGGCAGCCGCCGCGGCGGTCTGGCTGCACGGCGACGCCGCGAGCCGGGTTGGCGCCGGGCTGGTCGCCGAGGATCTGGTCGCGGCACTCGCCCCGGCGCTGCGCGATCTCGTTGCCGGCGGGCGGGCGCGCCCGCTTGGGGGTTGACGGCGACCCCGCCGTCGCGTCTCTGTCCGCCTTCGCCACAGCCCGCCCCCCTGTCATGAGCGATCGTCCACCCGTCGGTTTTTTCGAGGGCGTTTTCGACCGGACGTTGACCAATCTGCGCACCGCGTGGCGTGATATCGCGCTGTCCGCACGCGGGGTGCTGACCCGCACGCCGCGCCCCGAATTGTCCGGCGACGACGCTGGCAGGCTGCGCGAGCAGATGCTGCGCTGCCTCGACGGCCGCGGTGGTGAGGTGACGTCGCGGGCGCGGGCTGCCGATCTCGGCCGCACCTATCTCTTGCTCGACGCCGACGGGCGCGAGCGTTTTCTGCGCCTCCTGGCCGGCGACTTCGATGTCGATCGCGACGCGATCGACCGCTGCTGCGCGGTGCTGTCGCGGGCCGAGGGAGCAGCCGCGCGGGCCGTGGCCGAGCGCGAGCTGCGCAACGCCCTCGAACCGCCGCGCATCACCCTCTTGCGCCAGTTCAACGCGTTGCCCGAGGGCGTCAAATTCCTCGTCGACCGGCGGGCGGAGCTGATCGATCTCGGCCGGCGCGACCCGTTGCTGCACGGTCTCGAAGAGGATTTGCGGCGGCTCCTGGGCAATTGGTTTGACATCGGCTTTCTCGAGCTGAAACGGATCGGCTGGGAATCGCCAGCGGCGCTCCTGGAAAAGCTGATGGTTTACGAGGCAGTGCATGAGATCCGCAGCTGGACCGATCTGAAAAACCGGCTCGAGGCCGACCGCCGCTGCTTTGCCTTCTTCCACCCGCGCATGCCCGACGAGCCGCTGATCTTTGTCGAGATCGCATTGGTCTCGGGCATGGCGAGCGATATCAACGCGCTGCTCGACGAGGCGGCACCGATCGGCGATCCGCACACCGCCGATACCGCGATCTTCTATTCGATCTCGAACTGCCAGCACGGGCTCGCCGGGATCAGCCTCGGCGACTTCCTGATCAAGCGGGTCGTCGATGCGCTGGCGAGCGATCTGCCGCAGCTGAAGATTTTCGCGACGCTGTCGCCGATCCCCGGGTTCCGCAATTGGCTCGACCGGGAGCGCGGGGCGAATGGGGAAGCGCTGCTGCTGCCCGCCGAGCGCGCAGCACTCGAACCCTTTGGCGAGGCGACCGCCGGGGACCCGCTGCCGGCCCTGCTCGATCGCCCGGGCTGGCACGAGGAGCCGCCGCTCGCCACGGCACTGCGCGAGCCGCTGCTGCGGCTGTGCGCGCGCTATCTGCTGCGCGAGCGCGCGCCGTCGGGCCGGGCGCTCGACCCGGTGGCGCATTTTCATCTGACCAACGGCGCCCGCGTCGAGCGGCTGAACTGGCACGGCGACGTCTCGCTCAAGGGCTTGCAGCAATCCGCCGGGATCATGGTCAACTACGTCTACCGGCTGGCGGAAATCGAGGCCAACCACGAGGCTTATCGCGGCGAGGGGCGGGTTGCCGCCTCGGGCGCGCTGCACCTGCTGGCGCGGGCCGGTTAGGTCGCGGCCGGCCCCTGTGAGCCGGACCCCAGGCGCGCGGACCCAGGCGCGCGGACCCAGGCGCGCGGACCCAGGCGCGCGGACCCAGGCGCGCGGACCCAGGCGCGCGGACCGGTCTTGATCGCGGTCGGGCGGCGAACCAGCTGATGGCTCTGCCGCTAGGCCAGCGGATGGCTCTGCCGCTAGGTAAGAGGCGATGTCTGTGCTAAGACCGCTACCGGCCGGGCCGCTCCGGCGGGGTGCTGCGGCGGCATGCTGGGGCGGGCGTGGCGGAACTGGCAGACGCACTGGATTTAGGTTCCAGCGATGCAAATCGTGGGGGTTCAAATCCCCCCGCCCGCACCATGGGCGCGCCGGGATCATTGACGAGAGGCTATTGGTGATGAGGGGTTTGATGTCGATCGGGTGGTCGCCCGGGCGCGGGGGCTGCGCGCAATGCAGGTGACCGAAACGAGCGCCGACGGGCTCAAGCGTGAATACCGGATCATCGTTCCGGCCGATGAGCTCGAAGGCAAGGTCGTAACCCGGCTCGACGAGCTCGGCCGCACCTTGCGTCTGCCGGGGTTCCGCCCCGGCAAGGTCCCGATGCAGATCCTGCGCCGGCGCTACGGCCCTTCGGTCCTGGGTGAGGTGTTGGAAAGCACGGTCCAGGGCAGCTCGGCCGACACGATCCGTGAGCACAATCTGCGCCCGGCTCTGCCGCCCAAGGTCGATATCGTCTCGTTCGCCGAGGGCGCCGATCTCGAATACAACATGCAGGTTGAAATCCTGCCCGACATCCCCGAGCCCACCTTCAGCAATCTCGGCATCGAGCGGCTGGTGGTCGAGGTGCCGGGAGACAGCGTCGATGCGGCGATTGCGCGGATTGCAGAGCAGCAGCGCAAATCGGAGCCGGTGGAGCGGGCAGCCGCCAATGGGGATATCGTCGTCGCCGATCTCGACGGCCGGATCGACGGCGAGGAGATCCCCGGCGCCGGCGGCAAGGATCGCCAGATCATGCTCGGCGCGAGCGGCTTTATCCCGGGCTTCGACGATCAGCTTGTGGGCACCGCCGCCGGCGAGCACCGGACCGTCCCGATTACGTTTCCGCAGGATTACCCCGTCCCGACTCTGGCCGGCAAGGACGCGGTGTTCGAGGTTGATGTGAAGGAGGTGCGCGAGCGGCTGCCGGTGGCGATCGATGACGAGCTCGGCAAGGCGGTCGGGCTCGAAACCCTGGCCGAGCTGCGCGCCGAGGTGCAGCAGCAGATGGAGCGCGACTATGCCGCGGCCGCGCGGCTGCGGCTCAAGCGGGCCTTGCTCGACAAGCTCGCTGAACGCTACGATTTTCCGGTGCCGACCGGCATGGTGGAGCTCGAATTCGAAAACATTTGGGCACAGCATCAGGCCGAGCAGACGCGCCAGGCGGAGGCGGGCGAGGGTGACCAGTCGGCAACGGGCGACGCGGTGCCGGCCGATGCACTGCCAGGCGATGCGGCGACGGGCGATGCGGTGCCGGGCGATGCGGTGTTGAGCGAGCCGGTCGCGGTGAGCTCTGCGCAGACGGCGCAAAGCTCTGCGCAGACGGCGCGACCCGATCCCGCGACAGCTGCCGAAGGGGGCGCTGCTATGGCTGCTGCCGAAGCCGGTGCTGCCGACGGGGCCGAACCCGGTGCAGCGGCACAGGCCGGCGATGCCGGCGCCGCCGATCCGGGCGACGATGCCGAGGAGGGCGCCAAGGCTGAATACCGCATGATCGCCGAGCGCCGCGTGCGTCTCGGGCTGCTGCTGGCCGAAGTCGGGCGCACCAACAACATCACGGTTAGCCAGGAGGAGATCAATCAGGCGATCACCCGCGAGGTTCGCCGGCATCCCGGTTACGAGCGCCAGGCGCTGGACTTCTATCGCCAGAACCCGGAAGCGGTCGCCAACCTGCGGGCGCCGATCTTCGAGGACAAGGTCGTCGATTTCATCGTCGAGCTGGCCAAGGTCGAAGAGCGGCGGGTGACCCCGCAGGAGCTGCTGGCCTTGCCCGACGCCGATGCAGACAATGCGTCCGGCGGCGAGATGGGGGCGCCAGCCTGACGCGGCGGGGGAAGAGAACAAGGGAGCGGGGTATCAGCCGAACGAACCCGTGCGCCGGTTGGCACAGCCGAGGAGAAGGCAAATGTCGGAGTATTTCGAGCAGTATATGAATAATCTGGTGCCGATGGTCGTCGAACAGACCAATCGCGGCGAGCGGGCCTACGACATCTATTCGCGACTGCTGAAGGAGCGCATCATCTTTCTGGTGGGACCGGTTCACGATGCCGTTGCCAGCTTGATCTGCGCGCAGCTGCTGTTTCTCGAGTCGGAAAACCCGACCAAGGATATTGCTTTTTACATCAACTCGCCGGGCGGAGTGGTGACCTCGGGGCTCGCGATCTACGACACGATGCAGTATATCCGCTCGCCGGTGTCGACCGTGTGCATCGGCCAGGCGGCCTCGATGGGCTCGCTGCTGCTGTGCGCCGGCGCGCATGGCAAGCGGTTTTCGCTGCCGAATTCCCGGATCATGATCCACCAGCCCTCGGGCGGGGCCCAGGGCCAGGCCACCGACATCGAGATCCAGGCGCGCGAGATTCTGGCGATGCGCGCGCGGCTCAACGAAATCTACGTGCGCCATACCGCCCAGCCGCTGGAAGTCATCTCGGCCGCGGTCGAGCGCGACAAGTTTCTGTCGCCGTTCGAAGCACGGGATTTCGGGCTGCTGGACGAGGTGGTCGAGGCCCGGCCGGGCGGCTTTGAGGATCTCTCCCGCTGAGGCGGCTGCCTCTCAGCCATCGCAACATGATTAAGCAGTTGTTGATCCGCAGCCAGCACATATACTCGACTGGCTGCGGCGGGGTCGGCTGGCCGACGCTACCGCTGGGCGAACCCCAGGCAATTGAACTCGGGGCGCCTTAGAAGCGTTGGGCCGAAGACGGAGTGGCGATGACCAAATCCAGCGGCGGCGACTCGAAGAACACGCTCTATTGCTCGTTCTGCGGCAAGAGCCAGCACGAGGTCAGAAAGCTGATCGCCGGGCCGACCGTATTCATCTGCGATGAATGCGTCGAGCTGTGCATGGACATCATCCGTGAGGAGCACAAGACGACGCTGGTCAAGTCGCGCGACGGGGTACCGGGACCGCGCGATATCTGCAAGGTGCTCGATGATTACGTGATCGGCCAGGACCACGCCAAGCGCGTGCTGTCGGTCGCGGTCCACAACCATTACAAGCGGCTGGCGCACGGCGCCAAGGCCAACGATGTCGAGCTGGCGAAATCGAACATCCTGCTCGTCGGGCCGACCGGTTCGGGCAAGACACTCTTGGCCCAGACGCTGGCGCGGATCATCGATGTGCCGTTCACGATGGCCGATGCCACCACGCTGACCGAGGCCGGCTATGTCGGCGAGGATGTCGAGAACATCATCCTGAAGCTGCTGCAGTCGGCCGATTACAATGTCGAGCGCGCGCAGCGCGGCATCGTCTATATCGACGAGGTCGACAAGATCTCGCGCAAATCCGACAACCCGTCGATCACCCGCGACGTCTCCGGCGAGGGCGTGCAGCAGGCGCTCCTGAAGATCATGGAAGGCACGATCGCCTCGGTGCCGCCGCAGGGCGGGCGCAAGCACCCGCAGCAGGAGTTTCTGCAGGTCGATACGACCAACATCCTGTTTGTGTGCGGCGGTGCGTTTTCGGGTCTCGAAAAGATCATCGCGCAGCGCCGGCAAGGCACCTCGATCGGCTTTGGTGCCGAGGTGCGCGGCCCGGACGAGCGCAAGACCGGCGAGATCCTGCGCGACCTCGAACCCGAAGATTTGCTGAAATTTGGTCTCATTCCCGAATTTGTCGGCCGGCTGCCGGTGGTGGCGACCCTCGACGATCTCGACGAGGCGGCGCTGGTGGACATTCTGACCAAGCCGAAAAATGCGCTGGTCAAACAATACCAACGGCTCTTCGAGATGGAGGATGTGCGTCTCGAGCTCAACGAGGAGGCGCTCAAGGCGATCGCCCGCAAAGCGATTTTGCGCAAGACCGGGGCGCGCGGGCTGCGCTCGATCATGGAGGCGATCCTGCTCGAATCGATGTTCGAATTGCCGAGCCTCGTCGGCGTCAGCGAGATCGTGATCAACCGCGATGTCGTCGAAGGACGCACCCAGCCATTGCACATCTACTCCGATCGGCGCGGCGATGTCGGCACCGGCGACTGAGGCGGGCGGGGCGGCGGCGGCCACGGCCCCAGCTCACTTGACTGGCGGCAAAACCGGGCCAACCTAGAGACGACATGCCTGTTACCGGCCTCCCGGCCGATCCCGGGACGGCCCCGAGAAAAAAAGAGGGCTCATGCTAGAACACGCACGCGGTACGCTCTATCCGATCCTGCCCCTGCGCGACATCGTCGTGTTTCCGCACATGATCGTGCCGCTGTTTGTCGGGCGCGAGAAGTCGGTCCGGGCTCTCGAGGATGTGATGAAGGATGACAAGCAGATCTTGCTCGTCACCCAGAAGAACGCGGCGCAGGACGACCCCCTCGCCGCCGACATCTATTCGGTCGGCACGATCGGCACCGTG
Source organism: Allostellaceae bacterium (assembly GCA_050729795.1). Classification (GTDB taxonomy): domain Bacteria; phylum Pseudomonadota; class Alphaproteobacteria; order ATCC43930; family CGMCC-115725; genus AP-15. The sequence goes on along the minus strand of JBOHME010000001.1, from coordinate 108,550 downwards.
CTGCAGCTGTTGAAGCTGCCGGACGGCACGGTCAAGGTGCTGGTCGAGGGCGGCCAGCGGGCCCGCATCATCCGCTTCGCCGACAACGAGGCGTTTTTTCAGGCCGCCGCCGATCCGGTCGCCGAGAAGACCGGAGAGCCGCAGGAAATGGCGGCGCTGGGGCGGACCGTGGTCGCCCAGTTCGAGCAATATATCAAGCTGAACAAGAAGATCCCGCCTGAGGTGCTGGTGTCGATCAACCAGATCGATGATCCGGCCAAGCTCGCCGACACGGTGGCCTCGCATCTCAATCTGAAGATCCCCGAAAAGCAGGAGCTCCTCGAAACCGAAGCGGTGTCCGAGCGGCTGGAAAAGGTCTTCGGCTACATGGAAGGCGAGATCGGTGTGCTGCAGGTCGAGAAGCGGATCCGCAGCAGGGTCAAACGCCAGATGGAGAAGACCCAGCGCGAATACTACCTCAACGAGCAGATGAAGGCGATCCAGAAGGAGCTCGGCGAGGGCGAGGACGGCCGCGACGAGATGGCCGAGCTCGAAGAGCGCATCAACAAGACCGCCTTCTCCAAGGAAGCCCGCGACAAGGCGACGGCCGAGCTCAAAAAGCTCAAGAGCATGAGCCCGATGTCGGCTGAGGCGACGGTGGTGCGCAACTACCTCGACTGGCTCCTATCGGTGCCGTGGCACAACCGCACCAAGATCAAGCGTGACGTCAAGGCGGCGGAAAAGGTGCTGAACGCCGACCATTTCGGGCTCGAAAAGGTCAAGGAGCGGATCCTCGAATATCTTGCGGTGCAGCAGCGTATCAAGAAGATGAAGGGGCCGATTCTGTGCCTGGTCGGCGCCCCCGGGGTCGGCAAGACCTCACTCGGCAAATCGGTGGCACGGGCTACCGGGCGCAACTTTGTGCGCATGTCCCTGGGCGGTGTGCGGGACGAAGCGGAGATTCGCGGCCATCGGCGCACCTATATCGGCTCGATGCCGGGCAAGGTGCTGCAGGGGATGAAAAAGGCCAAATCGTCAAACCCGCTGTTCCTGCTCGACGAGGTTGACAAGCTTGGTGCCGACTGGCGCGGTGATCCATCCTCGGCCCTGCTCGAAGTGCTCGATCCCGAGCAGAATGGTGCCTTCAACGACCATTATCTCGAGGTCGATTACGACCTGTCGGATGTGATGTTCGTGACGACCGCAAACACGCTGCGCATCCCGCAGCCGCTGCTCGACCGCATGGAAATCATCCGGATCCCCGGCTACACCGAAGACGAAAAGGTCGAGATCGCGCGCCGCCATCTGATCCCCAAGCAGATGACCGCGCACGGCATCCGCAAGAGCGAGTGGAGCATCAGCGAAGACTCGATTCGCGACCTGATCCGCCACTACACGCGCGAAGCCGGGGTCCGCAATCTCGAGCGCGAGATTGCCAACCTGACCCGCAAGGCGATCAAGGACATTCTGATGAAGAAGACCGAGAAAGTGGCGGTGACCCGCCGCAATCTCGAAAAATATGCCGGGGTCAGGCGATTCCGCTTTGGCGAGGCCGAGACCGAGGATCTGGTCGGAGTCACGACCGGGCTCGCCTGGACCGAGGTCGGCGGCGAATTGCTGACGATCGAGGCGGTGACCTTGCCCGGCAAGGGGCGTGTCACCGCGACCGGCAAGCTCGGCGACGTGATGAAGGAATCGGTCCAGGCGGCGGAGAGCTACGTCAAGTCGCGCAGCCATGCCTTTGGCATCCGCCCGACCATGTTCGACAAGCGCGACATCCACGTGCACGTGCCGGAAGGGGCGACGCCCAAGGATGGCCCGTCCGCCGGGGTGGCGATGGTGACCTCGATCGTCTCGGTGCTGACCGGGATTCCGGTCAAGAGCAGCATCGCGATGACCGGCGAGATCACGCTGCGCGGACGGGTGCTGCCGATCGGCGGCGTCAAGGAGAAGCTGCTGGCGGCGCTGCGTGGTGGGTTGAAGACCGTGCTGATCCCGCAGGACAACGAAAAGGATCTCGCCGAGATCCCGGACAACGTCAAGCGCGGCCTCAAGATCGTCCCGATCCGCACCGTGGACGAGCTGCTTTCGCAAGCCTTGGCCGGGCCACTGACACCGGTGGACTGGGCCGATGACGGTGAGCCGGCGCCGGTCATTCCCTCCGTCGGCGAAAAGCGTTCGGGGTTGATGACGCACTAGGTGAGCTTGCGCTATTGTGGCTGGGCCCGAGACGGAGCGGCCGCTGCGTCGAGAACGTATTGTAATATTTACCAAACGTCTCGATGCCGGTCCGCACGGGCGATTGACCGCGGGGTTCTTGCGCTCTAAAGTTTTCCGCGAAGGGGTCCAGCCAACGATCTCGCACTCTCGTCAGGGGGGCTGTCCGTGAACAGGAATGAACTCGTCGATGCCGTCGCCAGCAAATCGGAATTGAAGAAGGCGGAGGCGAGCCGGGCTGTCGACGCGGTATTTGACGCGATCACCGCCGCGCTCAAAGGTGGAGACGAGGTGCGGCTCGTCGGCTTTGGTACATTCTCGGTAGCAGCTCGTGCGGCATCCGAAGGACGCAACCCGCGTACCGGGGAGAAGATCAAGATCGCCGCGTCAAAGCAGCCGAAATTCAAAGCTGGGAAGGGGCTGCGCGACTCGCTCAACTGAGCGCGGACCGCCGCCCGCTCGCGACTCGGAAAAGGGTTCGCCAGGCTCCGGCTCGCGGTAGCACCCGGCCCGAAGCTGCTGCGGGGAAGCGCGGCCGCGAGACGCTGGCGCGCGATGGGCGATTAGCTCAGCTGGTAGAGCATCTCGTTTACACCGAGGGGGTCGGGGGTTCGAATCCCTCATCGCCCACCAGATGCGGCACCCGATCGATCCCGCCCGGCTCCGCACCATGTCGAGCCGGAGAGGCAGCTTCCGTGCCCTACTTGGCCATTTCAGCATCATAGGTCGGAGCGCCCGCCGGTCCATCGAGACATCCCGACCGGTCGGGTGGCCGATGTGCGAGTCGTTGATCGGCGCGCGGGCTGGTGTGCTCCCGCACCCGATTGCAGGATGCGGCCCCGCCGACCGTCTCTTAAGAAGATTTGTCTTGCGGTCTCGCAGGGGCCTGACGCGGCAGCCAGCCTGCTCGCCGATCAGAACCGGGGCGGCTTGACACCCTCACAGGGGAGGGCTAAGGGTGACCGCCCCAACGGTATGGGATATCCGCCCGGTCGAGGGCCGAGGGGGCGTAGCTCAGCTGGTTAGAGCGCCGGCCTGTCACGCCGGAGGTCGCGGGTTCGAGCCCCGTCGCTCCCGCCATCGACCGCGGGCCGTGCCGGCAGCGGTCACAGCGACCCCGCCCCGGTTTCCCCGAAGGAGGATCGGCCGCTACCGCGTGGAGAAGGGCGTCGGCCGACCCGTCTTCGCGAATGAGGAAGCGGTTGGCGCCGACCGGAGCTGGACGATGGAACGCCTGCTGCGCGAATATTTTCCGATCCTGATCTTCCTGATCATCGCCGGCGCGATCGCGGTCGCGATGGTGGCCGGCTCGTTCGTGGTTGCGCGACAGCGGCCGGACAGCGAAAAGCTGTCACCCTACGAGTGCGGCTTCGAGCCGTTCGAGGACGCCCGGATCCGCTTCGACGTCCGCTACTACCTCGTAGCCATCTTGTTCATCATCTTTGATCTCGAAGTGGCTTTCCTCTTTCCGTGGGCGGTGGCGCTCGGCGATGTGGGGCTGTTCGGCTTCTGGTCGATGCTGGTATTTCTCGGCGTCCTGACCGTCGGGTTCATCTACGAGTGGCGCAAGGGGGCGCTCGAATGGGAATGAGCGACGCACCACGAGGTGCGGTTCCCGCCGGCGCGGTTGCCACCTCGGGCCAGTCGCAGCTGCTGCTGCGAGCGGCAAGCGACGATCTTCAGAACAAGGGGTTTGTCACCGCCCGCCTCGATGCGCTGCTCAACTGGGCGCGCAGCGGGTCGTTGTGGCCGATGACCTTTGGCCTCGCCTGCTGCGCCGTCGAGATGATGCATACCGGTGCCAGCCGCTATGATCTCGACCGCTTTGGTGTTGTCTTTCGAGCGAGCCCGCGCCAGTCGGATGTGATGATCGTCGCCGGCACGCTGTGCAACAAGATGGCGCCGGCGTTGCGCAAGGTGTACGACCAGATGGCCGAGCCGCGCTGGGTCATCTCGATGGGCTCCTGCGCCAATGGCGGCGGCTATTACCACTACTCCTATTCGGTGGTGCGCGGCTGCGATCGGATCGTCCCGGTCGATGTTTATGTGCCGGGCTGCCCGCCAACCGCGGAGGCATTGCTCTACGGCGTGCTGCTGCTGCAGAAGAAAATCAGGCGTAGCAACAACTTCACCCGCTGATGCCGCCGATGGAAGACCGATTGAACGGGCTCGCCGAGCATCTCGCAGCGGCTCTGCCGGATGTGATCGGCGAGCGCCAGATCCGCCACGGCGAATTGTGCGTCGAAGTCGAGCGCGCTGCCCTGCCGCGGGTGCTCCGGTTTCTGCGCGATGACGTGGAATGCCGGTTTACCGTGCTGTGCGACATTTGCGGGGTCGATTTCCCCGACCGCCCGATGCGTTTCGAGGTCGTCTACAACCTGTTGAGCATGAGCCTCAACCAGCGGATCCGCGTCAAGGTCGTGACCGACGAGAACGAGCCGGTGCCGTCGGCCACTACGCTCTTTAGCTGCGCCGGCTGGTGGGAGCGCGAGGCCTGGGATCTCTACGGGATTTTGTTCGCCGACAATCCCGATTTGCGCCGGATCCTGACCGATTACGGGTTTGACGGGCATCCGCTGCGCAAGGATTTTCCGCTGACCGGCTATGTCGAGCTGCGCTACGACGAAGAGCAAAAGCGCGTCGTCTATGAGCCGGTTCGCCTGCAGCAGGAGTTCCGCAGCTTCGATTTTCTGTCGCCCTGGGAGGGGATGGACAAGATTCTGCCGGGCGATGAAAAAGCCAGCGGTGCGGTTGCGCCGGACGGGGGAAAGCCGTGAGCGAGCCGCGGCCGGAACCCGAAGGCGAGCTTGAGGGACCGCCACGGATCAAGAATTTCATGATGAATTTCGGACCGCAGCATCCGGCGGCCCATGGTGTCATGCGGCTCGTCCTCGAGATGGACGGGGAGATCATCGAGCGCGCCGACCCGCATATCGGTCTGTTGCACCGCGGCACCGAAAAGCTGATCGAATACAAGACCTATCTGCAGGCGATCCCGTATTTCGACCGGCTCGACTACGTCTCACCGATGTGCCAGGAGCACGCCTTCGCGCTCGCGGTCGAAAAGCTGATGGGGATCACCCCGCCGCCGCGCGCCCAGTATATCCGCGTGCTGTTTGCCGAGATCACGCGCATCCTCAACCACCTGTTATGTATCTGCGCCTTCGGCCTTGATGTCGGCGCGATCACCCCGTTCCTGTGGGGGTTCGAGGAACGCGAGCGGCTGATGGAGTTCTACGAGCGCGCCTCGGGTGCGCGCCTGCACGCCAATTATTTCCGTCCCGGCGGTGTCCATCTCGATCTGCCGGCCGGGCTCACCGACGATATCCTCGCCTTCTGCGCCACCTTTCCGCAGACGATCGACGATATCGAGCAGATTCTGACCGAGAACCGAATCTTCAAGGAGCGCACTGTCGATATCGGGGTGGCGAGTGCCGAGCAGGCGGCCGATTGGGGCTTTTCCGGACCAATGCTGCGTGGCTCCGGGGTCGCGTGGGATCTGCGCCGGGCGCAGCCCTACGACGTCTACGACCAGATCGAATTTGATGTGCCTGTCGGCAAGAACGGCGATTCCTATGACCGCTATCTGGTGCGGATCGAGGAGATGCGGCAATCGGTGCGGATCATCGAGCAGGCGGTGGCGCAGATGCCGGCGGGGCCGGTCAAGGTCAACGACCGCAAGGTGGCGCCGCCGCCGCGCGCCGAGATGAAGAGCTCGATGGAAGCGCTGATCCATTTCTTCAAGCTCTATACGGAGGGCTACCACGTGCCGGCCGGTGAGACCTACACCGCGGTCGAGGCGCCAAAGGGCGAGTTTGGTGTCTACCTCGTCGCCGACGGCACCAACCGGCCCTATCGCTGCAAGATCCGCGCGCCGGGCTTTGCGTTCCTGCAGGCGGCCGACTTCATGTGCCGTGGCCACATGCTGGCCGATGTCGTTGCGGTCATCGGGTCGATGGACATCGTCTTCGGCGAGATAGACCGGTGAGCACCGCTGTCACCGCGGCGCCGATCGCGCAGCCGGAGAGCTTCGCATTCAGCCCGGAAAACCTGGCTCTGGCGCAGGCGCACATTGCCAAATACCCGCCGGGGCGCCAGGCGAGCGCGGTGTTGGCTCTGCTCGATCTGGCGCAGCGCCAGGCGGGTGGCTGGCTGCCGCGCGCGGCGATGGATCATGTCGCGCACATGCTCGAAATGGCCCCGATCCGCGTCTACGAGGTCGGCAGCTTCTATACGATGCTCAATCTGCGGCCGGTCGGGCGCTATTTGCTGCAGGCCTGCACCACGACCCCGTGCTGGCTGCGCGGCTCCGACGCGGTGGTCGCTGCCTGCGAGCAGAAGCTCGGCGTCGGGGTCGGCGGCAGCACCGAGGACGGTCTCTTTACGCTGGTCGAGGTCGAATGCCTCGGCGCCTGCGTCAATGCGCCCATCCTGCAGGTCAATGACGATTTCTACGAGGACCTCGACGGGCCCACGACCGAGGCGCTGCTCGATGCGCTGCGCACCGGCAACCCGCCGCCACCGGGCTCGGTAATCGCGCGGCGGGGCTCCGAGCCGGTTGGCGGCCGCACCACGCTGCAGGAGCCGGCTGCGAGCATCTCGGGCGGTGTCCCCGATGCCGGTTCCGAAAGGATATAAATGCTCGCCGACAAGGACCGCATCTTCACCAACCTCTACGGTCAGGACGACTGGCGGCTCGCCGGCGCGCGCCGCCGCGGCGATTGGGACGGCACCAAGGAGCTGATCCTGAATGGACGCGACTGGATCGTCAACGAGGCCAAGGAATCCGGGCTGCGTGGACGCGGCGGCGCCGGTTTTCCGACCGGGCTCAAATGGTCGTTCATGCCAAAAGAGAGCGATCGGCCGACCTATCTCGTGGTCAATGCCGATGAGAGCGAGCCCGGCACCTGCAAGGACCGCGACATCATCCGCAATGACCCGCACAAGCTGATCGAGGGAGCGTTGCTCGCCTCGGCCGGGATGGGCGTGCACCATTGCTACATCTACATACGCGGCGAGTTCTACAACGAGGCGCTGCGTCTGCAGGCGGCGATCGACGAAGCCTATGAGGCGGGGCTGATCGGCAAGGATGCGTGCGGTGCCGGGTACCCGTTCGAGCTCCGTCTGCACCGCGGTGCTGGAGCCTATATCTGCGGCGAGGAGACCGGGCTCTTGGAAAGCCTCGAAGGGCGCAAGGGCCAGCCACGGCTAAAGCCGCCGTTTCCGGCGGCGGTCGGGCTTTATGGCTGTCCGACCACGGTCAACAATGTCGAGACGATCGCGGTCGTGCCGACGATCCTGCGGCGCGGTGCGGCGTGGTTCGCAGCGATCGGCCGGCCGCGCAACAGCGGCACCAAGGTGTTCTGCATCTCGGGCCACGTCAATGAGCCGTGCAATGTCGAAGAAGAGATGGGCATCCCGCTCAAGGAGCTGATCGAGCGTCATGCTGGCGGGGTGCGCGGCGGCTGGGACAATCTCATGGCGGTGATCCCGGGCGGCTCGTCGGTGCCGGTCCTGCCAAGGTCGATCTGCGACACGGTGCTGATGGATTTTGACAGTCTCGTCGCGGTCAAGAGCGGGCTCGGCACGGCCGCGGTCATCGTCATGGACCAGACGACCGACATCGTGCGGGCGATCGCGCGTCTTTCCAAGTTCTACAAGCACGAGAGCTGTGGCCAATGCACGCCGTGCCGCGAGGGCACCGGCTGGATGTGGCGGGTCGTGGAAAGGATGGCCGAGGGCAATGCCGCACCGGCCGAGATCGACGCGCTGCTCGATGTGTCCTATCAGGTCGAAGGCCACACGATCTGCGCCTTGGGCGACGCCGCGGCCTGGCCGATCCAGGGGCTGATCCGCCATTTCCGACCGGAAATCGAGCGCCGTATCGCGCAATATCCTGCGGCGGCGCTGCTGCGGGCGGCAGAATGAGGAAGCGGGGTGGGGGTGCGGCGGCCGCAATACGCGGTGCGCGCATAGCGTCTTTTTCGGGCAATAATGCCAGCCCGCGCTGTCGTCGGATCAGGTCGAGAATATCGCAATGCCAAAGCTGACGATCGATGGTGACGAGATCGAAGTGCCGCCTGGCACGACGATCCTGCAGGCGTGCGAGCTGGCCGGCATCGAAGTCGCCCATTTCTGCTTTCACGAGCGGCTGGCGATTGCCGGCAATTGCCGCATGTGTCTGGTCGAGGTCGAAAAATCACCAAAGCCGATCGCGTCCTGCGCCATGCCGGTCGGCGACGGCATGATCGTGCATACGAATTCGGAAAAGGCGATCAAGGCGCGCCGCGGGGTCATGGAGTTTCTCTTGATCAATCATCCGCTCGACTGCCCGATCTGTGATCAGGGTGGCGAGTGCGATCTGCAGGATCAGGCGATGGCCTACGGCTTTGACCGCGGCCGGTTTGAGGAGAACAAGCGCGCGGTGCGCGACAAGAACTTTGGGCCGCTGGTCGAAACCCACATGACCCGCTGCATCCATTGCACGCGCTGCATCCGCTTTTTGACCGAAATCGCCGGGGTGCAGGAGCTCGGCGCCACCGGGCGTGGCGAAGATATGGAGATCAGCACCTATATCGAGCGCGCGCTCGGCTCCGAGCTGTCGGCCAACATCATCGATCTGTGTCCGGTCGGCGCCCTGACCTCGAAACCCTACGCGTTTATGGCCCGGCCATGGGAGCTGAGCAAAACCGAATCGATCGATGTGCTTGACGCGGTCGGCAGCAATATCCGCACCGATGCGCGCAATGGGCAAGTGCTGCGGGTGCTGCCGCGGGTCAACGAGGCGGTCAACGAGGAGTGGATTTCGGACAAGACCCGCTATGCGATCGACGGATTGCGTCGCCGCCGGCTCGACCGCCCCTATGCCGGCCGACGCGGCCACCGGGTCGAGACCGAATGGCGCGAGGCGCTCGATCTGGTCGCCGGGCGGCTGAAGACGGTGCCTGGCGAGCGTATCGCGGCGATTGCCGGCGACCTCGCCGATCTCGAAGCGATGTTCGCCCTGCGCGAGCTGCTGCAGGGCTTCGCCGCGGTCAGCCTCGATTGCCGCCAGGATGGCGCGAAGCTCGACCCGCGCTACCGCGCCGGCTATCTCTTCAACACGACGATCGCCGGCATCGAACAGGCCGACGCCTGTCTCTTGATCGGGACCAACCCGCGCTGGGAAGCCCCGCTCGTCAATGCTCGGCTGCGCAAGCGTCATCTGCGCGGCGGTTTCGCGGTCGCAGCGATCGGCCCGGCGCTCGACCTGACCTATCCTGTCGAGATGCTGGGCGAGGGCGGCGACACGCTCGACGCGCTCGCTGCCGACCGCCACCCTTGGGCCGAGCGGCTGCGGCACGCCGAGCATCCGATGCTGATACTCGGGCAGGGCGCGTTGGCCCGGCCGGACGGAGCGAGGGTGCTTGGGGCGGCGCGCCGGATCGCTGAAGAATGCCGGCTGCTGCGCGACGGGTGGAACGGGTTCAATGTGCTGCACACCGCGGCGGCCCGGGTCGGCGGCCTCGATCTCGGGTTTACACCGGGGCCGGGCGGGCTCGATGTGCCGGGCATCCTCGAGGGTTGCCGGTCGGGTGCCATCGAGCTGCTCTACCTGCTCGGCGCCGACGAGATCGACACCGCCGATCTCGGCAATGCCTTTGTCATCTATCAGGGGCATCACGGCGATCGGGGTGCCAGCCGCGCCGATGTGATCCTGCCCGGCGCCGCCTATACCGAGAAGGATGGCAGCTGGGTCAACACCGAGGGGCGGATGCAACAGGGCCGCCGTGCCATCTTCCCGCCCGGTGAGGCCCGCGAGGATTGGCGGATCGTGCGCGCATTGTCGGCCGCGGCCGGCCGGCCGCTCGCTTTTGATACATTGGACGATCTGCGCCGGCTGATGCGCGTGGCCCATCCGGTGCTGGAAGCGGGCGATCCGGCGGCCGCCGCGTGGGGCGAGTTCGGTGAAACGGGTCCGATCGACCCGGCGCCGTTCGTCACTGCGATCACCGACTTCTATCGCACCGATCCGATCAGCCGGGCCAGCCTGACAATGGCCGAGTGCAGCGAGATCTTTGTTGCGCATCGTGACCAGCCCACGCGGACCGGCACCAATGGCTAGCTTCTGGAACGGTTACGCCGGGGTCACGCTGATCACGATCGGCGAGGTCCTGGCGGTGGTGGTGCCGCTGTTGCTCGCGGTCGCCTATCTGACCTATGCCGAGCGCAAGGTGCTGGCGTTCTCGCAGCTGCGCAAGGGGCCGAATGTCGTCGGCCCGTTCGGGCTGCTGCAGCCCTTTGCCGATGGCCTCAAGCTGTTATTGAAGGAGACGGTGGTCCCGAGCGGCGCCAACCCAGTCGTGTTTATCATCGCGCCGATCGTGACGTTCACCCTGGCGCTCGTCGCCTGGGCGGTGATCCCGTTCAACCCGGGGATGGTGATCGCCAACATCAATGTCGGCATCCTCTATCTGTTTGCGATCAGCTCGCTCGGGGTTTACGGCATCATCCTCGCCGGCTGGGCGTCAAACTCGCGCTATGCGTTTCTCGGCGCGCTGCGTTCGGCGGCGCAGATGGTGTCCTACGAGGTTGCGATCGGGTTTGTGCTGGTTACCGTGCTGCTGTGTGTGGGATCGCTCAATCTGAGCAGGATCGTCGAGGCGCAACGCCACATCTGGTTTTGTGTGCCGCTGCTGCCGATGTTCGTGATCTTCTTTATCTCCGGTCTCGCCGAGACCAACCGCGCCCCGTTCGACTTGGTCGAGGGCGAAACCGAGCTGGTGGCCGGCTATTTCGTCGAGTACTCGGCGATGGCCTTCGCGCTGTTCTACCTCGGCGAATACGCCAATATGATCCTGATGAGCGCGATGACCAGCGTGCTGTTTCTCGGCGGATGGCTCGCCCCGTTCGGGGTGGTCCCATTCACCTGGGTGCCGGGGCCGATCTGGTTTTTTCTCAAAATCGCCTTTGTGCTGTTCTGCTTTCTGTGGGTGCGGGCCACCTTCCCGCGATTTCGCTATGACCAGCTGATGCGGCTCGGCTGGAAGGTGTTTTTGCCGTTTTCGCTGCTGTGGCTGGTGCTGACCGCGGGCGTGCTGATCGCCGGCGGCTGGCGCTGAGCCGGGCACCGAGCGAGGATCGAAGCAATGGCATTTTGGGCGCGCGGCGTGCGCAGCCTGCTGCTGAGCGAACTGTTGTCCGGGATGGCGCTCACCCTGCGCTACATGTTCCGGCGCGCGGTCACCGTCAACTACCCTTACGAGAAGGGCCCGCTCAGCACGCGATTTCGCGGCGAGCATGCGCTGCGCCGCTATCCCAATGGCGAGGAGCGCTGCATTGCCTGCAAATTGTGCGAGGCGATCTGCCCGGCACTGGCGATCACGATCGAGGCCGAGCCGCGGGCCGACGGCAGCCGGCGCACGACGCGCTACGATATCGACATGACAAAGTGCATCTATTGCGGCTATTGCCAGGAAGCCTGCCCAGTCGACGCGATCGTCGAGGGGCCGAATTTCGAATTCGCCACCGAGACCCGCGAGGAGCTGTTCTACGACAAGCAGAAGCTGCTCGACAATGGCGATCGTTGGGAGGCGGAGATCGCGAAGAACCTGGCGATCGATGCGCCTTATCGGTGATTATGGTCGCAAGCGCATGCGTCGTTCACACCCCTTGCCGTCGCGCCGGACCGGGTGTCGTGTGGGGCGGGGCGGGTGAGGGGCGGCGATGATCCTCCATACGATTCTGTTCTATATCTTTGCCGTGTCGGCGGTGGCTGCCGGGGCCATGGTCGTCGCGGCCCGCAACCCGGTCCATTCGGTGCTGTTTCTGATCCTTGCCTTCTTTGACACGGCGGCACTCTTCGTGCTGATCGGTGCCGAGTTCCTGGCGATGATTTTGGTGATCGTCTATGTCGGCGCGGTCGCCGTGCTGTTCCTCTTTGTCGTGATGATGCTCGACATCGATTTTATGCAGCTGCGCAGCGGCTTTGTGCGCTATCTGCCGATCGGCGCGGCGGTCGGGCTGGTGCTGCTCGCCGAGCTCGTCTTCATCATCGTCAGCTGGGCGGTGATCCCGGCAGCGACCGGGCCCGCGGCCGCACCCTCGGGCGGTGTTGCAATCACCAACACGAGGGCGCTCGGCGACGTGCTCTACACCCGCTATCTGTTCGCCTTCGAAACCGCGGGGCTGATCCTCCTCGTGGCGATGATCGGAGCGATCGTCTTGACCCTGCGCCACCGCGCCGATTCCCGCCGGCAGTCGATTGCGGCGCAGCTCGCCCGCACCCGCGCGCAATCGGTCGAGGTGGTCAAGGTGCCGGTTGGCGGAGGTGTCGGATGACGATCGGGCTCGCGCATTACCTGACCGTCGGCGCGATCCTGTTCACGCTCGGCGTCTTTGGCATTTTTCTCAACCGCAAGAACGTGATCATCATCCTGATGTCGATCGAGCTGATGCTGCTCGCCGTCAACATCAATTTCGTGGCCTTCTCGGTGTTTTTGAACGATATCGTCGGCCAGGCCTTTGCAATGTTCGTCTTGACCGTCGCCGCCGCCGAAGCAGCGATCGGGCTCGCGATCCTGGTCGTCTATTTCCGCAACCGCGGCACGATCCGGGTCGAAGACATCAACATGATGAAGGGCTGAACGGCCGTGGCTGTCGCGATCGTTTTCCTGCCGCTGCTCGCGTCGGTGATCGCCGGCTTTTTCGGCCGTCAGATCGGCGACCGGGGTGCCCAGCTGGTCACTTGCGGCGCGCTGGTGCTGGCGGCGGCGTTGTCGATCCCGCTGTTTTTGCAAATTCTCGCGGCCGGCCATCCGCAGGTGATCCCGCTCGCGACCTGGATCGCCGCTGGCGGGGTCGACGTCTCCTGGTCGATCCGGCTCGACACCTTGAGCGGCGTCATGATCGCCTTCGTGAGTGTCGTCTCGGCCGCGATCCACGTCTATTCGATCGGCTACATGGCCGAAGATCCGTCGATCCCGCGGTTCATGTCCTATATGAGCCTGTTCACCTTTTTCATGCTGGCGCTGGTCACCGCCGACAACTTTGTCCAGCTGTTCTTCGGCTGGGAAGGCGTCGGCCTGATGTCCTATCTGCTGATCGGCTTCTGGTACGATCGGCCCTCGGCCAACGCCGCCGCGATCAAGGCGTTCGTGGTCAATCGGATCGGTGATTTCGGCTTTGCCCTCGGCATCTTTGCCGTCTTTGTGATTTTCGGCTCGCTGAATTTTGGCACCGTCTTCGCCAAGGCGGCGGGCATGTCCGGCACCAGCATCGATTTTCTCGGCTGGCACCTCGACGCGCTGACCTTGATCTGCATCCTGCTGTTCATCGGGGCGATGGGAAAATCGGCGCAGCTCCCGCTCCATGTCTGGCTGCCCGATGCGATGGAGGGACCGACCCCGGTCTCGGCGCTGATCCACGCGGCGACGATGGTGACGGCCGGCGTCTACATGGTGGCGCGGATGTCGCCATTGTACGAATACGCGATGCCGACGGCGCTGGCCGTGGTCGGCGTCATCGGCGCCACGACCTGCGTCATGACCGCGACCATCGGCATGGCGCAAAACGACATCAAGAAAGTTGTCGCCTATTCGACTTGCAGCCAGCTCGGCTACATGTTCATTGGCTGCGCCGTCTCGGCCTATGCCGCCGGGATTTTTCATGTGTTCACCCACGCCTTCTTCAAGGGCTTGCTGTTCCTGTGCTGCGGCTCGGTGATCCATGCGATGGGCGGCGAGCAGGACATGCGCCGCATGGGCGGTCTGTGGCGTCGGACCAAGATCACCTATGTGACGATGTGGGTCGGCGCGCTGTCCTTGAGCGGCATTCCGTTCTTCTCCGGCTATTACTCCAAGGATGCGATCCTCGACGCTGCCTGGGCCTCGGGAACCGCGGTCGCGCGCTATGGCTGGTGTCTCGGCACATTCACCGCGTTCATGACCGCATTTTACATCGCTCGCGTGATGTTCATGACCTTTCACGGTGAGCCACGCGCCGACGAGGAGACCATGCACCACGCGCATGAAAGCGCATGGGTCATGCTGATCCCGCTGATCTTTCTCGCCATCGGCGCCGCCTGCTTTGGCAAGCTCGGCTATAGCTATTTCGTCGGCGACAACAGCGTCGGCTTCTGGAAGAGCTCGATCCTGGCGCTGCCGCAACACTATTCACGCGCGGAGCTCGAGACCGTCCCGAGCCTGCTGCGCTATCTGCCGGCGTTCGCCGGCGTGCTGGGCCTCGTCATCGCATATGTCTTTTATATCGTGGATCCGAGACTGCCGGCGCGCCTGACGTCCCGGTTCCGCGCGTTGTACTTGTTCGTATTAAACAAATGGTATTTCGACGAGCTCTTCGACTGGGTCCTGGTCGGTCCCGCCTTCATGCTCGGCGACGGCTTGTGGAAATCCGGCGACGGTGCGGTGATCGACGGGTTGGGGCCGGACGGCATTTCCGCGGTGACCCGCGATCTGGCGCGGCAGGCCAGCCGATTTCAAAGCGGCTATCTCTACCACTACGCCTTTGTCATGATGCTCGGCCTGGTCGGTTTCGTGACCTGGTTCTTCTTTCCACGCTGAAGACAGGACCCGAAGCCATGAACCATTGGCCGCTGCTGTCCTTGGTGACGTTCCTGCCGCTTGTCGGTGTCGCCTTCATCCTGATCTTACGGGGTGAGCCCGAAGCGGTCGCCCGCAATGCCCGCTGGATCGCGCTGTGGACCTCGCTCGTGGTCTTCGCCCTGTCGATAGTGCTCTGGGTCGAGTTTGACCCGACCAGTTCCGGCTTCCAATTTGTCGAGCGGGCCGACTGGGTCACCCTCGGCGGCTTCACGATCAGCTATCATATGGGGATCGACGGGATCTCGCTGTTTTTTATCCTGCTCTCGACCCTGCTGACCCTGATCTCGATTGTTTCGGCGTGGCAGGTGATTCAATTCCAGGTCAAGGAGTTCATGATTTCCTTCCTGGTCCTGGAAACTTTCATGGTCGGGATATTTTGCGCCCTTGATTTTATCCTGTTTTATGTATTCTTTGAAGGGGTATTGGTTCCGATGTTCTTTATCATCGGCATCTGGGGTGGTGACAACCGGATTTATTCAGCGTTCAAGTTTTTTTTGTACACCCTGCTCGGCTCGGTGTTGATGCTGCTCGCCATCCTCGCGATCTATTTCGTGACCGGGACCACCGATATCGTTTACGCGCTGAACCACAGCCACCTGTTCTCTGCCGAGTTGCAGAAATGGCTATGGCTGGGGTTTTTCGCCTCGTTCGCCATCAAGGTGCCGATGTGGCCGGTGCATACTTGGCTGCCGGACGCGCATGTCGAAGCGCCGACCGCGGGCTCGGTCATTCTCGCCGGCATTTTGTTGAAGTTGGGCGGCTATGGCTTTATCCGCTTCTCGCTGCCGATGTTTCCGCTCGCCACGCATTATTTCACCCCGCTGATCTTCACTCTCAGCGCGATCGCGGTGATCTATACTTCGCTGGTGGCGCTGGCCCAGACCGATATGAAAAAGCTGGTCGCCTATTCCTCGGTCGCTCATATGGGCTTTGTGACGATGGGCCTCTTTGCCCTGACGAGCGAGGCGGTTCAGGGAGCGATGATCCAGATGCTGAGCCACGGGTTCGTCTCGGCCGCGCTGTTCCTGTGCGTTGGGGTCCTCTACGATCGGCTGCACACGCACGAGATTGCTCGTCTCGGCGGGCTCGTTCACCGTATGCCGGTCTACGCCTTTGTCTTTATGGCGTTTACCCTGGCCGCGGTCGGGCTGCCGGGCACCAGCGGCTTTGTCGGCGAGTTCCTGATCCTGCTCGGCACCTTCCGGGTCAGCACCCTCGAATGCACCTTGGCGGCGACGGCGCTGTTTCTTGGTGTCGCCTACATGCTTTATCTCTACCGGCGCGTGATGTTCGGCATGCTGACCCGCGCGGACCTGCGCGGCATCCTTGATCTCAGCCCGCGCGAGGTGGCAATCTTTGTGCCGCTGCTGCTTCTTGTGCTGTGGATGGGGATCTACCCGAGCTCGTTTCTGCGGCCGATGCAGGCTTCGGTCGATCACATCATTGCGCAGGCGAACGCCGCCACCGACGCCGCCGGCCTGCGCCGCGCGAGCCTGCCCTAAGCGCCGCCATGCCGTATCTCGCGCCACCCGATATGTCGCCGGCTTTGCCGGAGATCCTGCTGGCCGCATTGGCCATGGCGCTGTTGATCTTCGGAGCCTTTCGTGGCGAGCGCGGGGTCCGGCTGGCTTCATGGCTCGCGGTTTTGGCGCTGATGGTGGTGCTGGCCGTTATGCTGCTCGGCGGCCCCGAGCGCCGCGTCGGCTTTTACGGGATGTTCGTCAGCGATGCCTTTGCGCTGTTCGCGAATACCCTGGTGCTGATCGGCTCGGCCGTCACGATCCTGATGGCGATGACCTACAACGAGGAGCAGGGCATCGCCCGCTTCGAATTCCCGGTGCTGGTGCTGCTGGCCACGACCGGGATGATGGTAATGGTTTCGGCCAACGATCTGATCACCCTTTATGTCGGCCTCGAATTGCAGAACCTGTCGCTCTATGTCATCGCCAGCTTCGATCGCGATTCGTCGCGATCGAGCGAGGCCGGGCTCAAATATTTCGTGCTCGGCGGCCTGTCCTCCGGGATGCTGCTCTACGGCCTGTCGCTGGTTTACGGCTTTGCCGGCACGACTGCTTTTGCCGATCTGGCGCGGCTGCTGGTCAACGGTGGGGTGGTCTCACCCGGTCTGATCGTCGGCCTCGTCTTCGTCATCGCCGGTCTCGCCTTCAAGTTTTCGGCGGTGCCGTTCCACATGTGGACGCCCGATGTGTACGAAGGCGCACCGACCCCGGTCAGCATGTTTTTCGCCGTTGCCCCCAAAATGGCGGCGCTCGCGCTGTTCATCCGCGTCATGATCACGCCGTTTGGCCCGCTGATCGGCGAGTGGCGCCAGATCATCGTGTTTCTGTCGATCGCCTCGATGGTCTTCGGCTCCGTCGCCGCGATCGCCCAGCACAATATCAAGCGGCTGATGGCCTACAGCTCGATCGGCCATGTCGGCTATCTGCTGATCGGGCTCGCCGCCGGAACGACGGAGGGAATCCGCGGCGTGCTGGTTTATCTGGCGATCTATCTGTTTATGAATGTTGGCGCTTGGGGGGTGATCCTGTGCATGCGGCGAGAGGGCCGGATGGTTGAGCAGATCGCGGATCTGGCGGGGCTTTCGCGCACTCGGCCGACACTGGCGCTGGCGTTGGGGATCTTCTTGTTTTCGCTGGCTGGGATCCCGCCGACCGCCGGATTTTTCGCCAAGCTTTACATCTTCTTCGCGGCGATCGATGCTCACTTGGTCGGGCTCGCGGTGATCGGCGTCGTGACCAGCGTCGTCGGCGCCGTTTATTACACGTACATCGTCAAGGTCATGTATTTCGACGAGCCGGCCGGCGCCCTCGATGCCCCGATTGCCGGCGAGCTCAAGGCCGTGCTATTCGTCACCGCGGTGGTGACCTTGTTCTTTTTCCTGCTGCCGGGCCCGGTCGTCGGCAGCGCCGCCGCCGCAGCCTCCTCGCTGTTCGTCAGATGAGCCCGGCGCCACGCCTGCCCGCCGGCTGCCGGCTCGTCTGCTTTGACACGATTGGCAGCACCAGTGACGAAGCAAAGCGGCTCGCGCGCGCTGGCGCGCCGGCCTGGACTGTCGTGTGGGCGCGTGAGCAGACCGCCGGCCGGGGCCGCCGCGGTCGCCCCTGGATCTCGCCGCGCGGCAATCTTTATGCATCGCTGGTGCTGCGCCCGGCCTGTCCGCCCGATCGTGCCGCCCGGCTCGGCTTTGCCGCGGCGCTGGCGGTCGGCGACGCGCTCGCCGATCAGGTGCCGGGGCTCGCCGGACTTGCCTGCAAATGGCCGAACGACGTGTTGCTGAATGGCCGCAAGATTGCGGGGATTCTGCTCGAATCCGAGATCGCTCCGGCCGGCGAACCGGACAGCGCCGAGAACCTCGCCTTTCTTGTCCTGGGGATCGGCATCGACCTCGTCGCGGCACCAGCCAATACCGAGTTTCCCGCCACCAGCCTCTCCGCCTCAGGTCATCCTCCACCCGAGCCGGCGGCGATGCTCGAAGCCCTGCTGCACCATTTTGCAATTTGGGAGAAACGCTGGCGGGAGGCGGATTTTGCACCGATCCGCACGGCCTGGCTGGCGCGCGCCGCGGGCCGCGGCGAAGCGATCGACGTTCGCCTCGAAAACAGCACTCTGCACGGCATCTTCGCCGATCTCGCTGATGACGGGTCGCTGCTGCTGCAGACCGCAGACGGGTTGCGGCGAATTTCCGCCGGCGACGTGTTCCCGGCGGGGTGACGGGTCCGATGCTGCTCGCGGTCAACGCCAACAACACCAACACGGTCTTCGCCGTGTGGGACGGGGTGCGTTCGGCGGGCGCGTGGCGCGCCGCGACCGATGTGCGCCGGACCGCCGACGAATATGTCGTGTGGCTCGATCATCTGCTCGGGCTGCGAAGCCTGTCGCGGCGAGACATCGACGGTGCCGTTATCGCCAGCGTCGTGCCCGAGGCGAACTTCAACCTGCGCCGGCTGTGTCGCGAATATTGCGGCAGCGACCCGCTCGTTGTCGGTGAACCAAACGTGGCGATCGGCACGAGGGCTCTGGTCGACCGGCCGGAAGAAGTTGGCGCCGACCGTCTGGTCAACACGGTGGCGGCGCACGACCGGTACAAGGGGCCGCTGATCGTCGTCGATTTTGGCACGGCGACCACGTTCGATCTGGTCGATGCGCAGGGCGACTACCGCGGCGGCGTGATCGCACCCGGCATCAACCTGTCGCTGCAGGCGCTGGCCATGGCTGCCGCGAAGCTGCCGAGCGTGCCGATCGCACGCACCGAAAAGGTGATCGGCACGAGCACGATCGGGTGCATGCAATCCGGCATCTTCTGGGGCTATGTCGGTTTGATCGAAGGCCTCGTCACCCGGATCAAGCAGGAGTACGGCGCGCCGATGCGCGTCATCTCCACCGGCGGTCTCGCCTCGCTGTTCGATGGCGCCACCAAAGCCATCGAGCGAACCGATCCCGATCTGACCCTGTGGGGATTGCGGCTCATCTATCATCTCAACAACCGGCAATGAGCGGACGGCGCGATCACGTGAGCGGCGGCTCGGCCGCGCTGCGGCACGGGCCGGGCGATCCCGATGCGCTCTATTTTGTGGCGCTCGGCGGGGCCAACGAGATCGGCATGAACCTCGGTCTCTACGGCATTGGCGGCCAGTGGCTGATCATCGATTGCGGGGTCACTTTCGGCGATGATTCGCAGCCCGGGCTCGAGGTCGTGATGCCCGATCCGGCGTTCATCGCCGAGCACCGTGACCGGCTGCTCGGGATCGTCGCGACCCACGCCCACGAAGACCATATCGGCGCCATCCCCTATTTGTGGCCGCAGCTGCGCTGTCCGGTATGGGCGACCCCGTTCACCGCATCGCTGCTGCGCGCCAAGCTCGTTGAATTCGGGCTCAGCGCCGCGGTCAAGATCAACATCGTGCCGATGGCGGGCCGCTTTACGATCGGACCGTTCGATCTCGAATTCGTGACCTTGACGCATTCGATCCCCGAGCCCAATGCGGTCGTGCTGCGCACCCGCGCCGGGACCGTGCTGCACACCGGCGATTGGAAATTCGATCCGGACCCGTTGATCGGCATGCCGGCGGACGAAGCGGCGCTGCGCCGGCTCGGCGACGAGGGCGTGCTGGCGCTGATCGGCGATTCGACCAATGCGCTGCGGCCTGGCCGCTCCGGGTCCGAGGCCGAGCTGCGCCGCTCGCTCGTCGATCTCGTCGGCCGCTACGACGCTCGCGTCGCGATCGCCTGCTTTGCCTCCAACGTCGCCCGCCTCGAAACCGTCGCCCATGCCGCGGCCGCCCATGGCCGCGAGGTGGCGCTGATCGGCCGCTCGCTGTGGCGGATCGACAAGGCGGCGCGAGAGAATGGGTATCTCGCCGGAGTGCCGGCGTTTCTGAGCGAAGATGAGGCGGCTTATGTGCCGCGTGACAAGATCGTCATGATCTGCACCGGTAGCCAGGGCGAGCCGCGCGCCGCACTCGCCCGCATCGCCCGTGACGACCATCCGCATGTCGAGCTCGAACCCGGCGATGTCGTGATTTTTTCGTCGCGGATCATCCCGGGCAACGAGAAGGCAATCGGCCGGCTGCAGAATGCTTTGGCCCGGCTCGGTGTCGAAATCGTGACCGAGGAGGACCATTTTGTGCACGTTTCGGGCCACCCGGCGCGCGACGAGCTGGTTCGCATGTACCAGCTGATCCGCCCGCGGATCGCGATCCCGGTGCATGGCGAGGCTCGTCATCTGATCGCGCACGCCAATCTCGCCAGCGAGTGCCAGGTGCCGCAGCCGCTGATCGTCGAGAACGGCGATATGGTCAGGCTCGCCTCCGGTGCCGCGGCCATTGTCGATGAGGTGCCGGTCGGCCGGCTGGCGAGCGACGGCAAGATCCTGCTGCCGGTCGAAGGGGCGGCGCTGAAGGATCGGCGTCGCGTCGGGGCGGGCGGCAGCGCGGTTGCCACTTTGGTCTTCGATCGCGGGTCCCGGCTCGCAGCCCCTCCGGCGATCGCGATGCTTGGGCTGGTCGAGCCGGAGATGGCCGAAGCGGCGATGCCCGTTCTGCGCGCGGCGCTGGTCCGCGCGCTCGACGAATTGCCGGGGACGGCGCGCGGCGATGACGGCGCCGTGAGCGACGCTGCCCGGCGGGCGTTGCGCCGGGCTATGCACGAACGCTTTGGCAAACGGCCGCTCGTGGAAATTCAGCTGGTGCGAATCTGATGGATGTCGGCCAATGATCGGGCGGCTCAATCATGTGGCGATCGTGGTGCCGGATCTCGCCGCCGCCGCCGCGGTCTATCGCGATGCGCTCGGCGCCCGCGTCTCGGAGCCGCACGCATTGCCGGCACACGGCGTGCGCGTCGTCTTTGTCGAATTGTCCAACACCCGGATAGAATTGCTCGAACCGCTGGGTGAAAGCTCGCCGGTGCGCGGCTTTCTCGAGCGCAACCCTTCGGGCGGGCTGCATCATCTGTGCTACGAGGTGGCTGACATTCTGGCCGCGCGCGATCGCCTGCGCGCCCGGGGGGCACGGGTGCTGGGCGATGGTGAGCCGCGGCCGGGTGCTCATGACAAGCCGGTGCTGTTTTTGCACCCCAAGGATTTCTGCGGCACGCTGATCGAGCTCGAACAGGAATGAGCCGGATCGGGCACGACCACCCGAGGCGCCAGCGCGGGAATCGCGAGCGCCGGCGACCAGTCCGGGCGGAGCGCCGGACCGATTGGAGATGAGCGCCGCCTATTGCCGGATGGCGCCGGCCCATCCGGTGCACGCCGCCTATCACGACCGCGAATACGGCTTTCCCTCGCGCGACGAGGGGGTGCTGTTCGAACGCCTGCTGCTGGAGATCAACCAGGCCGGGCTGTCGTGGCTGACCATTCTCAACAAACGAGCGGCGTTCCGCGCCGCTTATGCGGATTTTTCGGTGGATCGCGTCGCCGTCTTCGCAAACGACGATCTCGATCGCCTGCTTGCCGATCCAGGTATTATTCGCAACCGGCTCAAGATCGAGGCCGCGGTCGCCAATGCCCGCCGCATCCTCGAGCTGCGCGAAACCAGCGGATCGTTCGCCGGCTGGCTCGATCGGCATCACCCGCGCTCGCTCGAAGCCTGGACCCGGCTGTTTCGACAGACCTTCCGCTTCACCGGTGGGCAGATCGTCAACGAATTCTTGATCAGTCTCGGATATCTACCGGGTGCGCACGAACCGGATTGCCCGGTGTTCGCCAGGATCGCGGAGCTGGCGCCGCCCTGGTCGCGCAGCCTCGGGTGAGCCGGTCTGCATCTCGGCGAAAGCGGTTTGACCATGCGGTCCTTTCCTGTTACGCAGCAGATGATCCGGGTTTGACGCGTCAACCGGGGGGCTGGCCGCGCGTCACGTGAGGAAAATCAGGCAAGCGGGCGCAACCGCAGCGTGGCCTCGTATCGGCCGCGTGAGTATGTGCTCGGTGCGTTACCGACAACGAGGCAGGACGGATGTCGCTGCGAGAGAAATATCGAGGGGTTCTGTCGGGCATGGTTCCGGTCGGGGCGGCCGGTGTGGCGCTGCTCCTCGGCACCGCGGTGCCCGCTGCAGCCGACCAGGGAACGGCGGCGACATCGATGCCTGCAACGGCAGCAGTTTCGGCGCGTCTAGCCGCCATTCGCGAAGCCGTCTCCGATCTCGGTGCCGCGGCGAACTCGAGCGGTCGGGTGAAATCGACCGAGGCGGCCACCCAGCTGGCATGGTGGGCATGGCGCAATGGCGGCGGCGGCTGGCGCAATGGCGGCGGCGCCTGGGGTAATGGCGGCGCCCGCGCCTGGGGCAATGGCGGCGCCCGCGCCTGGGGCAACGGCGGCTGGCACAATGGCTGGCACAATTATTGGCGGAATTTCTGAGTATTGCGGAATTTCCTAGTATTGCCGAATTTCCGGGCGGCCGCTGCCGGAGCATGGCGGATAACCCGGCGCCGGTGCTCGTTTTCCGCGAGCGGCGGAGGCATCGGCAAATCCGCTGATGCCGTCGTGCGGTGGGTTCCGCGCTTCGGTCCGAAGACAGGCGGCGAAGCGTCGATGATGAGGTGGCTGTGATGTCGCTGCGGCAGAAATATCTGGAGATACTGTCGGCGATCGTGCCGGCCGGGGTGCTTGGCGTGTCGCTGCTCCTGGGCACGACGACACCCGGTGCCACCAGCGAGGAGCCGGCCTCGGCTCAGCCTTTTGCCTCGCACCAGGTGCGGGTGGCCGAGCGCCTGGCGGCGATCCGCGATGCGGTGTCGGACGTGGCCGCAAACCAAGCGGAGAAGGCGGACGACACGGCCAAAGCCGGGAACAACGATCTGCGGCTCGCCTGGGGCAATTGGTGGCGCAACGGCGGCTGGGGCTATCGGCCGCGGGGCGGCTGGGGCTGGCCGAACTGGAACAACTGGCACAATTGGCACAATTGGAATAACTGGTGGCGCAACTGGTAGGCGAGGCGATCGCGCGCCAAGCAGGATGGCCGCCGTGCCGGTGATCGATTTGCTGGTGGTCCAGCCGACCCCGTTCTGCAACATAGATTGCAAATACTGCTATCTTCCCGGCCGTAATTCGAAAGCCGTGTTGACCCCGCAGACCCTCTGCAACCTGTTCTCGCAGGTCTTTGCTTCGGGCTGGGTCGATGGCCGATTGTCGGTCGTGTGGCATGCCGGCGAGCCGATGGTGCTGCCGATCTCCTTCTACCGTGAAGCCTTCGCGATGATCGAGGCGCTGCGCCCGCGCGACGTGACGGTCGTCCACTCGTTCCAGACCAACGGCACCCTGATCGACGCTGCGTGGTGCAGCTTTTTTGCCGAGGTGCCGATCAATCTCGGGGTCAGCATCGACGGACCGCAGCACCTGCACGACCGCAACCGGGTGACGCGCGCCGGCCGCGGCACCTTTGAGCGCACGATCGCCGGCATCCGGCTCTTGCGCCGCCACGCCGTGCCGTTTCATGTGATCTCGGTGCTGTCATCGGCCAGCATGGCGGTGCCGGCCCAGATGTTCGATTTCTACGTCGCCGAAGGGATCGAGGAGGTCTGCTTCAACGTCGAGGAAAGCGAGGGCGACCACATCTCCGAAGCGTTTGGTGAGCGGGATGTCGAGACCGCCTTCTCCCGGTTCCTGAGCGAATTCTGGCGCCTGTCGGCGGCGTCGCCCCGCAAGATCACCTTTCTGCGCGAGATCGAGCAGGCGCTGCAGCAGGTGATTCGCCCGAGGGAAGCCGTGTTCCGCAACCAATTGGTCGAGCCGTTCGCGATCACCAGCATGGACTGGGCCGGCAATATCTCGACGTTCTCGCCCGAATTGCTCGGTCTGAAGAACCCGGCCTATGACGATTTTATTCTCGGCAACATCAATCGAGATGCGTTGACCGATCTGCCACACTGCCCGGCCTTCGCCCGGATGCTCGCCGATATCGATGCCGGTGTGGCGATGTGCCGCGAAGCTTGCGAATATTTTTCGGTGTGCGGGGGCGGCGAGCCAGTCAACAAGCTTGCCGAGAACGGCACTTTTGCCAGCACCGAGACGACCTATTGCCGGCTGACCAGAATGCGCGTGACCGATCTGGTGCTCGATGCGCTGGAGCGGGGGCCGGCTGCCGGGGTCGATTCGGCCGAGACCGTGCAAAAGCAGTACCCGACCGCGGGTCGTCCGAGCGTGTCGCTTTCGGTGGATGAGGCGCGGGAAAGCGGAGGACAGGATGAACAAAACATTGCGGTGGCTGAGCCTGCTTCTGCTCGGTGCCGCTGTGCAGACCGGGTTTGCGACAATGGCGTCGGCCCAACCGGCCGCGAGTGCCTCCAGCAGTCCGCCGGCCGCGAACGCCAGCGGACCGCAAGAGGGCTATGGTCCCGGCGCCGACCAGTCGGGCTTTGCCCAGCCGACGGAGATTGAGCCGTCGAACGAGCTGCCGGTGCTCTATGTCACCGGCGTCGAGATCCTGCATACGCAAACCCAGCCCCAGCTCGACATTGTGCGGGTCACCGGTCTGACCGGTGCCCAGGGATGGAGCTCGCCGGAGCTGGTCCCGACCTTTGTCGGCAAGCCGGTGGATGGCATTCTCGATCTGCAGTTCATCGCGACGATGCCGCTGCAGACCGAGGAGGCGACGGGCTTTGTGCCGATCAGCGCGGTCTTCCCACTCGAAGCCGGTCATGACTTCAAGGGGGTGCGGGTGCGCGCGTCGGAGAACGCGATCGAGGTGGACCAGATCCCCGGCACCAAATCGGTCAAGATCAACGTCAGCGGTTGCAAGGACTGTGTCGGCAAGAAATTTGCCGAGCGCGGTCAGGCCGCCCCGGGGACGCCCGGCGTAGTGCGCCAGGAAGATCTGCCAAAGACGCTGCGCTGGATCCCGGTCAATCACGGGATCCGGGGGATCACTCACAATCCGAACCGCCTCAATTTGATGCTCGGCGCGGACAACACGATCCTTGCCGCCTATTGGGAGTAGCTCGCGACAATCGGGCCGGCCGATCCGGCGATCGTCGGCCGGGTCGGGCGACGGCGGCGGCGGCGGCTAGGGGCCGAGCGCGCGCGGCGGTGGTGCTTTCCCGAGCCGCCAAGCCCGGACTGATCGCCGCCGTCGTGCTCGGCTTTCTCGCTGGCGGTGCGGTGCAGGCAGGCTCGCGCGCTGCCGCCAATTCGGTCGCGCTCGATCGGGTGGCACGCGCCGTTTTGGGTGTCGAAACGAGCGACGGCACCGATCCGGCGATGTGGCGGCCCGATCCCGACGGGCCACAGGGGCCGATGCAGGTGTCGGCGGCTGCGGCCGCCGATGTCGGCAATGGGGATCGCTTCGATCCGACCGAGAATTTGCTGCTCGGTCGCGCCTATCTGGCCCGGCTCTATCAGCGTTACGCTAATTGGGCCGATGCAGTCGCCGCCTATAATTGGGGCCCCGCCCGGATGGATACCTGGATCGAGAGCGGCCGGCCGAGTGGCGAGCTGCCGCCAACGGTGGCGCTCTATCGCGTGCGCGTGCTGAGCGGCGCGAGCGCGCCCGGCCGAAATTTCGGCATGGCCAGGCATATGCAGCCGCGCCGGTCGCTGGCCGACCGCCGTCATCCGAGCCGGGACAGCATTGCTGTCGAACAGCTCTATAGGGCAATCATGGCCAATAATCGGCCTTGAGCCGGCCCGCGCCGCGGCAGCGATCCGCGCACCAGGATCGGCGGCGTCGCGCATCCCAACGACTGTCGCACGCAGCGCCGACCGGGTCCGACCATGGGGGAAGCAATGGCCAGCCTTGTCAAGACATTGCGATCGCTCGGCAATCGGCTGCAGGCTGGTGCCAGCATATGCCAGCTTTATGGCGAGCCGGTCGAGCAAAGTGGCCGCACGATCGTTCCGGTCGCGCGTATGCGCTACGGCTTTGGTGCTGGTGGCGGCAGCAAGCATGGCGGCGGCGGCGCGGGTATCGATCTGCGCCCGGTCGGGGTGATCGAGATCACCGACGAGGGCACTCGGTTTCTTCCGTTGCGCCGACCGCTGCCTCTGGTCGTCGCGCTGCTCGGCGGGCTGCTGCTGGGCTATAAATTGGGCCGCCGCGCAGGACGCGGCGATCGCGCCGGGTAAAGCGCGGTGATACCGCCCGGCGATCTGATATCCTGCTGTCGGCTGGAATGAGGGCAGGGGATGCAATCGACAGGCTTCACGGTGAATGGACAGCGGGTCTCCGTCACCGCCGTGGGCGACCCGCCGCTTCTCGACGTTCTGCGCAACGATCTGGGTCTCACCGGCACCAAATTCGGCTGCGGTCTCGAACAATGCGGCTGCTGCATGGTGCTGATCGAAGGTCGTGCCGAAAAATCCTGCGGCAAACCGCTATCGGCGGTCGCCGGCAAGGAGATCGTCACGATCGAAGGGCTGGGGACACCTGATCGGCCGCATCCGCTGCAGCAGGCGTTTCTCGACGAGCAGGCCGGGCAATGCGGTTATTGCCTCGCCGGCATCCTGATCTCGGCGAAGGCGCTGCTCGATCGCAACCCGTCGCCGTCGCGGGCCGAGATCGCCGCGGCGCTCGACGACAATATCTGCCGCTGCGGCAGCCATAATCGGATCCTGCGCGCGGTCGCTCGCGCCGCCGCGCAGCTCCGCCAGGGGAGCGCCCGATGAGCCTGACTGATGCCCCGGTTCTGCCGTCCGCTCTCGGCGACAACCCGCGCCTCGACCAATGGGTGCGGTTTGCCGAGCCCGGCTTTGTCACGGTCTCGACCGGCAAGGTCGAGATCGGTCAGGGTGTGCTGACCGCGATGCGCCAGATCGCGGCCGAAGAGCTCGAGATCGGCCTTGATCGGATCCGCCTGCAGACCGGTGATACCGATCTCACTCCGAATGAAGGCTATACCTCGGGCAGCCAGTCGATCCAATTTGGCGGCCTCGCGCTGCGCCTCGCCTGCGCCGAGGTGCGCGCACTCTTCCTCGATCACGCCGCGGCGCGGTTCGGCCATCCGCGGACCGGGCTTTCGGTCCGCGACGGCGCGATCCTGCATGACGGCGAGCCGATCGGGCAGGATTACTGGTCGCTGCGCGGCGCAATCGATCTCGCCCGTCATGCGAGCGGCCGCACGGCCACCAGGGCGGTCAGTGATTATCGCATCGTCGGCCGCAGCGAGCCGCGCATCGATCTTGCGGCCAAAGTGTTTGGCGAGCCGATTTTTGTCCACGACCTGCGGCTCGACGGGATGCTGCATGCGCGCGTCGTGCGCCAGCCACGCCGCGGAGCCCGGATCGGGTCGCTCGATGAGGCGGCGATCCGGCGCGCCGCCAAAGGCTCGATCGAGCTCCTGCGCGACGGCAATTTTCTTGCCATCCTCGGCACTGACGAGACTGTCGTCGACGCGGCCGCTGCGGCGGCCCCGGCGCATGTCGTCTGGGAGTGGGAGGATATCGACGCGCTGAACCCGGCGCAGGAGGAGGCCCGCTGGCTGCTGCAGCAGCCGTCGATCGACCGGGTCGTCGGCGCGCCGCCGGCCGCCGCGACGCCTGCCGAGCCGCGGCACCAGGCGACCTATACGCGCATGCACGTCGCCCATGCTTCGGTGGCGCCATCCTGCGCGCTCGCTCTCTATCGCGGCGGGCGGCTCGAAGTGTGGACGCATTCGCAGGGGATCTACCCGCTGCGCGCAGCACTCGCGCGCACCCTGAAGCTCGACCCCGCCGCGATCTCGGTCAGGCATATGCAGGGGCCGGGCTGCTATGGCCACAACGGAGCCGACGACGCTGCGGCCGATGCCGCGGTGATCGCGATGCGTCGGCCTGGCGCGCCGGTGCGGGTGCGCTGGCGGCGCGAAGATGAGTTCGGTTTCGAGCCGGTCAGCCCGGCAATGGTGGTCAATGTCGCGGCGGTTCTCGACCCCGCCGGCCGCACGCGCGACTGGACGACCGAGATCTGGAGCGGACGGCACACGAGCCGCCCGGGCAGCGGCGGCAATCTGCTTGCCGCAGAAGCCTTGCCCGACCCGCCACCGCCACCGCCTGCGACCGAATCACCGGGTCCGCCCGGCGCCGGGACGCGCAATGCCGAACCGCTTTATGATTTTGCCGCGCGGCGGATCATCCACCATCTGGTCCCCGAAACCCCGGTGCGGACCTCGTCGTTGCGCGGGTTGGGGGCCACGCTCAACGTCTTCGCAATCGAATCTTCGATTGACGATTTGGCGCTCGAAGCCGGCGCCGATCCGGTGGCCTACCGGTTGTCCCTGCTGTCGGACCCGCGGGCGCGGGCGGTGGTCACCCATGCGGCACGTCTGGCCGCCTGGCGCCCAGGGCAGCCCGCCGGCACTGGCAAGGGCCGCGGCATCGCCTTCGCCCGGTACAAGAACCTCGCCGCTTATGCTGCGGTGATCGCTGAGATCGAGATCGACCAGCAGGTCCGGCTGCTGCGGGTCTGGTGTGCGGCGGATGCCGGGCTCGTCATCAACCCCGACGGTGCCATCAACCAGCTCGAAGGTGGCATCATCCAGGCGGCGAGCTGGGCGCTCAAGGAGGGAGTCCGGCTCGATCATGACGGCATCAGCTCGCGCGACTGGGAGAGCTACCCGGTGCTGCGCTTCAGTGAGGTGCCCGAGGTGACCGCCGAACTGGTCGAAGCGGTTGCCGACCGGCCGCCGCTCGGCATTGGCGAGGCTGCCGGCGGACCAACTGTCGCGGCGATCGGCAACGCCGTCGCGCAGGCGCTGGGAACCCGGATTCGCGATCTGCCGCTGACCCGCGAACGAGTCATGGCGGCGCTGCTGCATGAGTGACGCCGGATCCGGTCAGGCCCCGCGTTTGGCACGCCGGATTGCCGCAGGAACCGCTATGTCGAGGCGAGGCCACCGGCAGCCGGGCCGCAGCAACGCGCGCGCGGCGTAAGCGAGGATGATCGCGGCAAGCCCGGCGATCAGCCACCACCATAAGAGCTCGCGGCCAATCCAGAACAGCAGCTCGATGCGAGGACCGAGCGCGCCTCCGAGCTGCGTGGCGAACCGGTCGACGATGCTGCGCATCGGGTCCGCCCATGCGACCAGCAGGACGGCGGCCATCATCTGCGCGAGAAACCGCCTGACTTTCGGGTCCTCTTCGAGACCGCGCAGCCGGACCAGCCCCGGCATGATCAGCACAAAATAGATGCCGCGGTAATCGATATTCTGTCCGCTGAAAAAGCATGCGGTTAGGACCAGCGCGCCGACCAGCATAGTCTGCGCCGCAAACGGTTCGGGGTCGAGCGCCGCCCTGTCGAGCAGCCGGACCGTGCGGCTGATGCGGGTCGCGGCGAGGGCGCCGAGCACCAAGAGCAGCAGCAATGCTGCGCCGTGCCGACCGGTGCCGAATGTGATCTCGGCTATGCCAAAAGGCAGGTTGCGGGCCGAGAACGAGTCGGCAAAGTAGGAAAGGACCGGGATGTTGCCGAGTGCCTTGACGAGGTCGGCCTGAGCGATGCCGGCCAACGCGAGCAGGCTCCCTGTGGCCAACGCCGCCAGGATCAACGCGTCGCGCCGCCGCTCCCGCACCAGCAGAACCAACAGAACCAGCGGGTAATATTTGAGCAGGCCGGCAAACAGATAGAAGCCATATGCGCCAAACCGCCAGGGTCGTGAGGCCCGGCCGAGTGCGCAGCCGGCGACGATCAAAAGAAAGATCAGCACATCGCAATTGGCGCGTTCAAGCGCGTAAATCGTCATCGGCGACAATGCGGCAAGGCCGCACAGCAGCGTCTCGCCCGGGCTGGTCGGGCGGATCACAGATGCGAGCGCCAGGATGAACATCAGATCGAGTCCAAGCCCGACCGGGGTCGTCGCACCGGTGCCGAGGACGTGGGGGGTAAGTGTCAGCCAGAGCGGCGAGTAGACATGCACGCGGCCCAGCACATCGCAGGGATTGTAGCGATAGACGTCGAACCCGAGCCGCTGGCATTGCGCCGCGGCGAGCACCGCGTGGATATCGAGAAACGGAAAGCGGAACGGCACGAACCCGAACCGACCGAGCACGGCGAAATAAAGAGTGCGCGGCCCCCAATGCCACAACGCTGCGAGCGCGGCGAAGAGCAGCGCGGCCACGGCCGGGATCGCCAGGCGGTACCGCCATCGCCGCGGCGATGGCGGGCCGGACCATGCGGGTCGGATCACGGTCATATCAGCGCCGCGAGCCTATATTCCCCCGGTTAATTGCTGATGAACGGGCGGCGGGCGGTCGCAATCGTCGGGTCATTTTCCAGTTATCCTGCAATATCTCGCCCAGGAGAGCGGCGCGCAGCTGACCTCCGGCGCGAGCTGCTGCTGCTCCGGCGCTCCGGACAAGAGCACGACCACATCGCCCGGCCGGCGGTCGTGCCACAGCTCATCGCGCTCGTGCCGGCAATAGTGGGAGCGGCGCGCGTCCAGCCGCCGCATATAGCCCGATGGCGAGCGCAGCACGTCGCCCCAGTCGAGGCCGTAGCTCTGCCGCGCCAGATAAACAGTGTTGGTCGGCACATTCGCCCGCGCCGCCGCCAGCATCAGCTGCATGTTCGCAGACAACTCTGTCTCACCGGTGCTGCATTGAAAGCTCGGCACGATTTCGAGCCGCCTGGCTCCGGCGACAAGATTGGCTACCTGGCGGGTGGCGAGCTGCTCTTGATCCGGCGCAGCGGCGATGCTGGCGACGATGCGGGCCCGCAACGGCTGGACATCGAGCAGCTGCAGCAAGGCCGCAGCGAGCACAAAGCACACGATCACCGGCCGTGGCCGGCGAAAGGTCAGCACGATGACGATCGCGACCTGCGCATAACCGATCGGCCAGAAGAAGCGGCCGCTCGACCGGAAGATCCCGAGCACCAAACCGAGATCATGCGGGATCGGCAAGTTCAGCAGCAGCCGGTGACCGAAGAAGAGACGGTTTGAAACCGCAAACACACCGAGTGCGGCAAAGGCCATCAGCAACGCCGCATGCCGACGTGCGTTCTGCTTCAACCATCCGAGCTCAGCCGGCAACAGCAGCAGCGAGGCCAGAAGCAGTCCCGACCCGAGATAGTTGTAGCCTTCGTACTGACCACCTGTGGCGTCGATGACCCCGCCGAGCCCGGGAAACACACCGCTATACTGCGGCGCGAATGGCGAGAGCAGGTTCATCGAGAAGTATCCATAGCGAGCGAAGGGCAGGTCGCCGCCAGGGCCGAATTGGCCGCCAATCACTATCAGCATGACGATCGGCAATATCACCCCGAACCCGGTCGCGATCGTCCGACCACTCGTCGCTCTGCGATCGAGACGGCGCTGCACGATGGCGCTCAGCCACACGCTGCCGACCATCGCAAACAGGTAGATATTGATCAGATAGGCGAGGGCCAGATAACCGGTCCAGCCCAGCGCACGGCCACGCCAGCTACCCGCGTGCAATGACAAGAGATAGAGTGCTAGCGCGCCGATCAGAAGAAACTGTGCTTCGAGCGCGATATGGCCCCAGCGCCACAACAGCGTGGGCATCGCGTCGGCAAAGATCGCCGCGATCACCGTTGCCAACGCATACCGCGTCCTGGTGACGATCAGCACCAAGCTCATTGCCACGCCAGGAAGCGCGAAGCACAGGAAGAGAAAGGCTCCGTAAGGATTGACCGTGACGCCGGCGAGGCTATGGATCAATTTTCCCGCGAACGCGATCAGCGGAACCGGATCGGTGAAGATCACGTTGGTGCCCGTCGGAATTCCCAAGCGGGAGACGTAGAACAGCGGTAGATGCCATGGGCTTTGGGCATAGTAGAAGTAGGAGGCGAGCACCGTCTGCATGTCGATCCCCGCCGGGAACCGCCAAAAGGCACCCCGACCGGTGAGGAAGCTCCAGTCGAACAGGCTCGAATCCCAGCAAAGGCCGACTACGGCAGCCAGCCCGAGCAATTGCCAAGTCGGCAGCTCCGAGAACGCGATGCGCCCCAATCGCTGCGCCTGCTGGTCGCCGCGGTTCGCCACCCGCGCTACCTCGGTCATCCCGAACCTTTGCCGCCGGGCGTGGGCTGGAGCGGGCATCAGCCGCTTTCTCCGCAAAACGCGCTGCACCGATCCTACCGGGATCGGGGTTCATTCATCGTTAAGCTGTGTCGGGGCACAGTCGGTTGAAGGTAATCGGGCGCTCTTTCTCATGACCCACAACATCGTGATCGTGACGCCGGTCCTCGACGACTGGGAATCCTTCACCGCGCTGGTTCACGAGATTTCGGAAACGTTCAGCGGGTCCGACCTCGATTTTCGCCTCTGCGCGGTCGATGACGGGTCGGCCGCGCCATTCGAGGCTTCGAGCCTCGACCTGCCGGCCGGTTCGTGCGTCGGCTCGATCGAGATTATTCGTCTTGCCGCCAATCTCGGCCATCAGCGCGCGATTGCGATCGGGCTGTGCGCGGTCGCCGAAACCGGCGATGCCGACCGGGTGCTGGTCATGGACAGCGATGGTCAGGACCGCCCGAGCGACATCGCCGCTCTGCTTTCCACGAGCTTCAGCCGGCCGCGCCACGTCGTGTTCGCGGCCCGCACCGAGCGCGCCGAGCCGCGCATGTTTCGCTTCTGGTACGCTCTCTATCGGCTGCTGTTTCACGGGTTGACCGGACAGGCGATCAATTTCGGCAATTTCTGTGCGATGCCGCCGGCCGCGGTCCGTCGGCTCGTGCACATGCCTGAGTTGTGGAACCATCTGGCGGCCTCGGTCATGCGCTCGCGACTTCCCTACACCAGCGTGCCGACGGCGCGCGGCCGCCGCTGCCGTGGCGGTTCACGGATGAATTTGGTGGCGCTGATCGCGCACGGGCTCAGTGCGATGTCGGTCTACACCGACCAGATTTTCGTGCGCATCCTGCTCGCTGCGGGGCTCGTTGCCGGGCTTGCCGGCCTTGCCATCGCCGCCGCGGTCACGATCCGCATCGCCACCGATCTCGCCGTTCCCGGCTGGGCCACGACCGCGATTGGCGATTTGCTGATCATGCTGCTGGAAA
Organism: Allostellaceae bacterium; assembly: GCA_050729795.1. Taxonomy (GTDB): domain Bacteria; phylum Pseudomonadota; class Alphaproteobacteria; order ATCC43930; family CGMCC-115725; genus AP-15. The sequence continues at coordinate 75,314 of JBOHME010000001.1, read as the reverse complement.
CGCTGGTCGTCATGGTCGCATCGAGCCTGACGGTGCTGGCCCGGCGCAGCTTGCGGCCGATCGTGCCGATTGTCGATTGCCGCTGCTTTATTGCCGCGCGCGAGGAGTTCCGCTTTGGCCTGCGACCGGAGATCGTCGCGGCGGTGCGGTCCGCCGCATGAGCTATCATTACGTCGGTTCTGAGCTCGAGCTGTTTGCGACGGCAACCAACTGGAAATCCTATCTCGCCTCGGTGCTGGACCCTTTCGTCACCGGGCGGGTGCTCGATGTCGGCGCCGGCATCGGCACCAACATCGCGTATCTGTGCAACCCGCGCGTCGTCGAATGGACCAGCCTCGAGCCCGATCCGGACCTGGCCCAACAGATCGGCGCCGCTAACGCGCTTCGCCGGTCGCTCGCACCCTGTCGTGTCGCGACCGGCACGATCGGCGACCTCGACCCGGCCCTGCGCTTCGACACGATCCTCTATCTCGATGTGCTCGAACATATCGCCGATGATCGGGCCGAGCTGGCGCGTGCTCGCGGCCATCTGGCGGAGGGTGGCAATCTCGTTGTCGTGGGGCCGGCTCATCCGTTCCTGTTCAGCGGGTTTGACGCGGCGATCGGTCATCATCGGCGCTACGATCACACGAGCCTCATCGCGCTGACCCCCGAAGGGTGCCGGCTCGATGCGTTTCTGATGCTCGACTGCGCGGGGTTTTTCGCCTCGCTCGCCAATCGGCTGATCTTGCGCAAGGCGCTGCCGTCGCAGCGGCAAATTGCGGTGTGGGACCACTCGCTGGTGCCCGCGTCGCGCCGTCTCGATCCGCTGACCCGCTACAAATTCGGCAAGACAGTGTTCGCGGTTTGGCGCGCGGAAGTCTGAGCGCCGTTGCCGGCCGCGTTCGGTTCGCTCAGCAGAGCGGCATCGCCCGCAGGTCGGTCCGGCGCCGCGACGAGACATGCCGCGCATCGGACAGCAAATCTTGCCAATTGCCCGCCCGGCGCAAAGCGCAGCGCCGTGCTCCCAGCAAGGGTCACGATGGTGATCAGCCAGAGCAGCGGCGAGACATGCAGCGGCGGTGTCCACGCCCGCAAAAACAACAGCCAGCCCAGCGTCGCGAGCCCGCCTGCCAGCACTGTCGCGCGCCAGCCAATGAGCCACGCCCGCCGTCGCGCGAACAGCGCATGCATGCTCAACGTGAACGGCACCGCGACGACGAGATCGATCAGGTAATGCTCGCCGAGCGCCAGGGTCGCGCAGGCGGTGAGAGCGGCGAACAGCATAAAGATCGCTCGCCACACCCGGCCCAGCGAGCGCGACTCCGCGGCTGCCAGGATCACCCAGGCCAAGTGGACGGAGGGCATGCAATTGCGCGGCGCGCCCGGCACAGCCAGCGTTGCCGGCGCGGCCACAAGGGTGGCGGGGTCCGGTAGCGCCCCCGGAAATGCTCGGCCGAATGCATAGGCTGGCCCCGCCGCCGGAAAAAGATGATAGAGGAAAAAAGCGATCGCACCGCTCGCCAGCGCCGCCTTTAATAAGACATCGGCATCAGGATTGCCGGCGCGTACGTTTAGCGCATAACAGGCCGCTACGGCCGCTGGCAGCCAGCCATAGACGATCTTGAGCGACTGATGTAGACCGGGATGGGCCCAGACGACGTTTCCCATAGCCGCGGCTGCCGAAAATCCGTACGAGTGATCGACCAGATAGGACGGGATATCAAAGGTATGTGACTGTGTGATCGTCAGCTGTTGCCCGATGAGCGCCAGAGTGGAGGCCGCGGGCAGCAGCAGCGAACCAAATACGATAAAGTGTAGACGCGAAATGCCGTAATTCCAGTACTGACTGTCTCGATCGGAAAACGGCAGGACGACGATCACGCAGATCGACCACACGGTCAGTCCAACCGCCCACGGCCTCAGGATGCCCACGTGCCGCGCGATCCCGGCGGCGGCCAGCATGACGGCCATGGCGGCCATCTCGCGCTTTCTCGCTCCCAAGATCAGGATGTAGGTCGCCGCCAGAAAACCGGCAAATGCCGAGTGCTTGGCGAACGACCCCAGCAACAATTCTCGCGAAAATCCAGCAAAATTCGTCGCAATTGCGGCGGTGATCGCGGCCGTGACGCCGGCCACAATATAACCATTCTGACGCGCTTGTCGGGCGAGCGCGAGGGCGCGGTCGCATTGCGGCGGTTGTAGAGCGCACATGATCCCGAGGAGATGGTGGAGCGTGAGCCGATCATGTCGGGAAGAAATGGAAGCGCAGTTAATGCAGCAGCGGATGCCGCGGCGGTGCGTTGCGCGGCGAACCGTTCGCAGCCGGGACGGGGACCGACCGGTGTCGCCCGGTTGCTAGCGCCTCCCCATGAGGATCCGGGGATGAGGATCCCGGGCCGCGCCTGGCATCGTCTTCGGCAGAAAGCGGTCGGGCAGGCAGCGGTCGATACGGCGAGAAGGCGCGCAATCGATGCAACCCGGTGCGGCACCCTCTTGCACTGCGGCCGCGCGAGGCCACAATCTGTCATATGCAGACGACCAACGACATCCGCACCGCGTTTCTCGACTACTTTGCCAGACACGGCCATGAGGTCGTGGCGTCGAGCCCGCTGGTGCCGCGCAACGACCCGACCTTGCTGTTCACCAATGCCGGCATGGTCCAGTTCAAGAACGTTTTTACCGGTCTGGAGAAGCGGCCCTATCCGCGCGCCGCCACGGCGCAGAAATGCGTGCGCGCGGGTGGCAAGCATAACGATCTTGAGAACGTCGGCTATACCGCACGGCACCACACCTTTTTCGAGATGCTCGGCAATTTCTCATTTGGCGATTATTTCAAGGAGCGGGCGATCGAGCTGGCTTGGAACCTGATTACCCGCGAGTTCGGGCTCAGCCGCGACCGGCTGCTGGTGACGGTCTACGCCGAGGACGACGAGGCTGCATCGCTGTGGGCGCGGATCGCCGGGCTGCCGCGCGAGCGCATCGTGCCGATCGCCACTTCGGATAATTTCTGGGCGATGGGCGATCTCGGGCCGTGCGGGCCATGCTCGGAGATTTTCTGGGATCACGGGCCGGCAATCGCGGGCGGGCCGCCGGGCAGCGCCGATGCGGATGGCGACCGCTTTGTCGAGATCTGGAACCTCGTCTTTATGCAGTACGAGCAGCTCGCGCCGGGCAAGCGCGGCGCATTGCCGCGGCCATCGATCGACACCGGGATGGGGCTCGAACGCATCGCCGCGGTGCTGCAGGGCAAGCATGACAATTACGATATCGACCTGTTTCGTACCTTGATCGAGGCGTCGGCCGAAGCCTCCGGCATGGCGGCGGATGGCCCACATGCCGTCTCGCATCGGGTCATCGCCGACCATCTGCGCGCCTCCGCGTTCCTGATCGCCGACGGCGTGCTGCCGAGCAAGGAGGGGCGCGGCTACGTGTTGCGCCGCATCATGCGCCGGGCAATGCGTCATGCCCACCTGCTCGGCTGCAAGGAGCCGCTGATGTGGCGGCTGGTCCCGGCGCTGGTGCGGCAGATGGGAACGGCCTATCCCGAGCTGGTGCGCGCCGAGCCGCTGATCGGCGAGACGCTGTTGCTCGAGGAGACCGGTTTCAAGCAGACGCTGGAACGCGGGCTGCGCCTCTTGGCGGACGAGACCGCGCGGCTCGATCCCGGCGAGGCGGTCTCCGGTGAGACCGCGTTCCGGCTCTACGATACCTACGGGTTTCCGCTCGACCTGACCGAAGACGTGCTGCGTGCGCAGGGCCGCAAGGTCGCGATCGAGGGCTTTGAAGCGGCAATGGCGCGGCAGCGCGCGGAAGCGCGCCGGAACTGGGTCGGCTCGGGCGAGGCCGCGACCGAAGCGGTGTGGTTCTCGCTGCGTGAAGAGCTGGGCGCTACCGAATTTCTCGGCTACGAGACCGAAGCTGCCGAGGGGGTCGCGCTGGCGCTGTTGCGCGATGGCGCCCGCATCGACGCGGCGTCGGCCGGCGACGAAATCGCGCTGATCGTCAACCAGACGCCATTTTATGCCGAGTCGGGCGGCCAGATGGGTGATACGGGCGTGGCGTTTTCAGCGACCGGGACCGAGCTCGTCGTGCACGATACGGTCAAAAAGGCTGGCGACCTGCATGTCCATCTCGGTCGGCTGGCGCACGGTACACTCAAAATAGGCGACGCGGTCGAGCTGCGCGTCGATGTCGCCCGCCGCCGGCGCCTGCGCGCCAATCATTCGGTAACCCATCTGCTGCACCAGGCATTGCGCCGGCGGCTCGGCGAGCACGTGACGCAGAAGGGCTCGCTGGTCGCTCCGGACCGGCTGCGGTTTGATTTCAGCCACCCGAAGCCGCTGACACCGGGTGATCTGCGCGTGATCGAGGCCGAGGTCAACGAGCGCATCCGGACCAACGCGGCGGTCGGGACCCGCCTGTTGACGCCGGAGCGGGCAGTGGCCGAAGGTGCGCTCGCGCTTTTCGGTGAAAAATACGGCGACGAGGTCCGCGTTGTCTCGATGGGTGGCATGCGTGATGACGAGACGCGGCTATATTCGGTCGAGCTGTGCGGCGGGACTCATGTGCGGCGCACCGGTGACATCGGTCTGTTCAAGATCGTCTCCGAGACCGCGATCGCTTCCGGAGTGCGCCGGATCGAAGCGCTGACCGGTGCCGCCGCGGAGGCATATCTTGCCGAGGAGGAGGGGATCCTCCGGCAGGCTGCGGCGGCGCTGCGCACCAGCCCGGCCGAATTGCCGACGCGTCTCGGTGCGCTGGTCGACGAGCGCCGCCGGCTCGAACGCGAACTGGCAGATGCCCGTCGGGCTTTGGCGAGCGCTGGTCCGGCCACCCGATCCGGCGAAAAGCGCATCGGCGAAATCGCCTTTGACGGCCGCGTTGTGGACAATGTGCCGGGCCGCGAGCTCAAATCCCTGGCTGACGATCTGAAACGGAGGATCGGCTCCGGCATTGTCGCCTTGGTGTCGCGGGCCGATGGAAAGGCGGCGATCGTGGTCGGGGTGACGCCGGACCTGGCCAGCCGCTTCGACGCTGTCGAGCTCGTTCGGAGTGGGGCGGCGGCGGTGGGCGGCACCGGCGGCGGCGGCCGCGCCGAGATGGCCCAGGCGGGCGGTCCCGAACCGGCCAAGGCCCAGGCCGCGCTCGACGCGGTCGAAAGAGCCGTTGCCTCCAGAGCGATGAGCCCACCGGCGGCGGTCGCCGAGTAGTGTCGATTCGCCGGTTCGTGATCCCTTTTTGATCGTGAGGCACTACTACAAAGCGGTTGAATTTGCTGCGATCTAAGACTTGGGACGAAATTTTGACGTTCGTTGCCTAACCAGCCCCAAACGGCTTTGGTTTGATGGGGCCGGTATGGGCGAGAGCGAACGGGGCGAGCGGCGCGGTAATCGTCTCTGCGTCTTTGGACGGACGGTTGCGGTGATGTTGGCGATGCTTGCGGCCGGGTGTGAGCCGTTCCCGCTCCATCTCGACCCGCTTAGCGTCAACGGCCGCGATGGCGGCGGCTCGCCTCCGTCTTATGGCGCGCTGATGCGGATCGCCGGCGCGGCCCGCTCCGGCGGTGATTATCCCAATGCGCTCAGTGTGTACCGTCGCGCTGCCGCGATCGAGCCGGCGGCCTCGGCGCCGTTTGTCGCGATCGGCGACATGCTGCTCGCGGGCGGCGAGGTCGACGAGGCGATCCTCGCCTACAATTCGGCGCTGGCCCGTGACGCCGACAGCCAGCAGGCGCTGCGCGGGCTGGCTAAGGCATATCTCGAAACCGGACGTCCGCAGCTGGCTTTGGTGCCGTTGGCCACAGCGGAAAAGGCAAACCCCGGCGATCCGAAGCTGATGGTCCTGCTCGGCGTCACCGAGGACTTCTCGGGTCGGCATCCGCTGGCGCAGGCCGATTATCGGCGCGGTCTCGCAAAATCGCCCGGCGATCCTGCGCTGACGGTCGATCTGGCGCTGTCGCTGGCGCTGAGCGACGATTACCCGGACGCGATCGCGGTGTTGCAGCCGGTCGCGATGGCGCCGTCCTCCTCGGCGCAGGAGCGACAGTCGCTGGCTCTGATCTATGGCCTTGAGGGCAGTGTCGACGAAGCCGCACGGCTCGGCCGGATCGACCTCGACGAGGCTTCGGTCGAGCACAACCTTGCCTATTACCAGACGCTCCGCGACCTGTCGCCCGACGCACGCGGGCGGGCGATCCTGTCGGCCGGGACGCGGCGGAACGCGACCGGTCCATCTGTAGCCGGCCCTTCGTGACCGCCGATGAGATCAGGGGTCGCGTAACGACATGGCGGCCGATGAGATCGGGGTCGTTCAACGACATGGCGGCCGATGCCGCTCTGCGTTGCGCGGCCCGGCATATGGTCTTTGGGCCGCATGCGAAGGCTGGCGCCCGCTCAATGCTTGCTGAACGTATCCATGATGCTGATCGCCGCCGGGCCGAGCAGGACGATGAACAGGGTCGGCAGAATGAACACGATCATCGGGACCGTCAGCATCGCCGGCAGCCGTGCCGCCTTTTCCTCGGCACGGGTCATCCGCGCGGTGCGTGACTCGATCGACAGAACGCGCAATGACTGGGCGAGTGGGGTGCCGAACTTCGCCGTTTGCTGCAAGGTATTAACCACTGCCCGAATCGCATCCGAATCGGTGCGATTGTTGAGGTTGTCAAATGCCAGACGGCGGTCGGGCAGAAAGGTCAGCTCAGCCGCGGTGATCGCGAACTCCTCGGCGAGCTCGGGCCAGCTGGCGGCAAGTTCGCGCGAAACCCGGATCAGGGTCGCGTCGAGGCTGAGACCGGCCTCGGCACAGATAACCATCAAATCGAGACCGTCCGGCAGGGCGAGTTGCAGCTGCTTGGCGCGCTTGCCGGCCGCGTTCCTCAGGTACAGCTTTGGCGCGTAAAAACCCAGCGCCACCGCCGCGAGCGCCGGCACGAACCGGAACTCTGCCGGGCTCGGCAGCAGATGCAGTCCGTAATCGTTTGCGAGCATGGCAAAGCCGAACAGCGACGGCAGGCACAACCGGGCAAACAGATAGCCGATCATTGCGTCGGGAGATCGGATTCCGGCGCGGGCCAGCATCAGCCGTGCTTCGGCCGCATGCTTGGAGCGCAGCAGATCGAGCCGCGTCACCGCTTGCCGCATCAACCCGACCGGCCGCTGCCACTGCCGGCGATTGCGCACCGCCAGAGCCTCGCGGCGCAATAATTCCTTGCGCCTGGTGATCTCCGCCAGTCGCCGCTCGAATGCATTCTTCGGCCGCACCGCGTGCCACATCGCGATGCAGGTCACGAGGACCGCCAGCGAGGCAAGTGCTGCTATCAGATTGTCGAGCCCGATCCCAGCCGGCAGCCAGGGGGCGAGCGCGACATCGCTCGGCTGCACGTCGATCATATTTCGAACCGTGCCATCCGGTTCATGATCGTAATGCCGATCACCAGCATCGTGACCGCAATTCCGTCGAGAATGTAGCCGCGGACATCGTGAAACAGCGGGGCCAGATAGGTGGGCGAGGTCAACATCAGAAGCCCGATCACGACCACCGGCAGACCGCCGAGGATCATCGTTGTCGCCCGGGTCTCACTCGACATGGCGCGCACCTTGGCCCGCATCTGCCGCCGCCGTCGCAGCGCGTCGGCGAGATTGGACAAGGTCTCGGCGAGGTTGCCCCCGGTCTCGCGCTGGACGCTGAGCGCGATGATAAAAAACCGGAATTCGGGTGTGTCGATGCGCTTGGCGATGTCCCAGAGCAGGGTTTCGAGATCGCGCCCTAATCGCATCCCGCTCTCGATCACGTGCAGTTCGCTGCCGACCGGATCGGCAATCTCGTGACCCGCGCCAATGACCGCCTCGCTGATCGGCAGCCCGGAGCGCAGCGCCCGGACCATCAGATCGATCGCGTCGGGGAATAGCGCGGTAAAAGCGGCGACACGTCGCCGTCCCATCCGGCCGACGATCAGGTGCGGGACCGCCAGCCCGAGGCAGAGGCCGATCGAGATGCAGGCGGCGACCTCGAGCCGGGTCAGACCGACGAGCGCCAGCACCGACAGCGCGGTGAAACCGGCGATCACAAACGTATACTGGCCGATCGAGATGGTCCGCCCAGTGCGCGCCAGGCGGGCCGCCAGCAGATCGCGGCGAGGCAGCCAACGACGGGCGGCACGGTCGATCGCCGGGGTCGGACTCTGGAGGCGCGTGAGCCGCGCCGCCTCGGAGCTGACCGGCACGCCTTTGGCCCGGTCGCGCACCACGGCGAGCCGCCGCTTGAACCGCCGGCGGGCGGCGCTGTTGCCGACGGCAGCCGCGGCCGCAACAAAGCCCGACACAACGGCGATCGCCGCCATCGTGGCGAGCCAGTCGGCCGGGCCGGGCCCGATCATCGCCCGACCCGTTCCTGCGGGGGGCGGCTGGAGCCGACCGACCCCATCAGATGATCTCCAGCAGCGGGCGATCGAGCCCGTAATATTCCGCCCGTGGCAGAAAATGCGGCCGCACCCCGCTCGGCTTGAAAATGCCGCGCAACCGACCATCGGGGCTCTCACCCTGAAAGTGATAGCGGAACAGCTCCTGGGTGGTGATGATGTCGCCCTCCATTCCGACGATCTCGATGACGTCGGTTATGCGCCGCATGCCGTCGCGCATCCGGCTGATTTGGACGATCATGTGAACCGCGGCGGCGATCTGTGTGCGCACTGCGTGCGAAGGCAGATTGATGCCGGTCATGCCGACCATGTTCTCGAGCCGGGTCAGCGCCTCGCGCGGACGGTTGGCGTGGATCGTGCTCATCGATCCGTCGTGCCCGGTGTTCATCGCCTGCAGCACGTCGAGGGCTTCGGCGCCGCGAATCTCGCCGAGAATGATCCGGTCGGGGCGCATGCGTAGCGTGTTGCGCAGCAGCTCGCGCATCGTGATCTCGCCGGTGCCTTCGAGGTTGGGAGAGCGCGTTTCCAGCCGCACCACATGCGGCTGCTGCAACTGCAGCTCGGCCGCATCCTCGATCGTGACCGTGCGCTCGGCCGGGTCGATCAGTCGCGACAGCGCGTTCAGCAATGTCGTTTTCCCTGATCCGGTGCCGCCGGAAATCAGGATGTTGAGCCGGCAGCGCGCGGCGATCTTCAACAGCGTCGCCATCTCCGGCGAGATGTTCGCCTGCTGCGCCATCGTGTCGAGGGTGATGGTCTTTTTCGAGAATTTGCGGATCGAGATCGACGGACCATCGATCGCCAGCGGCGGGATAATGATATTGACCCGGCTGCCATCGGCCAGCCGGGCATCAACCAGCGGCCGTGACTCGTCGATCCGCCGACCGATCCGGGTCACGATCTTGTTGGCGATGTTCATCACATGCTGATCGTCGCGAAACGTCACCTCGGTCAGTTCGAGCTTGCCACGCCGCTCGACATAGACCTGCTTGGCGCCATTGACCATGATGTCAGTGACGCTGTCGTCCTCGATCAACGGGTCGAGCGGACCGAGCCCGAGCATGTCCGAGATCAGCGACTGAACCAGCTCGCGCTGCTCGAGAAAATTGAGCTGGTGCTTGGTTTCGCCGAGCAATTCCTTGACCCAGCCGTCGAGCTGAGCCTCGAAGGTGCCGCGCGGCATTTCGGCGGCCGCGGCGACGTCCATGTGTTCGAGCACGAGCGGCTGGATTTGCGCTTTGGCTGCTTCCATCGCGGCACGGTTGAGACGCCGCTGCGAGGGTGTCGCGCCGCCATCGGCTTCCGCCCGCTCCGGGCTCAGCAAGGCCTGCATCAGACTGGTGATCAGATCGCGCCGCTCGAGCGCGTTTGCCTCGATGCCGTGGCGCGGCAGATAGGCCTGCACCGCCGCATCGACGATCTTCGCGAGTTCGCCGCGGCTCAGGATCAGCCGCCGCTCGGGGCGGATTTCCGCGCTGAGGCGGGTCAGCAGCTGCTCGCGCGCCGCCAACAGTCGGTCCTCGTTGGTGGCCTCGGCCGATGGCGGCAGTGCCGGCGCCGCGGCCGGGACCGGGGTTGCGGCCGATGGCGCCAGCGGCACGGCTACGCGCCGCGCCGACAATTCGGCGATGCGCGCCTCGAGCGCGCTTTCGCCCTCGGGGCGCTTTAGCAGCCCTACCATAGCGAGCGCAGTGCAAAGCGACGCCGTTTCGGCGCCTCTGCGGCAGGTCCGGCGAGCAATCCCGCGAGTTGGCGAAACTCGCGCACGACCGGGCTGCGTGGGGCGGCGACTGGCAGTGGCCGCCCCGAATTGATCGCTGTCCCGGCCGCTTTCGGATCATACGAAATCGCCATGTCGAACCTCTTGCCGACCCCCTTTTCGAACTCCCCTTTGCCGATCAGCGCGCGCTCGCCGGCGGCTCCCGCTTCGACCAGCCACAGCCGCGCCTGCGGTGTCTGCTCGCGCATCAGCGTCTGTAGCCGGATCGCGTCGCGCAAACCGGCGAGGCTGCGCTCGCAGATCAGGACGACATGACCGGCAGCGGCGAGCACGACGCGCTGCACCGGGGTGGCGCCGCGCGGCAGATCCACAACAATGCGCGCGAATTTGCGGCGCAGCTCGTAGAGCAGCATGTCGATCGCGCCGGCATCGATCGCCAGATGCTGGGCCGCCGAGGCTTCGGCTGCCAGCACCCGCAAATTCTCGCTGACCTTGACCATGGCCCGGTCGATAAACAGGCTGTCGATGCGCGAGGGCTGTTCAAGCGCCTCGCAAAGCCCGCTGCCGGGGTCGGTGTCGAGCTTCAACGCCACCGTGCCGAAATGCAGATCGAGGTCGAGCAGTGCGGTGCGTTCCGGGTGCTCTTCGGCGAGCATCCACGCGCAGCCGACCGCGCTGGTGGTCGCGCCGACCCCGCCGCGGTTGCCGATGAAAACGATAACCTGGCCGAGGCCGCCATCCGCCCCGGCGACGCCGCTCGGCGGCGATTTCTCGAGCATCGCGGCGAGCGCATCGCGGCTCGGCGGCCGGATCAGGTAATCGTCGGCGCCGGCTGCGAGCAGATCGCGATAGAGTGCCACATCATTGACTGCGCCCAGGGTCACGAGCTTCAAATCGGGTCCGCCGACCGCGCGCGCCGCCCCAATCTCCGCGATTGGCGCCGGCAGGTCGGCGAGATCGAGCAGCAGTATCCGCGGCGCCGCACCGGCGCGGATCCGCCGCACCGCCGCGTCGAGCGTATCGGTGACTGCCAGCTCGTCATCCAGCTGCAGCTCCCGGATGACCCCTTGCAGGCGGTCCAAAGTCGCCTGATCGCGCAGCACCGCGAGAACACCCTCGCGCGCCGGGCCGATCGCGGTTTTTGCTCGTGCTGTCTTCATTGACCGCCACCACCTCCGCTCGCCGCACCACCCGACCCGCTGCTGGAGCCACCGCCGCCCGTGGCGATCGGTCCGAGGCTGGTCCCGGCCGGCAGCTGCACCTTGCCGGCGAGATAATCATCGACCGCCTGCGCCGCCGGCTTGCCGTCCGCCGCGGCCAATGTGCGGCCGCCAACGAGATCAGCCGGGCTCGCCACCATCAAACCGAGATTGATCGCGGTGGCGCAGCCAAAGTCGCTGGCCGGCGCGTTGGTGAAATCGCCGGCGTCACGCATGCTCCAGTTCGGGCAGGGCGGCAGCGTCACCGCATAGCGGCCGACCGTAACGATCGCCTGATCGCGCGGGACCGCCGCCAGCGTCGCGCTGTCGGCGACGATGCCCCAGCGCAGCAGCGCGCGCGATATTGCTGCGTCGCGCGCCGCGGCCAGACCCGGCGGCCCCGCGGCCGCGATCGCGACACGATCAGCCGGGGCGATGCCGCCGGTCGCGACCAGCCGGTTGAGCCGCGCCGCCTCGGCTCGACCGAGCCGGGCCGAACCCGGCGCGAACGCGACGGCGAGCGAAGTCGTTGCACCATCGATGCGAAGCTGCGCCGGCGCCTCGCTCTTGCTGTATTCGGCAACCCCCGGCACGCAGCCGGTGAGCACCGGCAGCAGGGCCATCACGATCGGATAGAGATGTGTTCTCATCGCTCGCCCCCGTTCAATCGAGCCGGAACCCGGCCGGTCCGATCAGTCCGGCGCCGCCACGGTCGAGCGGCCCACGGGCCGGGGCCGGCAGGCTTTGCCGCCAGGTGTCACCCCACAGCACCTGCTGCGCATCGTGTGGCGCCACCCAGCCGTTGAGCGGCGTGGCCAGCGCGGTGACCGGCGGCCGGACCAGATAGGGGGTGACGATCACGACGAGCTCGGTCTCGTCGTTCTGAAACTTGTTCGAGCGGAACAATGCGCCAAGGATCGGGATGTCGCCGAGCCATGGAACTTTGGAGACGTCCTGCTCGGTATTGTGCTGCAGCAACCCGGCGAGCGCAAAACTCTGCCCGCTGGCGAGCTCGACAGTGGTTTCGGCCTGGCGCACGATAAAACCAGGCTCGAGGACCCCGTTCACGTTTACGGCGTGTGCGTAGTCCAACGTGCTGACCTCGGGCCGGACCCTGAGGCTCAGATGATCGGCGTCGATGATGGTCGGGGTGAAGGCCAGCTGAACGCCATATTGCTCGAACTGGACGGTGTATACCGCAGTTCCTGCGCCCGGTTGCGCGACCTCGTAGGGGATCTCGCCACCAGCAAGAAAGCTCGCCGTCTGGCCGGACACTGCGGTCAGATTTGGGTCAGCGAGATCGGTCACAAACCCTTCGGTAGCGAGCGCGTCGATCATCGCGCTGATCTGTTCGGCTCCCGGCAGGAACTTTCCGGTCAAAAAATTGACACCGGCAACCGGGTTGTTTGTCGAGAACGTGATGTTGCCGGCGGGTTTGTCCCAGTTGATGCCGATTTGTTTCAAGATGTTCCGGTCGACCTCGGCGATGCGCACGTGCAGATCGACCTGGTTCGGGGTGGCGACGGTCAGGCGGTTGACGACCTGCTCGCCCTTGACGGCACCGGTGACCGCATTGGCGAGGGTGCGCGCCTTTTCCGCCTGCCCGGCGCTGCCAACCGCACCCGACAGCACCAGGCTCGAATCGACCTCGCTGACCGAGATCGGCGCGCCCGGCACGAGCTGGTTCAGCGACTGGCGCAGCTGCGACAGATCGAGATCGACCCGCACCGGGGCGTTAAGCATGACCCGGTCGTCGGCGTCCACCGCATAGATCACGGTCTCGCCCGGCGATTTGGCGCTCACATAGACGAGGGTGGGCGATTTGACCTGGACATCGGCGATGTCCGGGCTGGCGACAAATACCGTGCTGGCGGCGCGCGGCAACCGGATCAATGTGCCGCGGCCGACGACGAGCCGGATCGGTCGGCCATTGGCCGGGATCTGCATCGCGGTCCCGGCAGTGGGAGGATCGGGAGGCACAGTTGGAACCGCACCCGAGGGTTGCGGTTGGGCAGCCAACGCGGCGGTGCTGAGCCCCAGCCACATCATTGCCGCGACAAAGCCCGAGCGAGGCAACAAAAACATCACGACCCCCGCGACCCAGGTTGCGATGAGACAGATGTACCGTTGTTGCCGTTCCCGCGCAATATGGTTACTAAACCATCGCGCGAGTTTTGCCCGGTCTTCAAGGGTTGCGCCAGCAGAGGGCTCACTTCGCTGTCGAGCGTGTAGTCCGGCGGTTGCGGTGCAACATGCGAATCGAGCGGGGGGTCGGCGGCGCCATCACTGCTGCGATCGTCTCGGGAAGCGGCTGGCGGATCGGCCGCGACGCGAAGCGCGGTCCGATTGCGGTGGGTCTCGGCGAGGCTGCGCAGACTGAGTGACAATTTTCCGATATCGGCCGCGACAGCGATGATCTCGCTCTGTTTTGGCGTGACCTCGAAGGTCACGGTGCGGGCCAGCACCGCATGGCCATCCTTGCTGTCGAGCTGCTGATCGATGGCGATCACGCGGATGTCGCGCAGCACCGTTTCGGCCGCCTTGTGCTGATAGCCGCTGATGCCATCCTGCGGGACCGGCAGCGTGATCAGGATATCGACGCGATCGCCAGGAAAGACGAAACCCGATATCCCCGAAGTCGCGTCGACCGGGACCGAGACCGCACGCATGCCGGGCTGCAGCACCGCGGCGAGAAAGCCGCGATCGCCGGGGCGCACGAGCTTGCCGATGATGATCGGTTCGCCAGCCACAAACGGCTCGCGCGCAACCGAGCCGATCAGCGATTTCTGCTGCGCGCCGCCGGCGATCACATATTCCGGGCTGATCGCGGTCTGCGGCCAAGTCCGAGCCGCCAGATCGCTGGCTTGCAGGATATGACCGCGCGCGATCGGCACGCGGGCGAGGAGGATCGACTTTTGCGGCGGCGGTGGTGGCGGGGCTGCGGCGACCGCCGGGCGCTGCGCGAGCCAGGATCGCATCAGGATCGCGGTGCCGCCGGCGAGCATCAGGGCGATAGCGAACAGGATCAGGGTGCGGCCACGCATGCTGGGTCCTCAGCTGAATTGGGGCCCGAGGGTCACGATCAGCGCTGCCGTCGCGATTGCCATCCCGTAGGGCACCGGTGTGCCGCGCGTCACGCCGGCGGCCATCGTCGCGGCGTTTGGTTCGCGCCGCCACGAGCCGAATCGGGTGCCCAAGGGGGTCAGACAGACAAGCGCAAGCACCCCGCCGAGCAGGCCGGTCAGCAACAGCAGCGCCGCCGTCCGGCTGGCGCCGGCCCATAGGCACGCGGCCGAAATCAGCTTGACATCGCCGCCGCCGATCAAGCCGCCGGCGAAGACGGCGGCTCCGGCGAGAAACACACTCGCGGCGACAGCCACCGCTGCGGCCACCGAGGGGAGGCTCGCATCGGACCCGGTGGCGGTGCGCAGCAGCCACAGCGCGCACAGCGCCAGAACGACCGCATTCGGGATCACCAGACGGCGGGCGTCCTCGACCGCGGCCGCGACCATCAGGCCGGCAAAGCCGATAAGCGTGGCGAAGTGAAGGCCGGGCGCGATCATACGTCGAGCGGCCTCGGGAGCGTCGCCGCCGCTGCTGAGCGACCCGTGGAACGGCCCGCAAATCGCTCCTGCGGCGCTAAAGCCCCCCGGCTACTGACGTTTCCGGATCGGCGGGCTGCGCATCGATGGGCTGCGGATCGCTGGACTGCGGATCGGCGACAGGGCACCGGCCGTTCGGGCATGGCTGGCTCCAACAAGTGATTGCTGCCGATGTTCCGACCGATTGTCTAATGAGTGCTTAACCTTTGGCGGACCGACGGAAGATCGGGTGGCGGATGTGCCGAGCCGTCGGCGAGCCGCACTGGATGGTTGTCGCTGGGCACCTTGATGGTGGCCGGCCGCACCAGGACGGGATCGCAGCTCCGGGGTGCGGCAAGGGCCTTGGGAAGGAGAGGGGAATGAACAGCGAGCGCCGGCCCGGGCCCTTGCCACGGGGGCGACCGCGCCGCGGGGATCCCGCAACGGGGCGCGCCGCGCGCGGCGACTGGCCACTGCTCGCTGGCGCCTTTGCGGCCTTTACCATCAGCGGCGGGCTGATGCAGTCCTACGCGATCTTTCTCGTTGCGTTTATTCAGGATTTCGCCTGGAGCCGGGCGGAAACCTCGATCGCCTATTCGGTCTCGCAGCTGGTCGCCGGCGCCAGCTCGCCGCTGGTCGGCGCGCTTGTCGACCGGCTGGGTCCGCTCCGCCTGCTGCTGCTCGGCAGCACCCTCCTGATCCTCGGGCTCGTCGGCTGCGCGCACATGTCGTCGCTCACCGAGATCATTCTGTTTTATGGGGTGGTGATGACCGTCGGGGCCAATTGTCTCGGGCTCGTCGTGTTTGTGCCGGTGCTGTCGCGGCGATTTGTTCGCCGGCGCGGGATGGCAATCTCGGTCGTGCAGTCGGCCAATGGTTTTGCCCGCGCCTGGTCGGCGCCGCTCGCCCAGCTTCTGATCGACTGGGTCGGCTGGCGCGACACCTACCTGTTCGAGGCCGGGCTGATGGGCGCGATGCTGCTGCCGTTGGCGTTGCTGTTCCGCCGTGTCCTCGGACTCGGCGCAATGGCGCCGCGCGGCCGGCAGCCGGTGGCCGACCCGGAGGTGCTTTCGGTGACGCCGCAGCCGGCCGGCTGGACGCTTTCCGCGGCGGCGCGCACGTCACATTTCTGGCTGCTGTTCGCGGTCTATCTGTTCACCGGGCTTGGCAGCTTTCTGGTCTCGCTGCATCAGCTCGCCTTTGCCGTCGATCGCGGGTTCGACAAGCTCTATGCCGCCGAGGTTCTCGGCATGGGCAGCTTTCTCGCGATTGGCGGCACGATCGTGACCGGCTCGCTGTCCGACTATATCGGCCGCGAATGGTCGGCGATCCTCGCTTACGCCGTGTCGATGTTTGGTGTCGGCTGCGCGCTGTTCATCACCGGCCCGCAGCAGGGTTGGCTGTTCTGGCTGTTCGCGTGCTGCTTCGGGTTGACCTGGGGGGCGCGCGGGCCGGCGATCACGGCAAAGACCGCCGATCTGTTTCCGGGTCGTCAACTCGGCACGATCCTCGGGGTGATCACGATCGGCAGCGGCATCGGCGCCGCCGTCGGCTCCTGGGCGGCAGGCTGGATCTTCGACCTGTCGGGCAGCTACGAGCTCGCTTTCAGCCTGTCGATCGCCTCCTATGGCTGCGGTGCGGTCGCTTTCTGGGGGTTGCGCCGGCCGCCGGTGCGCTGAGCCGAGCGGCGGAAGCCACCCTGGTTGTGTCCCTTGGCCTGGTTGTGTCCCTTGGCCTGGTTGTGTCCCTTGGCCTGGTTGTGTCCCTCGGCCTGGTTGTGTCCCTCGGCGCCGCAGCCCGTGACGGCCGGACGCCCGGGTCAGCGTCGATCGAGCCAGCTCCGTCGCGAGCGGCCGATATAAGTCTCTAGAACCTTGAGCTGCCGGGACTGTTCGGCATCGAGGTTCTTGCGGATGCGCAGCGCATCATAGGTTTGCGTCACCCGCTCCTTCAACACGATCAGAATGTCGCTCAGGCTGTGTGCCGAAGTCGAAATATTCAGATCAGGCACCTCGGCGACGAAATGCCGATTGCCAAGTGATTCGACAAAGACCGGGATCGGCTGGTTCAGCTCGTAGCTGCCCAGCGAATCGATCGTCAGCTCGACTTTTGCGATTGCCGGCGGCGCCTTGGCGGGCCGCGATGGCTGCGCCATCGCCGGTCGTTCCGGTATGTCGCGCGTCGCCGCGATCCCTTCGACCGCGAGCGCGGTGCCGATCCGCGCCCAGATCAACGGTTGCGACAGCGTGCGCACCGCCCGCGCCGGCGCCGCCCGGCCGAGGCTGACCGTCGTCGCGGCGGAGGGCCTGAGGAGGGTCGCCGACAGCTCCCGGCTCGCGGTGTTGACGCCGATGATCCGGGCGACCGGGTGCAATCGCGACGAGGTCAACGCCGAGGAGGCAGGGGCGCGCGTCCGAAAGGTCTCGAGCCGGCTCCCGTTCATGGTGCGGGCTTGGCTGCAGCCGCCCTGACATCGGTGATCAGGGTTGATTTCATATTGTACACCGGCTCCCCGTCCTGGGTCGGATGAGCGTCGTCGCGGAACACCGCGATCACCACCGATTTGACCCGCATCGTGGTGCCGTCGGCGAGGCGGTATTCGCTCCATCGTTCCTTGGCATCGATGACTTCGACCTCAGTGGTGTTCTGAAAATCGTCCCGGGTCTCGCTCAACGGCTCTCTCCAGCATAATCGCTTCGTGCGCCGCCGCCCCGCCCCGCGGATCGCGCAGCGGCGAGTTTCGGCCGGCTTTGTTGACGAACGGTTGACGGCGCCGCGGGCGCGCTCAGGGTTCGGGGGCAATCGCCGCTCGCGACCCGGTTAATCGTCCATCAACCGGCTTGCGCCAATATCGCCGGGTATTGTCCGCCTTCGATGGTCATCCGATGTGGAACATAACCTCGCACGACGTCCAGCAGGCGAAGGGCCAGCTGCAGGTTCGCCGGGCCAAGCTCGAGACCCGATATGCCGAGGAGACAAAGGCGCTCGACGCCGAATTCGCGGCGATCGAGACGCTCGAACGGGTCGCCGAAGAGTTTGCCCAGAAACACGGCGACGGCGACGCACCGGCCGCCGCCGAGCCGATGCCGACCGCACCCGCCGATCGCGCCGAAGACAGTGAGCCGCCGGCCGCCGCGGTGATGCCGGCCGAAGGCGAGCGCCCCGACGGCAGCGACACCCCGAGCGGCCTCGATATCCTGAAGCCCGGGTCGCGCTGGCGGATGTATCGCAGCATGCGACAGAGCGATGGCGAAACCGCGACCGGTGGAGCGGCAGCACCGAGCGAATGAGCAGCAGCCGGCCGCGACCGGCGCTCTTTTGGTGACATTGCCGCAGGCGATCCGCGCCCGACCGATGATCGCGGCAGCGCGGGGATTTGCCGGGCTCGGCCGGTTCGCGACCGACGAGGAGGATTTCTCGCGGCCGGGGCCGTGCGCTGGCGACCAGGTTCAGCCTACCCGGCGATGGCTCTCGGCACCATGACTCTCGGCACCATGGCTCTCGGCACCATGGCTCTCGGCACCATGGCTCTCCGCACCATGCCTCTGCGCACCGCGGATGTCATGCCGCCGCGAAGTCGATCAGCTGGCGCACCGGCGCGCCGGATTTGAGCGCGGCAAAGCCGTCGTTGATCTGCTCGAGGCGCAGCCTGCCGGAGATCAGGTGGTCGAGCTTCAGCCGACCCTGGCGCCACAGCGACAGCAGCCGCGGCATGTCGACCCGGAAGCGGTTGCCGCCCATCGAGGTGCCCTGCAGCTTGCGGTCGCGCAGAAAGGAATAGCCGTGGAGCTCGATCTTCACCCCGAGCGGGACCATGCCGATGATCGTCGCGGTGCCGCCGCCGCGCAGCATCTCGAAGGCCTGCTCGGCGGTGCGCTTGGTGCCGAGCGCCTCGAACGAGTACTGCACCCCGCCGCCGGTCATCTCCATGACCTCCTTGACCGGGTCGGCATTGCTCGCATTGAGCGTGTCGGTCGCGCCAAGCTCGCGCGCAAGATCGAGCTTCGAGGGCACCGTGTCGATGGCGATGATCCGTTCCGCGCCGGCTAATGCCGCACCGTTGACCGCGGACAACCCGACCCCGCCGCAGCCGATGACCGCGACCGTGGCCCCCGGCTCCACCTTGGCGGCGTTGAACACCGCGCCGACCCCGGTCATGACCCCGCAGCCGACGAGTGCCGCGCGGTCGAGCGGAATGTCGGGATCGATCTTCACGACCGCGTTTTCGTGCACCAGCATCTGTTCGGCGAAGGATGACAGGTTGGTGAACTGGTGGACCACCTCGCCGCCCTTCCAGCTCAACCGACGCGCGGTGCCGGGCGGCAGCTTGACTTCGGTGTTCTCGCACAGATTGGGGTGTCCGGTCAGGCATTGCTGGCAGGTACCGCAGAACACCGACAGACAGGTGACGACATGGTCGCCGGGCCTGACATAGCTGACGCCGTCGCCGACTGCCTCGACGACCGCCGCCGATTCATGCCCGAGCACACACGGCGTCGGATGCGGATAAAGACCCTCGATAAAATGCAGATCGCTATGGCACAGTCCGGCAAAGGCGGTGCGCAGCAGGACCTCGCGGGGGCCCGGCTTGGCGAGCGCCACCTCCTCGATCGTCATGGGCTGGTTTGCGGCATGCAGCACGGCGGCTTTCATCGTCTGTCTCCCTGTCAGCGTGGTGTTCGCCGTTCCGAACCCGAGGAGCGGTCGCGGCGCAGGGTCGGTCGCGACGCAGGGGCCCCGACACTACCTACCGCACCGTCCCGGTCATCGGATCGATATAGACTTTGTGCTTCACGCCGTCTTTCGAAGAGTACTCGATCTTGTAGAGACCATGCTCGAGCTCGGCTTCCCCGATGTAGCGGAAGTCCGGCGTCCGCTCGATTTGGCCGAGGATCTCGGACAGCGGTTTTGCCCCGGCGGGCGGCGGCGGTCCGGCCCATGCCGATGTCGCGCACGCTAGCATTGCGGCAAGGGTCAGTCGGCCGATCCGCACGATCTGCGCTCCTCCGCTGCGGCCAAGAAAAACCCGGCAGATATGATCCGGCTGCCACGCATCGGCGGACCGCGTCAGGCCATGAAGTTGAGGCGCAGGCCCGGCTCCGGCCAGTCCATCCGCGCCAGCTGGCCGGTGCCTGAGAGCGTGACATACGCGGTCGTCATATCGCTGCCGCCAAAGCAGATGTTGGTCGGGTAGACGTCGGGCATCTTGACTTGGCGCACGACCCGCCCGTCCGGGGCGATGACGGTAATGTGGCCGGTGATCAGGGTGGCGACGCAGATGTTGCCCGCGGCTTCGACCGCGAGACTGTCGAAGCGCTGAAACCCGGGCAATCCGCAGACGAGCCGTCCGCCATAGGGCGCCGGGAACGGTTCCTGCCGCAGCACCCCCGGCGAGACGATGTCGAAGGCGAAGAGGCGCGAGGATTCGGTGTCGGCGACATAAACCGTGCGCTCGTCGGGTGACAGCCCGACGCCATTCGGGGTCAGCATCGGATAGACCAGCTCGACCACCTTCGACCCGTCGGGGAGCGCGTAGTAGAGCCCGCCATGGTCGCGCTGATGCGCGTAGCGCTTGCCGAGGTCGGTGAAATAAAACCCGCCCTGGCGGTCGAACACGATATCGTTCGGCGCCGATAGCTTGTGGCCGCCGCATTCGCTGTACAGCACGCGGGTATCGCCGCTCTTCGGATCGATCCGCTGGATCGTGCCGGTCCGATAATCTCTGGCGGGTCCGGTGGACAGAAACCCGCCCTGCGCGTATTCGTTGCCGCCATTGTTGCAGAGATAGAGCGCACCATCGGGGCCCATGGCGAGACCATTCGGGCCGCCACCGGCACTGCCGACCGGTGATTTGCTGCCGTCCGCCGCGACCCGGGTGACGGCACTGCCGGCGATCTCGCCCAGGATGACCGAACCGTCGGCCATCGCCACCGGTCCCTCGGGAAACCGCAACCCGTCGGCGACAATGCGGATCTCGGCCATCCTCACCCCCTCCTTTATCCCGTTGGCGTCGCAGTGCCGCGATTGTGTCGTCGGCCGGCAGCCGGCGTCAAGCGCGGGCGGGGCCTGTTCCTGTCCTGTCGCGGGTGCAGCGGGCGCAGGCCCCTGGCCCGTTCCACCAGCCCTACCGCGACCTGTGGAAGTTGTTTCAAAACATATCGTGGTGCCGCAATCGGCATCCCGAATGATCTATCGGCGCTATTTCGTGACCGGGCGGCGCTATTTCGTGACCGGGCTGGCGTTTCGCGATGAGGTGGTGCCGGTCTTCGAGCAGCACCTGCTCCACCTGGCGACCCGACTTGTTCAGCTTGCCGCCGACCGGCCCCGCCTGTTCCCGTCCGACGATCTCTACTTCCATCCCGCGGCGATCGGTGTCGTGCCGCCGATCGTGCTGCCGGTCGCTACAGTCGCGGTCTGACAGGGTTTGCGCGATGATTGACACTCCGCAGTCCCGGAGTGATCATCCTTTATGGGCTTGAGTTCTTCCGACGTGGCAAGGGGCGGCTGTCGCTCGACATTTTGTCCGGCGAGGCGCGATGCCGGCAGCGCGGACGGATCTACGCGCGATCCGTCGTTGCCGGCAATTGGACATGGCCCTAGATGTGAAGCATTGGGGGGAGGTTTGCGCGGCACCCGCGCGGTGCCGTGACGAGGCAATGGCAACGGAGAAGATAGGAGATCGCGATGCCGTTCGATGGTACCTATTTTCCTGCGCCCAGACCATCCGATACTGGGCTCTTCCCGATCTGGAGCCGACACGGCTGCCGGCTGTGGTTCCAGTCGCGGCTGTGCCGTAGCAAGCGCAGCCCGGTCGCCCTGTTGCGCGCACCGCTGCCGACCGAGCACGATCTTGCTGTCGCGGATTTGCTGCGCGAGGCCAAGGGGCTCATCGCCGATCCCGAAAGCTGGACCCGGCGGACCTATCGTTCGCTCGGTGGCCAGCGCTGCGCGATCGGCGCGCTGCGCGCCGCCGCCAAGCGGCTCGACGACCCGAGCATCGCCTGGGCCGCGCATTCCCTGCTGATCGATGTGGCAAGGTCGCGTGGCTTTACCAATGTCGAAACGATGAACGACCGCTCGTCGCATGGCGCGGTGCTGGCGGCGTTCGACCAGGCGATCCGGACGGCGGAGCACGGCCCGGCAGCCGGATAGAGCGGCGGCCGGCAGCGGGACGGGGTAGTCGGGCGGCCCGACCCGGTCGGGCCCCCCCCGCCCGCTCGCGCCGGTTCATCGGAAGGTTGCCCGGTATTATCGTCCCGGGTGGCGCAATAGAAGGCCACCTCGTCGCCGGCCATCGGCATTTCCAGAAGCGGGCCCTTTTGCAGACGTCCTGTCCTTTTACTCCAACAAAAAACCGAGTTGCCATACCGGACGTAATGTCCGATAGCTGGGCCTGTGCCGAGCGAATGGGATCTGATCGAGCGCGTGGCGGCCGGACTGGGTGTCGCCGCCGAGGCCGTGCGCAAATGGCGCGTGCGCGGAGTCCCCGGCAGGTACCGGGTCGCGATCCTGCAACTCGCCGAGCGCCAAGGTGTGCGTCTCGACCATACCGTCTTTGACCGGCCGCCCGGGCCGCGGCGGCGTGTGGACGTGCACCCGGCGACTGCCCGCTCGGCACCATCGCGCAACTCGCAGCGAGACAGCCGGCAGCGAGATATCCCTCAGCAAGACATCAGGCGGGGAGACAGCAGATTGGCGCCCGAAGACCACATTCGCGATCGCCGGCCGCGGCCGTTCACCGGCGCCGAATACATCGAAAGCCTGAAGGACGGCCGCGAAGTCTATATCGATGGGGAGCGAGTGGCGGATGTCACGGCTCACCCCGCGTTCCGCAATTCGGTGCGCTCGCTGGCCCGGCTCTATGATGCGCTGCACGACCCCGAGAAGAAGGACGTGCTGACGACGCCGACCGATACCGGCTCGGGCGGCTTTACCCACAAATATTTCCGGGTCGCCCGCTCGCGCGGGGAGTTGCTCGGCCAGCAGCGGGCGATCGCCGAATGGTCGCGACTCAGCTATGGCTGGATGGGGCGCACCCCCGATTACAAGGCGTCCTTGATGAACACGCTCGGCGCCAACGCCGAGTATTACGGCCGGTTTGCCGCCAATGCCCGCGCCTGGTACCGCCGCGCCCAGGACAATGTGCTGTTCATGAACCACGCGATCGTCAACCCGCCGGTCGATCGCGGCCGGCCGACCAGCGAGGTCAAGGACGTCTATGTCACGATCGAGCGCGAAAGCGACACTGGCGTCGTCGTCTCTGGTGCCAAGGTGGTGGCGACTTCGGCGGCGCTCACCCATTACAATTTTCTTGGCCAGAACGCGGCGACCGCGACTGCTGATCCCGACCTCGCGATCATGTTCATCCTGCCGATGGACGCGCCCGGGGTGAAGCTGATCTGCCGCAATTCCTACGAGCGGATCGCCAATGCCGTGGGATCGCCGTTCGATTATCCGCTGTCGTCACGGTTCGACGAGAACGACGCGATCTTCGTGCTCGACAATGTGCTGATCCCTTGGGAAAACATTCTCGTCCACCGCGACCCGGAAAAGATCCTGAGCTTCTACCCGCGCTCGGGCTTTCTGAACGGGTTCTGCTTTCAGGGCTGCACCCGATTCGCGGTCAAGCTCGACTTTATCTGCGGGCTGGTGGTCAAAGCATTGCACGCCACTGGCGGTGACGAATTCCGCGGCAATCAGGCGATGCTCGGCGAGATCGTCTCGTGGCGCAATCTGTTCTGGTCGCTGTCGAATGCGATGGCGAGCAACCCGCAGCCCTGGGTCGGCGACGCGCTGTTGCCCAATCTCGAGGCCGGTCTGTCCTATCGGGTCTTTGCCCCCGACGCTTATTCGAAGATCAAGGAGATCATCGAAAAGATCGTCGCCTCGGCGCTGATCTATCTGCCGTCCTCGGTCAAGGATTTCGCCAATCCGGCGATCGACCCCTATCTCGAACGCTATGTGCGCGGCTCGAACGGCATCGGCTACAAGGAGCGGATCAAGCTGATGAAGCTCTTGTGGGATGCGATCGGCACCGAGTTCGGCGGCCGGCACGAGCTTTACGAGCGCAACTATGCCGGCAATCACGAGGATATTCGCATCCAGGCATTGACCGGCGCGCAGCGCAGCGGTGCGATGGCGCGGATGACCGGCCTCGTCGATCAGTGCATGGCCGAATACGACGAAAACGGCTGGCTCGGCGACACCTGGCTCGACGGCACCGTGCTCGACCCGAAAGGCTGACCGGCAGGCCGGCGCGATGCGGCTCACAGCGATCTGCTTTGTGCTCGTCATCTGCTGGGTCGCTTGTGCCCCGGCTTGGGCGCAAGACAATGCAGCCGAGGAAGCGGCGCATCGCGCGGCGGTGCTGGCGCATCTGCCGGCGGATGCGGCACAGCGTGTGTTCGGCCGGGCGAAGATGCCGGCACCGGGTGAGGCGGAAGCGATCGGCGCCTATGAACGCGGCTGTCTCGATGGCGCGGTGCAGCTGCCGGCCGATGGACCGAACTGGCAGGTCATGCGCCCCTCGCGCAATCGCGCCTGGGGCATGCCGGCGTTGATCGCCTTTATCGAGCAACTGGCGCCGCAGCTACCGGCGAAGGCCGGCTGGCCGGGGCTGTTGATCGGCGATATCGGACAGCCGCGGGGCGGGCCGATGCTGACCGGGCACGGCTCGCACCAGATCGGGCTCGATGCCGACATTTGGCTGACGCCGATGCCGGCGCGGCGGCTCAGTCTCACCGAGCGGGACAACATGTCCGCAATTCACGTCGTGGCCTCGGGCAGCGACGATGTCAATGCGGCGTGGGCGGCACGCGATCGGCGCCTGCTCGAAGCGTTTGCGCGCCAGCCGCAAGTGGCGCGTATTTTTGTCAATCCGGCGATCAAGCGCGAGCTGTGCCGCGAGGCCGGAGCCGACCGCGTCTGGCTGCGCAAGATCCGGCCATGGTGGGGGCACACCTCGCATTTCCACGTTCGCCTGACCTGCCCGGCCGACCAGCCCGAGTGCCGCGACCAGCCGCCGCCTCCGCCCGGTGATGGCTGTGGCAAGCAGCTCGCCTGGTGGTTCACACCGCAGGCACGCCATCCGCCGCCCTCGCATGCCGGGCCGCTGCTGCTCAGCGATCTGCCGCGCAGCTGTGCCGCGCTGGTAGCGGCACCCAGCACCCCGCACTCGGCCATCCCGCACTCGGCCACCCAGCACTGATCGGCACGGCTTGGCGGCTTCCGCGCGAGCCCCATATCTTGCCGCAGACCCATTGGCCGGAGAGAAGTGATGCAGCTGGCGGCAGCGGCGGAAATGGCGGCAGGCGATCGCAAGAACGCGCTCGGCACTCTGCCGCGATGGGATCTGTCCGACCTCTATCCCGGCCGCGACAGCCCGGAGCTCGCTGCCGATCTCGCCCGGCTCGCCGATGATGCCGAAGCCTTCCGCCAACGCTACCAGGGGCGGCTTGCCGAACTGCCGGGGGCGCAGCTCGGCGCCGCAGTCGAAGCCTATGAGCGGATGCAGGAGCTGAGCGGCCGGATCGCGAGCTATGCCTCTCTGGTGCATGCCGGAAATCTCAGCGACCCCGAGATCGGCCGCTTCTATCAAACGATCGAGGAGCGCATCAACGCGATCGCGACGAGCTTGTTGTTCTTCACCCTCGAGCTGAACCGGATCGACGACAGCGCGCTCGTGGCCAGGGAGGCGGACCCGGCGCTCGCCCGCTATCGGCCGTGGCTGCGCGATCTGCGCGCCTTTCGTCCGCACCAGCTCTCCGACGAGGCCGAGCAGCTATTGCACGAGAAATCGGTCGCCGGCCGCGCCGCCTGGACGCGCCTGTTCGACGAAACCGTCGCCGATCTGCGATTTCCGATCCGCGGCCGGGAATTGACCGAGGCCGAAGCGCTCGACCTCTTAGCCGAGCGCGATCCCGAGATCCGGCGCGATGCCGCGCTCTCGATCGGCAACGTGCTGGGCAGGAACCCGCGGACCTTTGCTCTGATCACCAACACGTTGGCCAAGGACAAGGAGATCGAGGATCGCTGGCGCCGGTTCGCGCGGCCGATCTCGTCGCGCAACCTGTCGAACTTCGTCGAGGACGAGGTGGTTGACGCACTGATCGCGGCGGTACGCACCAGCTATCCGGAGCTGTCGCATCGCTACTATCGGCTGAAGGCGCGCTGGCTCGGCGTTGATGCGCTGCCATTCTGGGACCGGAACGCGCCATTGCCGGGCGGCGACGACCGGCTGATCCCGTGGCCCGAGGCCGAGGCGACGGTGCTGGCGGCTTACCGCGCGTTCTCGCCGGAGATGGCCGCGGTCGGTGCCCGGTTTTTTGCGGCACCGTGGATCGACGCGCCGGTGCGCCCGGGCAAGGCGTCGGGAGCGTTTGCCCATCCGACCGTGCCGGCGGTGCATCCCTATCTCTTACTGAACTATCAGGGGCGGGTGCGCGACGTGATGACCCTCGCGCATGAGCTGGGCCACGGTGTGCACCAGGTGCTGGCGGCGCGGCAGGGCTATCTGATGGCCGACACGCCGCTGACCCTGGCGGAGACCGCCTCGGTATTTGGCGAGATGCTGACCTTTCGCGCGCTGCTCGCGGCCGAGACCGACCGAGAGCGGCGCAAGATCATGCTCGCCGGCAAGGTCGAGGACATGCTGAACACGGTGGTGCGCCAGATCGCCTTTGTGACGTTTGAGATCCGGGTGCACGACGAGCGCCGCGAAGCCGAGCTGACCCCCGACCGGCTCGCCGAAATCTGGCTCGAAGTGCAGCGCGAGAGCCTGGGGCCGGCGATCCGGCTCGATGGTGTCTATCGCCATTACTGGTCCTATATTCCGCATTTCATCCACACGCCGTTTTATGTCTATGCCTATGCATTCGGCGATTGCCTGGTGAATTCGCTCTACGCGGCCTACCAGGATGCGCATCTGGGCTTTGCCGAACGCTATCTCGACATGCTGCGTGCCGGGGGCACGCTGCGCCATCGCGAGCTGTTGGCGCCATTCGGTCTCGACGCGGCCGACCCGTCGTTCTGGTCGAAGGGGCTCTCGGTCGTCGCCGGCTTTATCGATGAGCTCGAACGGCTCGACTGAGCCGGCATCGGTCTGGCGGGGCACGAAAGACCGGCGCTATTGTCGCGCCCAGTTCGCGCCCGAACCATCTCTTGAGGAGAATTCGAACATGGCGAAATCGAGCTATCGGTCGGTATTGATCGTCGGCGCCGGGCGGGGTCTCAGCGCCTCCCTGGCGCGGCTGTTTGCGGGCGAGGGCATGCGGGTGGCGCTGGCCGCGCGCGACGCCGAAAAGCTGGCGCCGCTCTGTGCCGAGACCGGGGCCAAGGCGTTTGCCTGTGACGCCGTCGATCCGGCCCAGGTGGCGCGGCTGTTCACCGCGGTCGAGGCAGCGATCGGCGCGCCCGAAATCGTCGTCTACAATGCCAGCGCGCGGGCCCGCGGCCCGGTCGCCGAGCTGGTCCCGGCCGAAGTCGAGCGCGCGATCATGGTGAGCGCCTATGGCGGGTTCCTGGTCGCGCGCGAGGCGGTCGCCCGGATGCTGCCGAAAGGGCAGGGGGCGGTGCTGTTCACCGGCGCCTCGGCCAGCGTCAAGGGCTACCCGCTGTCGGCACCTTTTGCGATGGGCAAGTTCGCGCTGCGCGGCTTGGCCCAGAGCATGGCCCGCGAATTGGCCCCCAAGGGCATTCACGTCGCCCATTTCGTGATCGACGGAGCGATCCGCAATCCCGGCCGGGTCGAGCCGGCGGACAAGCCCGACAGCATGCTCGATCCCGACGCGATCGCCGCGAGCTATCTCGGCGTCCTCGCCCAGCCGCGCTCGGCCTGGACCTGGGAAATCGAATTGCGGCCGTGGGTCGAACGCTTCTGAGGCGCCGTCAAGAAACCACGTTGACCGCGCGATCGGCGGCGTCGGCGACACCCACCAGCGCAAGGGCGATGGCGAATACCCGATCGACCGCCAGCGCCGCCAGATCGGGCTCGCTCAGCACCTGTACCGCCGCACCCCGCGGCGCGCACAGGCTCGGCCGCGAGGCGCGCGAGAACAGGACGACGACCGGCCCGCCGGCGGCGGCGGCCAAATGGGTCGCTCCGGTGTCATTGCCGATGGTCAGCGCGGCGCTGTGCGCGAGGGCCGCGAGTGCCAAGAGGTCGGTGCAGCCGACGAGGTCGATCGCGTCGGGACAGGCCGCGGTGATCGCTTGGCCGATCGCCTGCTCATCAGCGGCGCCGACCACGACGGGCAGATAGCCGGCGCATACCAGCCGGCGCGCCAGCTCGCCAAAGTACCAGGCCGGCCAGCGTTTGGCCGGATGGCCGGGTGACGAGCCGGGGATCAGCATCGCAAAGCGCCGGCCGGCAAGCTGCGGCGGCATCGCCCCCGCCGCTGGGAGCGGCAATCGCGGCGTCAGCGAAACCGGATGGATCCCGGCCATCAGCAGCTGCTCGGCCTGCCGGTCCATCGTGTGCTGCCGGTCGCGCCGGGAATTGCCGTGCGGATGCGAGCAGCGCCACGCGGTGCCCGACCATTGCGGGACCGGGCCCGGCCGCAGCAGCCAGAAATACGCGCTGGAACGGTCCGAGGTCTGGAAATCATAGACCCGGTCGAAGCACCCGCGGCGCAGCATGCGGCGCAGCCGCAGCCAGCCCCGGAGATCGCCCAGCCCCGGCCGCGGGTCGATCAGGATCCGGTCGAACAGCCGGGTCTGCCGCGCCAGCTCGGCGTAGCGGGCGGTCGTCAAGAGGCTGATGTGATCACCGGCATGATGATCGCGGATCTCCGGCATCGGGCCGAGCGCCTGGATGACGTCGCCGAGTGCGCCGAGCTTGATGATCAGAATGCGGCGCTGCCCGCACCGTGGGCATGCGCCGGAGGGTTGCGGCCGCAGGCGGGCAAGAGCGTCGAGATCGACGTGCTTGGCCAACTCCTCGAACCCGGCGAACACCGCCGCGTGGCGGGTGATGTCGGCGGAGCCGATCGCCGATTGCAGCGCCGAGACAAGCTCGCGCGCGGCGCGGACCGCGGCCGAGCCGGATGCGCCGGTCAGGAGGTCGCGCGCTTGTGCGGCTGCCTGAGCCGGGACAATGATCCGCCCGAGGAAGCGGCGTAGCCCGAGTGTGTGACCCGCGAGATAGGCGAGACAGACCGCACGGTCCGGGTGACCCCGCAGCTCCGCGATGGCGCGCGCGATGCGGTAGCGCCGATCGGTCAGGCGGCGAGCCTCGTTCCAGGCAAAGAACGCGTTGAGCGGCGTGCCCGCCGGAAAAGCGTTCGCGCTCAGGGCCGGCAGCGATTTCATCGGCGGATCATCGGCGTGGCGGGCAACGGGCCGGATCTCCCACATGGCCGCAAACATCTGGCCGCGAACATCTGGCGCGAGCATCCGTCGCTTGTGCGGCTTGACGCCGGTTCCCCGCGACTGCTTTTTGTGGCGGGCGATGACGGAACAGTTGCCGACGTCCGACCCGGCAACTTCACCCAGTTCGGAACATGTTGCAAGAATGGCGGGCTTGAGCCGGCGCGCGTTACGCACTGAATGGAGGTGGCGGCCGTCTGTACCATTGCCGCCGGAACCGGCGCATCTTGCCGGCCTATTCCGACATCTGCCCTGCGATCGTCGGGCGCGCCGGCGTTAATGCGATGTTCGAGGCGGAAGCGCGCTGGCTATACCGCGCCCTCGACGGGTTTGCACCGCTGCGCCTGTCGCCGCTGCTCAATCTCGGCAGCAGCACCGGCGCTTTTCGCGAGCAGACCCAGCCCTGGACCGAAGAGCAGCTGTTGCGCCCGTTGCGGCGCCGCGGCATCGACATCATCCATGTCGATCGGCGCGACGGGGCCGGGGTCGATATCCGCGCCGACCTGACTGACCCCGCCGATCTCTCGCGGCTGCGCGCTTGCCGGCCGCGCGCGCTATTGTGCTGCAATCTTCTGGAGCACGTGACGCACCCGGATCGTCTCGTGCGCCATTGCCTGGGGTTGCTGGATCGCGGTGGTCTCGTGTTCGCCACCGTGCCGTTCAGCTATCCCTACCATCGCGATCCGATCGATACGATGTTCCGTCCAGACCCCGAGCAGCTGCGCGCCCTGTTCATCGGCGCAAGGCTGCTCGACGGAGCGATCATCGGCGCTGGCCGGTCGTATCGCGACGATGTGCGCGAGCGGCCATGGATCCTGCTGCGGCATCTCGCCCGCTTTCCGGCGCCCTTCCTGTCATTCGAAAAATGGCAGCGCTCGATGAAGAAGCTCTACTGGCTCGCCGCCGAATACCGAATCACCTGTGGTGTGTTCGAGAAGCTGTGACCGCGCGCAGGCGCTTGGCACAGGTGCCGGCGTCCTCGGCCGGCACAACGCGCGCCGGGCGGTGATCAGGCGTTGTCCTGGTGCGGCGTCGCTCGCTACTATCATCCGATGCGCGTTCTCTATCACGTTCTCTTGTCCCCGGCCGCGCGCAAGGTGCGTATCGTGCTGCGGGAAAAGAACCTCGATTTCACCTTGAAGGCCGAAAAAACCTGGGAGCGGCGGCCGGAGTTTCTGGCGCTCAACCCGGCGGGCGAAGTGCCGGTGCTGATCGAGCCCGACGGCACCGTGCTCGCCGATTCGGCAGCGATCGTCGAATATCTCGACGAGGTCTATCGCGAAAAGATGCTGATCGGCATCAATCCGGTTGATCGCGCCGAGGTGCGCCGCCTGACCGCGTGGTTCGAGATCAAGATGAACCGCGAAGTCACCGAGAACCTGCTTGGTGAGAAGATGATGAAGCGCTATCTCGGGCACGGCCAGCCGAACTCGCAGGCAATCCGCGCCGGCCATGCCAACCTGCCGCATCATCTCGATTATATCGGCTACCTGGTCGAGCGGCGGCGGTGGCTGGCCGGGGACCATTTCTCGATCGCCGACATCACCGCCGCGGCACAGCTTTCGAGCCTCGACTATCTCGGCGATGTGCCGTGGGACGCGCACGAGCCGGCCAAGGAATGGTATGCGCGGATCAAGTCGCGGCCGAGCTTCCGGCCAATTCTTGCCGACCATCTGCCCGGGGTGTCGCCACCGGTGCATTACGCGGATCTCGATTTCTAAGCCTCCACACCGCCGGCAGGATGATCAATCCGGCCCGGCCGGGTCGGTCCGGCTCGGTGCTGGCGGCCTGGTTTCCGGCATCACCGTGGCGACAAGGGCGGCGGCGCACAACCCGACTGCTGCCAGGCTCAGAAAGGAAGCGCCGCCGCCGAACCGATCAGCCACCAGCCCGGCGGCGGTCGTGCTGAAGGTCGCCCCGCCACCGACCGCGAGCCCCACCAAGCCGAGACAGGTCGTGTAATAGCCGGTCTCTTGCGTGATATCGGCCACGATCAGCGGCGTCAGCACGCCGAGCGCCGCGGCGCTCAGCCCATCGAGCAGCTGGATCAGGATCATCACGAACGGATTGACGACAGCGGCCAGCAGCGCGCCACGGATCGGCAGCACCGCAAAGCCGATCAGCAGCACCGGGCGGCGGCCCCAGGTCTGCGCGACCCGCCCGGCCCATGGCGAGACCAGGGCGGTGATGAATTGCGGCCCGACGATGCAGGCGGCGATCACCAGCGGCGCCACCCGACCGGCCCGCTGCGTCACCAGCCCGGCGGCGATCGGCAGCATCGCCGCGTTGGCGAGCTGGAACAGTGCCGCGCAGAGACAGAAGACCAGCAGTCTGTGGTCACGCAGGGAGCGCCACGACCCGCCGCGCCCTGCCGGCCGACCGGCGGAGACCGGTTCGCGACCCGCCGACCGCGACCGCGAGAACGATTGTCTGCCGACGGCCTTGAGCGCCGCTAGCGCCGGAAAGCCCAATGTCGCGGTCAGCAGAAAAACCGCCCGACCCGACAGGTAATACCCGAACAGCCCCATCAATCCTGCGGCAAGGGCGTTGCCGAGTGCCGCATAGCGGGCGTTACGCCCAAGCCGCTCGCCGAGCGCCGCATGCCCGACCATGGCGAGGCTCAGCGCTGCGATCGCCGGCCCCAGAGCGGAGCTGGCAAAGGCGTGCAGCACCTCGGCCGCGGCGATCGGCAGAAAAGCCGGCCACAGCGCAATGCACAGGGCGCTCAACATCACCGCGACGATCGCCGCCGCCGCGGCCGCCCGCTTGCTGACGATTGCATCGACAAGCGCGCCGCTTGGCACCTGGCTTACCATGGCCGCGATCGTGCCGGCGCTCAGCACCTCGCCGATCGCCCCCAGGGTCCAGCCGGCACTCGTCAGATAGACCGAGATGAACGGGCCGAAGCCGGTCTGGAAATTGGCGACGAAAAAGTTGAGCCAATCGAGCCCGCGCAGACGAGCGTTCATTGCCGGGGAGAACGCCCCGAAACGCGATCGATCCGCGATCGCTGTCGGATGCCGATCGAGAAGGGTTTCACCGGGCGGTGGCGGGCGGCGCCCCGCCGGCGTCGGCATGCGGCAGGGTCACAATCGAGATCGGCTTGTCCGGGCCTTGGTATTCGGGCGCCGCCTCGAGCTGCGCGCGGCTGATGTCGAGGGCGATGACGTTCTTCTTGTCGCCCATGTCGAACAAGAGCGCGCTCCAGTCGATCGCGATCTTGCGGGTGCCGACACCGAGAAACCCGCCAAAATCGATGACCGCGGCCCGCGGCTTGCCATCCCCTTCGAACAGCACATCGACGATCGGACCCATCGTCTCGCCGGTGGCGCTGACCACGTCCTTGCCGAGGATCGGCATCAGGCGGTTTTGCGGGACCCGCTGCAGCGCGGTTGTCTGCGAGGAACTGCCCACAGGGGCCGTGCTCGCGCCGGCGCGCACCGGCGTCGATCCCGCTGCGACCGCGAACCCGAGGGCGGCGAGCAACAGCGCAACCGGCGCCGAGCGATGCCGCCACCCAGCGTCCACTGACGTCGGCCGGCGAGCCCCGCGCAACGCATTGTCGGCTCGGCCGAGGGCTGCGGCATCGCACCGCAGACGCATCCTCCAGCCGCGGCAAACCTCGCGCCGTCGCTCGACGTGACAAGACATGGGATCACAGCGTGGCAGCGAGCGACGATCCCGACAGGAATAGAGTCTTCATCATCCCGTTAGCGCTCGTGTAGGCCGGGTCGAAACCAGAGTACAGCCTCATCCGGGGGCAACATCACGACTGAAACTCCATGGCAACCCTATGTCAACACCATGTCAACGAGTGAATGCTGTGCGCTATGGGTGAGCAGCAAAAAGTCAACTTAGAGGAGATCAGGAAGCGCACGATGAGTTCAGTGCAATGGACCGAGGAATCTTGCCGTGGGCGGTCGACCGCGCGGTCGGGCCGAGCAGATGCCCGCGGCTCCGAGCCATCACCCGGCGGGTATGACACGCGTGCCGATCGGGGTGCGGCACCGTTCCCGCGCCGGCCGATCGCCTTTCTGTGGCATTACGTCAGGCGGCGGCCGTGGCTGCACCTCGTGGCGATCGGCTCGGTCGTCGGCGCCGCCAGCTTCGCCTGTATCGCGCAATATGGTTTGAAGTTGATCGTCGATGGGATGGCGGCCGGTCCGGCGCACATCGCTCGGGTGTGGTGGGCGCTCGGCGTCTTCGCCGCGTTGGCAGCCGGTGAGAGCGTGCTGTGGCGGCTCGGCAGCTGGTCCGGCTATCGGGCGATGCTGGTCGACAAGGCCGAAGCCAAATTCGATCTCTTCAACCATCTGAGCGGCCACTGCAGCCGGTATTTCGCCGATCGCATGGGCGGCGCGTTGGCCAATCGGGTTTCCGCCGCCGGCGACGCATTGCAGCAGGTGCACTCGATCACGCTCTTCAACATCGCGCCGGTCTGCGCGGATTTTGTCGCCGCCCTCTCCATGCTGGCGACGGTCGAATGGCATCTGGTGGCGGCCCTCTGCGCCTTTGTCACAATCATGGCCGGCGGGCTCGCGCAATTGAGCCACCGTGGTGCGCCGCGCCATCGCCTGCATGCCGATCGTGCGGCCGAGGTCGGTGGCGAGCTTGTCGACGTGCTGTCCAATATCTGGGTGGTCAAGGCATTTTCGGCCCGGGCCCGCGAGCGCGCCCGGTTCGAGCGGCTGCTCGATGGCGAGGCCACGGCGCATCGCGGCAGCCTGATGTATATCGAGCGCCTGCGGGTCTTTCACGATGTCGGCTTGTGGCTGATGGCGGGCGGCATGCTGGCCTGGACGCTCCATTTGTGGAGCCTTGGCAGGATCACCCCCGGAGATGTGATCCTGACCGTGGCGCTGGCGCTGCGCATCCTGCACGGGTCGCGCGACTTCGCGTTCGGCATGGTCAACGCCACCCAGTATCTCGGCCGGATCGGCGAATCGATCGACGTGATCGGCGAGAACCACCGCGTGCTCGACCCGTCGGACGCG
Organism: Allostellaceae bacterium; assembly: GCA_050729795.1. Lineage (GTDB taxonomy): Bacteria > Pseudomonadota > Alphaproteobacteria > ATCC43930 > CGMCC-115725 > AP-15. The sequence goes on along the minus strand of JBOHME010000001.1, from coordinate 41,055 downwards.
GCGGCCTGGGTGCCACTCGGCGGCAGCATCGCGTTCGAGGATGTTGATTTCTGCTATCCGGGTGCTCAGGAGGTGTTTCGCCGGTTCAGCTTGCGCATACGACCCGGCGAGCACGTCGCGGTCGTCGGCCCGTCGGGTGCCGGCAAATCGACGCTCGTCGCGCTGTTGCAGCGGCTCGTCGATGTGGATCGCGGCCATATCCTGATCGACGACCAGGACAGCCGGGCGATGACCCAGGACAGCTTGCGCAGCGCCATCGCGGTGGTGCCGCAGGACGTCTCGCTGCTGCATCGCTCGGTGCTGGAGAACATCCGCTATGCCCGGCCCGACGCGAGCGATGCCGAGGTGCTGGCCGCCGCCCGCGCGGCCCGGTGCGACGGGTTCATCCGCGAATTGCCAAAGGGCTACGACACAATCGTCGGCGAGCGCGGCACCAAGCTCTCGGGCGGCCAGCGGCAGCGCATCGCGATCGCCCGCGCGCTGATCAAAAACGCCCCGATCATCGTGCTCGACGAGGCGACCTCGGCGCTCGACAGCGCGTCCGAGATCGAAATTCAGCAGGCCTTGGGTGTGCTGATGCGCGGCCGCACCGTGCTGGCGATCGCCCACCGGCTGTCGACGGTCGCCGATTTCGACCGGATCGTCGTGCTCGACCGCGGCGCTGTCGTCGAGGACGGCAGCCCCGCCGAGCTGCGCCGCCAGCGCGGACGCTTCGACCGGATGTGCCGGCTGCAGGAAGACCGGGCCTTCGCGCTCGCCGACTAAGGCTGCGGCCGTCCGTCCGCTCGACCCGCGTAGCGCCGGTCAATCCGCAAAGTAATGGGTCTCGTAGAGCAGGCAGCCGCGATTCGACTTGAATGGTCCGTGAACCGCGCCGGGCGGCCGGCAGGCATAGGTGCCCGGCGGAAAATTCTCGCCGCCCTCACCCCGGTGGTCGCTGCCGACCGTCAGGTCGCCCGAAATCAGGTAGACCTCCTCCCAATACTCGTGGACAAAGGGGGCGGTCGTGAACACACCGGGCGCAAAGCGCAAGAGGCGGGTGCGGCTGCCGCGATGCGCCTTCTCGTCGAGCGCGCCGGCCAGGATTTTCTGGTCGATGCCGGCAGGATAGCCGGGCGGTGTCTCCCACCCGCCATTCATATCGATCCGGTGAAATTCGAGATGCGGCTTGTTGACAGGCATCGAGCGGGTCCTTGTTAGCGTCCGGGACAGCATCTGGGTCTTGTCGGCGTCAACGCGGCGGCACGGCACCATCGGCCTGGACATTGTCTTCGCGCGGCTGCCGGCCCGACCGCCCTCCGGTTTCGATATTACCCGACCAGCTGGAAAGGGCGTAGGCTCGGCGAGCATCAAGGATCGGACCCGGAGGGAGCGATGCAGGGCGTGGTGTTCAAGGGCGAGCGCGAACTCGACCTGATGGAATTTTCCGACCCGACCCCGGGGCCGGGCGAGATCGTCGTCGAAATGAAGGCCTCGGGCATGTGCGGCAGCGATCTGCACCAGTACCGCCGGCCAAAATCGGGCGGCGCCAGCGGCGGCCTGCCGGTCAACCCCGACCCGGTTATCGGCGGGCACGAGCCGTGCGGCATCGTCGCCGCGATCGGCCCCGGCGTCGATGCGAAGCAGGCCAGGGTCGGCCAGCGTGTCATGGTGCACCACTACAAGGGTTGCACCGTGTGCCATCATTGCCGTTCCGGCTGGTCGCAGCTGTGCCAGGAGGAGCCGGTCCTGGTTTATGGCAACAACGCCCATGGCGGGCACGCGCGCTGGCTCAAGGTGCCGGCGTTCACGCTCGTGCCATTGCACGACGATTTGTCGTTTGCTGCCGGGGCGGCGATCGCGTGCGGCACCGGCACCGCCTATGGCGCATTGCGCCGGCTCAAGCTCTCCGGCGACGACACGATCGCACTGTTTGGCCAGGGCCCGGTCGGGTTGTCGGCGACCCAGCTCGCAGCGGCGATGGGGGCGCGCGTCATCGCCCTCGATGTGAGCCCCGAGCGTTTGGAGCGGGCCAAGGAATTCGGCGCCTGGCAGACCGTCAACCCGCGTTCGAACGACCCGGTCGGTGCGATCAAAGACCTGACCCATGGCGGCGCCGACTATACGCTCGACACATCGAGCCAACCCGAGGGCCGCATCGCCGCGGTGCGCAGCGCCAAGGTGTGGGGCACCGTTGCCTTTGTCGGCGAGCGCAACAATGTGACGATCGACGTCAGCCCCGACATGCTCCGAAAGCAGCTGACGATCATCGGTTCGTGGACCTTTTCATGGCAGGGCCAGGCCGATTGCGCGCAGTTCTGCGTCGATCGCAAAGTCGAGGTCGATCGCCTCTTTACCCATCGCTGGCAGCTCGCCCAAGCCGAGGAGGCCTATCGCCTGTTCGACACCCAGACGACCGGCAAGGGCGTCTTCCTGATGTGAGGCAGAGGTGCACATGCACCGGGTACCGTACGCATCGACTGTGACCATCGCCGAACGCTCAGATTTGGTGCCGTGGTATCGCAGTGGCTGTGGGAGGAGTGGGGCCGTCAGGGCGGCCAGAGTCTCGACGAGGAGACCACCAGGGTAGCGGCGCGAACGTCAGTTGCAGGTCCTGAGCAGTGCTTTGTCCTGCTCTCGGATGGCCGGCCGGTCGCAACGGCAAGTCTGGTCCACCATGATTTGGCGACGCGCCCCGACCTGACTCCGTGGCTGGCAGCGGTGTTCGTCGATTCAGCTTTTCGGGGCTGCGGCTTCGCCAGCCAATTGGTAAGAACCGCCGAAGCAGCCTGTCGCGCGGCTGATATCATGAAACTATGGCTCCATACCGTCTCCGCAGCCGGCTTGTACGCCCGACTGGAGTGGCGGGCCGTCGGCATCGATCGTCCGACGGACACGAAGTGACACTGATGCGCCGCGACCTCTGTTAAAGAGGCGCCACTCTCGCCGACCTCGCTGCGGTCGACACCCTCTCCCGCCGTGCGGGAGAGGGTGGTACGGCCCGGCAGGGACGGGTGGGTGAGGGCATGCGTGGCCCTCGCGCAGACGCTCCTCGATCATGGCGCCCGGGCCGGCCATCGACTACGATCGTCAATAGTCGTGCTTGGAGGGAGGAATTCGCGATGCCTGCCGATCCCAACCATGTGATATTGACCGGGGAGAACCCGTTCATCCGCCTGAGCGAAACCGATGGCGGGCCGCAGACGACCAATGCCAGCTTCTGGCGCATTGTCACCTGTCCGGCGGGGCCGGGGCACGTTCTCTATTTGAAGAGCGAGCTGACCGAGAACCGCTGGCGCATCTGGTCCGACAACATCGCGATGGCGCGCTGGCTGCAGACGACGGTCCAGGGGATGCTGAACCCCGAGACTGCCGATCCGGCGATCCCGGTCACCGATGCCGAATTTGTCAAATCGGGCGACCCGCATTATTTCTGGACCGAGCGGGTGGTGTCGAGCGACGGCGAGGTGGCGCTGACCTGGTACGATATCGGCGAGCCGCTCTTGATCCACACCCAGCCCAATGAAGGCGGCCGCCGCTACGGTGTGTGCACGCTGCTGATCCCGGCGCTGGGCGCCAGGCTCACCGTCGATGGCAGCGATGCAACGGGTCGCGCCTGGCCGACGCAGCGCGAAGGGCGGCCGTTCAGCACCTGCGCGCTGGCGTTTTCGGAAAGCTGGACCGAGGCTCGCTAGGAGTGCGGCGATGAGTGTCGCCGGCGATCTCGGCGCATTTCTGACCGGCACAGGGGCGGCCGAATTGCCCAACCAGGCGATCGACCATGCGGCGATGCTGATCGCCAGCACCATTGCCAGCGCCGCCTTCGGTTCCGGCCTCGAATCAGCTGCGATCATCCGTTCGCTGGCCCGTGAGCGCGGCGGCCGGCCGGATGCTGCGGTCTGGTTCGATGCCGGGGATCGGCTGCCGGTCGCGGATGCGGCCCAGGTCAACGCGGTGATGAGCGACGCTGCAGCCTGCGACGACAGCGATCTGCGCAACATCGTCCATTGCGGCACGCCGCTGGCCGCGACGGCGCTCGCAATCGCCGAACGTACCGGTGCGGGCGGCGAAGATGTGCTCGCGGCGATCGTGCTCGGCTACGAAGCTGCGGGCCGGATCGGCGAGGCGATCACACCGGGTTTTCGCGAGCGTGGGTTTCACGGCTGCCTCGTCGCGATCTTTGCCGCGGCGGTCGCCGCCGCTCGACTGCTCCATCTCGAAGCACGGCAGATGGCTCAGGCGATCGCCTTGTCGGCGACCTCGATCGGCGGTCTCGCCGCGGCGGCCAACACCAGCGTTGCCCGCGAATATCATGCCGGGTTGGCGACATTGCTGGGGATTAATGCGGCGCTCGCGGCCGGGCGCGGGTTTATCGCCGAGGAGGGCATCCTCGAAGCGCCGCAGGGCTTTTTCGTTGCCTATGGCGGGGTCGACCCGATCTGGGCGGGGGTCGGTGTGACGCGCGATCTCGGCCAATCCTGGGACATCGTCACCGACATGGCGGTCAAGCTCGTGCCCGGCGGTCATCCGCATCACGCGCTGGCCGAGGCTGCGGCGAATGCGGCGAGGGAAGGGCGGATCGCTCCCGATGAGATCGACAGCATCACGCTGTCGCGCCCCGGCGTCACCGCGCTCGCCGGACCGCTGCACCCTTCCGATCTGATCGACATGGCGCACAGCCCGGCCTATTTCCTCGCCGCCGGCGCCGCCGATCGCGACTTCTCCTGGGTGCACGCGACACCGGCCAAGATCACGGACCCGGTCATCCACCGGCTGATCGACAAGGTTCGGATCGGCCCGGCGCCGCGCGACGACGACATCGCCCGATACCGCCAAGGCGCCACCGTCACGATCCGGACGGCCGACGGCCGGACCAGCGCCAGCACCGTGCACGTACCGCGGGGTGCGGGGATGCTCGGCATCGCCTGGACCGATATCGATGCGAAATGCCGCGCACTCCTGCCGCAGGCCGGGATCACTGATCGCCGGATCGACGACATCCTGGCGCTGATCCACCGCTTTCGCGGTCTGGCGCGCGCCGCCATGGTGACGGACCTGCTCGACCCGGTGCGCCGCGATTGACCCGAGCGGCACCGCGCAATGCAGGCCCCGGGCAATTGAGGCCCGGGCAATTGAGGCGAGGGGCAATGGCAATGCCGAGCATCGCCTGGCGGTGCCGCGCGGGAGGCGCGCGTCATCAATTTGCCGATATCGGGGCGTATTCAGGCGCGCGTTGACGTGTTGCGGTGTCTGCTCTTGAGCAACCTCGAATTCTGCGCCCTGCGGCGGCGCGACAGCAGCAGTGGTGATCGGCGGCAGCAGGGTTTCACGCTGCTCGAGCTCCTGGTCGTGCTCGCGATCCTCGGCTTGCTGATCGGTCTGGTGGCGCCGGCAGCGCTGCGCCAGCTCGGCTCCGCCAAGGAAAAGATCGCCCACCAGTCGATCGAACGGATGGCGAGCGTGCTCGATATCTACAAGCTCGATGTCGGCAGCTATCCGACCACCGATCAGGGGCTCGAAGCCTTGCTGGTGCGGCCGGACGGGGCAACCGACTGGAGCGGCCCCTATCTCAAGGGCGAAACCGTGCCGAAGGATCCGTGGGGCCATCCTTTTCTCTATCGGATGCCGAGCGACCGGCCGGGGCACGATTACGATCTCTATTCGCTTGGACCGACCGGCAAGGCCGGCGGCAGCGGCTCCGACGCGGAAATCATCAACGAATAAAGCGGTGCGCGGCGACGGCACGCGGCTTCCGGTTCAATCGACCCGGTTGGCCCAGGCCAGCACGATATAGCCTTCCGGCAGGGTCGGTCCCACGCGCACGACCGCGATACGGATGAGCCGGGCATTTCCGGGGCCAGTTGCGGCGGCGATGATACGCACCGTCGCCGTATCGTCACCCGGCGCATTTGCCGGCGCAATCGGGTTTGCTTGTGACAGCCGGGCGACCGCCGCGGCGACGACCGGATCGCCGCCGCCGGGGTCGGGGTCGGCCGGGCCGTACAAGGTCAGGTGGGGTCGCAGCAGGGCCAGGAGCTGCGGCGTCATGCCGATAACCCGGCCGAGCTCGTCGAGGCTCTCGAGCGGCGAACCCGGCGGCCCGTAATCGAGCCCGGCGGCGCGGTAATCGGCGAGCAAGGCCGCCTGCGGCTGGGGCGTGTCGGACGAGCCGACCCAGTCGGCGATCGCCGCGGCAAGGCGGCGAGCGGTCTCCGGGTCGCTGCCGACGACGCTCAGCAACGCCTCGATCAGCGCCGGCGAGGCGAGGTTCGGATTGATCCGCGCCGCCTCGTTCAGGAGGCGAACCGCGACCCGGCAATGGCCAATGCTCAGCACATGGACGCTCCCGTCGAGCGGCCAGCGCTGGTCGGGCTGTGGGTTCGACAGGTTGAAGATGGCCTCGGCGATACCCCCATCCGCGGCGGCGCTGGTGACCGCGTTGTCGACGAGATTATCGGCAATGCGGATTTCGGTTCGCCCATTTGCGGTCAGGTGGAGCACGAGAAACGCGATCAGCACCAGGGTCCACAGCACGATCAGCAGCGCGAACCCGCTGCTGCGGCGCAGCGAGCGAGGTCGCGCGGCTCGCCGCATCGGGCTCACAGCCCGTTGGGGTTGGCCGAGCCCGAGGCGCCCTGATGCTCCACCTGTTGCGGGACCAGCCCGGCATTGATCAGCTGGCTGCGCAGATCCTCGGTCAAGGTCCGTGCGTCACGCTGGTCGTGGATCACGTGCGGGGTGATCAACACCAATAGCTCGGTGCGCATCCGCGAGTTGGCCTGCGTCGAAAACAGCGTGCCGAGCACCGGGATATCCTTGAGGAACGGCAGCCCGGCGTTGCCCTGCGAGACGTTGTCGCGGATCAATCCGGCGAGACCGACGGTCTGTCCGTCCTGAACCGCGACCCGGGTGCGGAACACCTGATCGTCGAAGGTCGGAGAGCCGGTCACCGTGTTGGTCGCCGCCTGAGCGACATCGCTGACTTCCTGAGCGATGTCGAGGGTGACGAGACCGCCGGTATTGACGCGCGGCGTCACCTGCATGATCACTCCGGTTGCATAATAATCGACACTGTTGACGACCGGAGCACCCGCGGTCAGCGTGCTCTGCTGCGTCTGGGTCAGGACCGGCACCTGCTGGCCGACCTGCAGCCGCGCCGGCTGGTTGTCGAGGACCATGACCTCCGGCGCCGACAGCACCTTGACCTTGGTCACATCGGCCAACGCCGCCAGCGCAAAATTCGGCGACTTGCTCAAGATAAAGTATGGCGAAGTCGATGGAAAGCTCAAGCTTGTCAACGATGGAAAGCTCGACGGCGATGGTGTTCCCAGTGTTTCTGCAATATGGTCGGTCTTGAAGAAGAATTGCGTCCCGTACTGCAGCTGGTCGTTGAGATCAACCTCGGCGATGGTGGCCTCGATCAGCACCTGCAGCGGCACGACGTCGATCTTGTGCAGCATCCCTTCGATGACCGAGTATTCGTTTGGCGTTGCATAGATCAACAACGCGTTGTTGGTCTGGTTGGCGATGATCCGGATCCGGTTCTCGGCGCCGGCTCCCTCACCGCCGGTCTCGGTCGATAACGGCTCGGTCGCCGGTGTCGTTGCTGCCGCGGTTGTCGTGGTCGCGGCAGGGATGGCAGAGCCGAGTCCGCCTGGGGTTCCGCCGCCAGCGCCAGTCTGCCCGGTCGTGCCGCCGCCCGCCCCGCCAAAACCGCTGGTTCCTCCGGCGCCGCCGCCAAGCCCGGTGATCCCGCCCGAGCTGCTCCCCGCTGTCCCGCCCGCGGTGTTGCCAAAGCCGACCATCTGCTGCCCGGCGCCGGGCGCAGTGCTGCCGGGCGGGGGCGGGGTCGGCGACACGTGGCCCGGGGTGAATGCCCGCTGCAGCAGGTTTTCGAGATCCGCACTTTGGCCGTTCTGCACATAGTAGACGTGCCAGGTTCGCGCAGTGGCGTCTTCGACCCGCTCGGCGAGGGTGAAGAACCGCCGCGCATCATTGATGTAGCGCGGCTGCGAGGAGACCACGAGAACGGCGTTGACCTGCTCTATCGGCAGCACCTGGACAATGCCGCCGAGCGGGGCGTCGGATTGCGCCTGCATCACTTTTTCGAGCTCGCCGGCGATCTTGGCCGGGTCGCCGTCGCCGACCGGAAACAGCGCGTAGGAGCGTCCCGACAAGAGATCGATGTCGAACGCCCGGATCAAGCTCACCAGCGTTTCGCGCACCGCCGCATCACCGGTTACCAGGATGGCGTTGCGCGCCGGATCAGCGGCGATCTTGCCGCCTTCGCCGACATAGGGTTCGAGGATTTTGGCCAAATCCTTGGCAGAGGTGTAGCGCAGCGGGATGACCTGAGCGCCGGCGCCGATCGGGCTCGCCCCGCCGGCCTGGTTGCTGACGGCACCGACGGCGATCGGCACCACGGCGTAGAGCCCGCCACGCTGCACCAGGGTCGCGCCATTCTGGTTGAGCATGGTTTCGAGCGCCGGCAGCAGCGCCGAGCGAGGCAGCGGTGTTGCGGTCTCGATCGACCCGGTTCCGTGCACCGCGGGGTCGATCGTGAAATCGAGCTTTAGTGTGGTGCCGAGAATGGTGCGGGCGATCTCGCGAATGTCGGTATCGACGAAATTGAGAGTGACATCGCCGCTCGGTGCGGTGGCGACACCGGGCGGCGGCGGCGCCGAGGTGCCGGCCGGGGTGCTCACCGGGCGCCGCATGTCCTCAAAGACCCGCTGCTGAAGATGGGGCTGCGGGATCTCGCCGCTGACCCGCGGTGCCGCCGGCTGCAGCGCCGCCGGCTGCTCGAGCGGGGCGAGGCTGGGCGTTGGCCGCACCTGACAGCCGACCAGCGTCGCCAGCGCTGCGGCCGCTGCCAGCAGCACCGCGATCCGCCGGGGTCCGCTCACGGGCGCCCCCGCAGACCCGGGCGCGGCGGCCCGCGGTTGAAGAAGGGCGGGTACCCCGGCCGGATACCTGGCCGAACCGCCGCGAATGGTGGCCCACCGGGCTCGGCCGGCCGGTTGACCAGCGGCGGGGTGGTGGGCGGGGCCAGGTTCGGATCGAATTTCGGCTGCAGTGTCTTGGTCCCGTCGGGCCCGCTCAATGACACCTCGAGCGGGGTGATGCTCTCGACCCGCCAGCTGCCGACTGTTTGACCTTCGGTCACGGTCACCGCCTTGGCGTCGGTCGGGGCGAAAATCGCGATGCGATGGCCCGGCGTGATCACGATCCCGGCCAGCCGGGTATCGGCGAGCCCCGTATCGTCGGCCTGATCGGTGCTGTTCCCCCGAGGGGGACGCCGGGTGCTGCTGAACAGCGGGCGGGCGAGGGCGGTCGCCATCAGCGTGTCGTAGCCGCTATCCATCCCTCGCGGCGGCGGAGCCGGGAGCGGGCTCGGCGCCGGTATTGTCACGCTTGCTTGGGTCGGTTGCGCCGGGCTGGGCCGCAGCTCGGCGACAACGATCGCCGCGAACAGCCCGCACAGGAAAAGCAGCAGCGGCAGGGTCAAGCGATCGATCATCGCAGGTTCGCGGCCGTCTTGTCAGCGCTGCGGAACCCGTAGACGTCGAGACCGGCATCGAGACCGGGATCGGTCTCGGCATCGGCCGGCAATCCCGGTCGCCGCAGCACCCCGTGGATCTGCAAATTGTCGACGATCAGAGGCGGTGTCGCTTCTTCGAGCTTGGTCAAAAGTCGTATCAGGGTCTCGTATGGTCCGTTCAGCGCAAAGCGCAGACCGATGCGGCGGTAGCCGTCGCGAGTTTCGCCTGGCAGGCTCTCGGTGCTGCCGATTGTCGCCCCGACCGCGGTGGCAAAACCTTCGATCCGGCTCTGCAGATTGGCCGAGGCGATCGCGTCGCTGGCGCCGTCGAGCGTCACCTTGCGGATCCGCGCGGCCGCGCGCAGCAACGCCACCCGCGCCCGCAGCTCCGGCAAGGCCGCGGTCGTAGCCTGCAACCGGGGCAGCAGCATGCGGCCGTCCTCCAGCCGCTCCTGGCGTTGCGCATAAAGATCGACCAGCGGAGCCGCGGCCACAAAGTAGACGCCTCCCAACGTGACCAGGACCAAGCCCAATGCCAGAAAGCGGCCGCGTCGGCCGGTCGGCATGGCGGTGAGCGAAATTACGGCGCTACCTCCGTAATGATGGTGAAAATTTCCTGGTGGAGCGCCTCGATCCGGGTGACCGGTGCGGCGAATGCCGGATTGCGAAATTCGGGGTTGGCGGCAAACGCCGCGATCAACCGGGCCGCTGCCGCCGAGCGGCCGCTCATCGTCAGCTTGCGCTGGCGCAGCTCCAGCTCGGTCAGATAGCTGTCATCCGGCAGCACGCGGGTCGCCGCGGCCAGCACCGCCAGCGGTTGCCCGGCCTTGTCGCGCTCCTTCTGGATGAGATCTGCGCTCCCCGACAGCCGGCGGATCTCCTGGCGCAAAGTGTCGGCTTCCGCCGCCGCCGTGCGGCCGATGGCGAGCTGGCGATCGAGCGCCGCCATCGCCGCCGACTGGCGAGCGAACGGAATGACAATCGCGGCGGCCGCGAGAGCCGCACAGCCGATCGCCGCCGGTCTGACCAGACGTTCGAGAAAGGAATGCGCGGGGCGCCCATCGCCGTCGAGCGGCAGCCAGCAGCCGATATCGGGCCCGTCAGCGATTTCCGCCCGCGCCGGCGCCATGCCCGACTGCCGCAGATACGCCAATAACCGGTCGAGCCGCGCCTTTGGGATCAGCAGCAAGCGCACCGACAAGCGCCCGCTCGCCCGGTCTGCCGCCGCGATGCGGTGGTTCCAGTAAAGCTCCTCGACCTTGAACGGGGTTTCCCGATCCATTTCGAAGATCAGGGCTTGATCGACCTCGCGCTCGGCGGCGAGCGGCAACACCAATGTCTTGCCCAGCACCTCCGACTCACCAAGCCGCAGCACCGCAGGCTTGCCCGGCGAACGCGGCAGCCCGGCGAGCCCTGGCTCGCCGAGCGTGAAACGTCCGAGCGGGGTTTCCTTGCCGCCGCGCCGCAAGCCGACCGTGACGGCGCCGAAATCACCGTCTTCGGCCGCAACCGGCGTGATTACCGTCGCGTCCGCTGCGGTGGGATCGGAACGGCGCAACCGCTGGGGCAAAAGCTCGGTCAGCTGACCGAACCACCAGCTGAAAAACTCGCGCACCATGACCCGGAACCGTGCCGATCCAAATCCGCCCGAAGCTGGGCTGTCATGCTACAGAGCGCCGGACGCGCGGCAAAGGCTGACACGCGCCGCCCTTGTCGCCGGCAAGAAACGGTCGGAATATGGCCCCTTCAAGGCGTTTGCGGTGACGCAATCGGCTATCAACCCCTCGTCCTGCCACAATTATCCCGTTATGAGGGTATCGATCTTGCAGGTTCTTGCGGCATCTGCATCCTCAGACAAGGCGATGCTGCTGCGCCCGCCGGCGTTTTGCGAATCGCCCGCACCGCTCAAAGCTGCGGAGCGACGATCAGATCGGGCCAACGGCGCCGGTCCCCCTTGGCAAAGGTGACGCGGATGCGGATCAGTGCTGGTGCGGTCGCACCGTCCCACTGGCTCTGCCAGGCGGCCGGCTGGTCCGGAGCGGTCGAGCCCCAATAGGCGATGGCGAGCCGGCGAACTCCGGAGATCAACTCGGTCACAGTCGGTTTTGGTGGTGGTCCGATCGACAGCTCGTGCTGCTGCGGTTTCCAGATCAGCACCAGGCGATGTCTTTGCAGCGCGATCGTGAGGTCGGCGTGGCGCGTGGTGCCGAGACCGGTCGGCATGTCGCCGACAAAGCTCAGCTGGTCGCTTTGCCCGTGGATCGCTTCGGCGTCAGCGCCACCGGCGAGCCCGCTCGCCGACGCTGCTGCGATGCCGGTCAGCAGATTACGCAACAGGCGCGCCGATGAATCGAGCTCGGCGGTCTCGTCGAGGCGGCGCTGCTGCGCATGCCACAGCGCGAGCCCGGCCCGCACACCCTGGGTGAGCCCGATCATGAGCAATCCCAGGACCACGACGACAACCAGCATTTCGAGCAGCGTGAAGCCGCTCTGCCTGCCCATTGAGGGGCCGGCCTCGGCCGATTTGCCGATCCGGAACTCACCTATCGCCATCTCAGCTGCCGGCGCCGCTGGTGCCGAGCCGAAGCGTGCGCAGCACGACCGCCCGCTGATGGCCCTGCTGTCGCCAGGTGATCGCGACCTCGACATCGTAGAGGATCGTATTCTGCGCGGTGACCCCGTCGGCGGCCAGCCCGGGCCGCTGGCTGACCGGCTGCACCCGCAGCTGCCAGCGATAGCCGCCACCATCATCGCCGCTGGTGTCGCCTTGGATGAGGCCGGCGTCGCGGCCGACCGCGGCGAGGTGGGACTGGGCGCGCTGCAGCGCTTCTTCGGCCCGTGCCGCGGTATCGACCGCAAACAGCCCGCCGCTGCCGGCCTGAAACAGCGCGACCAGCGCCAGCGACGCGATCGCCAGCGCGACCACGACTTCGAGCAAGGTGAAGCCGGCCGCGGCCGGTGCCCGCTCAATGCTCATCGGCGACGGTGACCCGGCCGGTCAGCCAATCGACCCCGACCGCGACCCGGTGCCCTCCATCGGCCAATGTGATCCGACCGCCGGTCGAGCTGCCATCGGGGTTGAAGCGGATATCGCCGGCGCTGGCACTGAGCTTCTCACCATTGACCGTCAGCAGTCCGATCGCCAGCTTTGCCGGCAGCGGCTGCGGCAGCGCGTTGCCGACCCGGTAGCGATGGTCGGCGAGATCGAGCGCCAGGGTCACCGTATGGTTGTCGGCGATCGCCTGCGAGCGGGCCAGGCGCAGCTCGGAGGCAAGCTCGGTGGCGGTGCCGTGGAGCCCCAGCGACCGGCTCCACGGCGCCCGGTAGCCAACAAACAGCGCCAGCGTGAAGCCGATCACCGCCAGCACCACCAGGAGCTCGATCAGCGTGAAGCCGCCCGCCGCCTTGCCAACCTCGTCATCGCGGCCGCCGCTTGCCGACGCGCCTGGCTCAGTGAGCGAGGTCATTGAGGCTCAGCATCGCCGTCAGCAGCGCCGTGATGATGCCGGCCACCGCGAGACCCATCGTGATCGTGATCAGCGGCACCGCCAGCGCCACCAGCCGTTGCATCTTCAGCCGCGCTTCCTCGTCATGGATATCGGCTGCCTTCAACGACATCGCCGCCAACTGCGCGGCCTCCTCACCGAGCTGCAAGAGGTGGATCGTGCGTGCTGGAAACACCTTCGCGGCGGCGAGCGGACGGGCGAGGCCGGCACCGCCCTTGGCTTCGAGCGAGGCTGCCTCGACCGCCTCTGCGGCGGCGAGGTTGCCGAGCGCATCCTTGGCGATCCCGAGTGCGGCGATCAGCGGCACGCCGTTTTCAAGGAGGCTGCCGAGAGTGCGGGTCAGTCTGGCGGCGATGGTCTCGCGGATCAGGCTGCCGGCAACCGGGATGCGCAGCAGCAGCCGGTCGAAGGGCAGCCGATAGGCGGGCTGAGCGAGCAATTGGCGAGCGACGACGACGCCAAGAACCGTTGCCGCCAACAGCCACGGGGTGGCGGCACCGACCACGCTGCCCAGCGTCATCAAGAGCTGCGTCGCGGCCGGCAGCTGAGCCCCCGCCTGCTCGAAGATCGGAGTGAATTGCGGCAGCACGTAATCGAGCAGCAGCACAATCGAGCCGACCGCTGCGACCACCAGCAACGCCGGGTAGATCAGCGCCGCACGCAGGCTTGCGGTCAGGCTGCGCTCGCGTTCGAGGAGGGCCGCGAGACGGTCGAGAGCCGCCGGCAGAGCGCCGCCGGCTTCCCCGGCCCGCACCAGGCCGACATAGAGCTTGGAGAAGCTGCGCGGTTCGCCGGCGAGTGCGGCGGCCAGGGAGCTGCCCGAGCGGACCTTGTCGCGAACCCGGCCGAGGATCACCCGGGCGCGGTTATGCCGGGTGTTGTCCACAACAAAGCGCAGCGCGCGATCCAGATCCTGCCCCGCGGCCAACATGATTGCCAGCTCGCGCGTCGCTTCGCCGAGGGCGTTCTTGTCGAGACCGCGGGCACTGCCGATTTCGAGCTGCAGCAATTCGCCGAGCCCGCGCCGCCCATTTGCCGGATCGGCACGCAGCACGGTCTGCCCCTGGCGCTGCAGCCGCTCGACCACGGCGATGCGGTCGGGCGCCTCCATGACGCCGCGCACCACCTCGCCGCCACCGTTGATCGCCGACCAGCGAAACGACGGCATCTCATTCCTCCGGCCCGGGGGTCATGACCGTGGGATCATGATTGCGCCGAAGCGGGCAGGATCAAAAAGAACCGCCGGCAGCTTATGCGGGCTCCCGGATCCGAGCAACGCCGCCGGCCGGCCCGCTAATGCGGCGGCCATCACGCCTCGGCGCGGATGCAACGCACAACCTCTTCAATCGTCGTGTCGCCGTCGAGCACCGCGAGCATGCCGCTGTCGAAGATCGGGCGCATGCCGCCCTCGACTGCGGCCCGCTCGATCGCGCTGTCGTCGGCGCCATCGAAGATCAGCCGGTCGATCGTGCGGCTGGGCACCAGGAGCTCGGCGATCGCACGGCGCCCGCGGAACCCGGTGCCGCGGCATTCGGGGCAGCCTTTCGGATGATAGAGCATGATAGGGCGGTTGCCGGCCAGCCGGTCGAGGCCGAAGCGCTCGCGCAACGCTTCCGGTGCGGCTTCGGGCGTCTTGCATCGCGGGCACAGCCGGCGCACCAGGCGCTGCGCCAGCACCGCCTTCAGCGTCGCGGTCAAGAGGTAATCTTCGAGCCCCATATCGCGCAGCCGGGTCATCGTCGCTGCCGCCGAGTTGGTGTGCAGCGTCGACAGCACGAGATGCCCGGTCAGTGCGGCCTGCACCGCGATCTGCACGGTTTCGAGATCACGGATCTCGCCGATCATGATCACATCCGGATCCTGGCGCAGGATCGAGCGCAGCAGGCTGGCAAAATTGAGCCCGATCTGCGGCCGCACCTGGATCTGGTTGATGCCGGTCAGCTGGTATTCGATCGGGTCCTCGACGGTGACGATGTTGCGCACCACGGTGTTCAGCTTGAGGAGACCGGTGTAGAGCGTCGTGGTCTTGCCGCTGCCGGTCGGCCCGGTCACCAGAACCATGCCGTTGGGCAGGTCGAGCGCGCGCTCGACACCCTGGCGGATGTCATCGGGCAGGCCGAGCTTTTCGTAGTCGAACTCGACTGCGGTGCGGTCGAGCACCCGCAGCACGACCTTTTCGCCATAAAGCGCCGGAATCGTCGAGACCCGGAAGTCGATTTCGTGGCCACGGACCGTCAATTTGATGCGGCCATCCTGCGGCAGCCGGCGTTCGGCGATATCGAGCCGGGCCATGATCTTGATCCGTGAAATGACCGCGGCCTGCAGCCGTGCCGGCGGCGCTTCGATCTCGTGCAGGACGCCGTCATAGCGGTAGCGAACCCGCAACCGGTCGGGGAACGGTTCGAGATGGACGTCCGAGGCGTGAGTTTCGACCGCACGGGCGATCAGCTGGTTGACGAGCCGGATCACCGGTGCCTCGCTGGCCAGGTCCTTCAGGCGTTCGGCATCTTCCTCGGCTGGCTCGGCATCGCTAACCACCTCGTCGAGCAGCGCCCCGCCATCGCCTTCGCTATCCTCCGAATAGAGCCGGTCGAACGCCGCCTCGAGCTCGATCGGCACCGCGACCGCGACCGTCACCGGCCGGCCGAGCGCCGCCGCCACCGCGTTGCGGGTGAACACGTCGAGCGGGTCGGCCATCGCCAGCACGGCGCCATCGCCATCGGTGATCGGCAAGGCGTGCGCCTTGCGCAGAAACTTCGCCTTCAGGCGGTCGACGAACAGCGCGGTGTCGGGATAATCTGCCGGCGCCACGATCGGGGCGGCAAAGAGCTGCGCCAAGGCTTCAGCAAGCGCACGCTCGCTGACGAGACCCAGCTGCGTCAGCACCCGGTCCAGCCGGCCGCCGGTTTCGGACGCTACCCGGCGTGCCCGCTCCAGCGTGCGCTGGTCGACCGCACCGCTTGCGATCAAGGTCGGGCCGAGGCGCGCCAGCGCGTCGGCGGCGTCACGCGCGGTGGGCATGGCGGCGGCCTCGAACTTCATGACGGCAGCTGTTCCTCTCGGCGCCAACATTGCGAGGGTCGCTCGGCGAGCACAGTGACGGAGGCGGCTACAATAATTGATTGACGGCAGGAGCGGGAGGGCATGATCGGCGCGGACCTGTTTGGCCGGATCGCCGCGCCCGATGGCGCTGGCTGGGCCGCCGTGCTTGCCGCGGCGTTTGTCGGCAGCTTTCTCGGCGTTCTCGTTCGCCGCGTGCCGGAGGAAAGGCCGATCCTTTGGGCGCGCTCGCGTTGCGAGGCCTGCGATACCGCATTGCAGCCGCGCGACCTCGTGCCGCTGGTCAGCTGGCTCGCGACCGGTGGCCGCTGCCGCTTCTGCCATCGTCCGTTGGGCCGCTTCTATCCGGCGATCGAGCTTGCGGGTGTGGCGATCGCGGGGGTTGCAGCCGTATGCGACCACGGGGCCGCGGTGTGGCTCGATTGCGTGCTCGGCTGGTGGCTTCTCGCTCTCGCCTGGATCGACCTGCGCCACTGGATATTGCCCGACCGGCTGACGCTGCCGCTGGTGCTGGCCGGGCTTGCCGCCGCGGCGGTCTTCGACCGGTCGAGCCTCGTCGACCGGGCGCTGGGCGCCGCCGTCGGCTATCTCGCATTGCGCGCGGTCGCGACCCTCTACCGGGTGCTGCGTGGGCATGAAGGTCTCGGCAGCGGCGACGCCAAGCTGCTCGCTGCGTCCGGGGCCTGGGTCGGGGCCGCCGCGCTGGCCCAGGTGGTGCTGATCGCTGCGGTCGCCGGGCTCGCCGCCGCCGCCCTGCTGCGGCTCGGCGGCATCCGCCTTGGGCTGCGCTCGGCATTGCCGTTTGGACCGTTTCTGGCGCTCGCCACCTGGCTCGTCTGGATGAGCCTCCTGCCGCTGCCCGGCGGTCTCGGCTAGACCCGCGGCACTTGCATCCCACGCTGCACCGCCGGGCGCGCCGCGACCGCCGCGAACCAGCGCTTCACATTAGGGTGGTCGGTGAGTGAGACGCCCTGCCAATCGTGTCGGGCGACCCACGGATAGCTCGCGATATCGGCGATCGAGTAGCTGCTGCCGGCGAGAAATTCGCTGGCCCCGAGGCGCTTGTCGAGCACCCGGTAGAGGCGCGAGGCTTCCTGCGAATAGCGCTTGATCGCATAAGGCACCGGTTGTGGCGCGAACCGGCGAAAATGCTGGGCCTGGCCTAGCATCGGGCCGAGCCCCCCGACCTGGAACATCAGCCACTGCAGCGCGCGTGACCGCTCGCGCGGCGCAGCCGGCAGAAATTGCCCGGTCTTCTCGGCGAGATAGATCAGGATCGCCCCCGATTCGAACACCGTGAACGGCTCGCCGTCGGGACCGTCCTGATCGACGATCGCCGGGATTTTGCCGTTCGGGTTGATCGCCTCGTAATCCGGGGTGAACTGCTCGTCATTGGCGATGTCGACCGGGTGCACGCGATACTCGAGCCCGGTCTCTTCAAGCATGATCGCGGCCTTGTGCCCGTTCGGCGTCGCCCAGGTGTAGAGGTCAATCACGGCTGCGGTGCAGGATGCTGCCACCCAGCTGCTACCACCCCAAGGCGTAGGCGGCGCGGCGCGGGTCGGCGCCGGCTTCGAGCACGCCGCGGCGGCGGTCGGCCAGGATCGCGCACACGCTGCCGGCGGTCCACATCCAGTCGGGCCAGCGCTGGATTTCATGGCCGCGGCGGGCGAGTTCGGCGATGACCGGCTCGGCGATCCGGGATTCGATCGCCAGCCGGCCCGGATAGTAGTCGTATGGCGCAAAGGACGACGGGTAGCTGTAGCTCGCAAAGCGCGGGCTTTCGATGGCCGCCTGCACACCCTGGTTGAACGTGAACAGGTTCAGCAGCACCTGCAGCATCGCCTGGCTCTGCACATCGCCGCCCGGCGTGCCAAACGGCAGGAACCGGTCGCCACCCTTGATCGCCAGCGCCGGGTTCGGGGTGAGGCGCGGCCGCTTGCCGGGTGCGACCCCGGCCGGGTGGCGCGGGTCGGGCCGTGACTGCGAGCCGCGGTTCGACGGGATGAGCCCGGTCCCCGGCACCACCGGCGAGCCGTAGGAGCCGTCGCTCGGGGTCGCCGAGAACAGATTGCCGTGGCGGTCGGCGACACAAACGTAAGATGTGTCGGGCTCCGGTGTCGGATCGCCCGCGCCGCGCCGGAACTGGCCGAAGCCCCGACCCGGTTCGCCGGCGAGTTTGCCGGCGGGGGGCATCTCGAGCCAGGCGCGGTCGGGCCGGATCAATTTGCGCCGCTCGGCCGCGTAGTCCTCGGAGATCAGCCTTTCGATCGGCACCTCGACCAGCGCCGGGTCGCCGTAATAGGCTTCGCGGTCGGCAAAGGCGAGCTTCAGCGCCTCTGCCAGGCGGTGGATATAGTCGGCGCTGTTGTGGCCGAGACCGGCGAGATCGGTGCCCTCCAGCAATGCGAGCGTCTGCAGTAGCACCGGCCCCTGGCACCAGGCGCCGCAGGTGAAGACTTCGAGATCGCCAAAACGGCGGTGCTCGGGCCGGGTCACCGGCGAATGGTATCCGGCCAGATCCTCGGCTGACAACAGCCCGCCCTGCTCTTTCATAAACGCCACGATCTTGCGGGCGATGTCGCCGCGGTAGAAGGCGTCGCGCGCGGCATCGAGCCCAGCCTCGCGGGTGCCCCCATGCCCGGCCGCGGCGCGCTCCTCGTCCGCCATGTATTGCAGCGAGGCGGCGAGATCGGTCTGGCGGAACACCTCGCCCGGCGCGGGCACCCGCCCGTTCGGCAGAAAGATCGCCGCCGAGGACGGCCAGGCGTGATGCTGGTCGGCATGCCGCTCCAGGCTCGCCGCCATCAGCGGATACATCGGAAAGCCTTCATGGGCGAGCCGGATCGCCGCCGCCGCGACCTCGCCAAAGCTCATCGTGCCCCAGCGCCGCAGCGCCGTGATCCAGGCGTCGGGTGCGGCCGGCACCACGGTGCGCAATACCCCGCGCGGGATTTTGCCGCCATGCTCGCGCATGAACAGCTCTGGATCGAGCGCCTTTGGCCAGGGCCCGAGCCCTTCGATCGTCACGACCTCGCGGCTCTCGGCATCATAGATCATGATCGGCGCGACACCGGCGACATCGACGAGATCGCTCTGCAAGACGCCAAGCGCCAGCCCGGCGGCGCACCCCGCGTCGATCGCGTTGCCGCCCGCTTCGAGAATGGCAAAGCCGGCGGTGGCGGCGAGATAATGGCCGGCCGAGATCGCGTGGCGGGTCACGGCGATGGTCGGGCGGTGCGCGGCTGCTGCGGTCATGACAAGCCTCTTGCGCGAAATTTGGCCGCGCTCACACTAGGCCCGACCAAGCGCCGACAGAAGAGGCATCGTTTATGCGGCTCGTGAAGCGGAAGACGCGCCGCCCCGGCCGACCGCAGGGTTCGGCGGCGTCGCCGAGAGCCGGCTAACCGGCCTCGGCGCGCACCGAAATCTGCAATATCGGCGCCCCCAATCGCGCGAACAGACGACGGCGGCAGGTCAAGACGATGATCTGCGTCTTCTCCCCCGCACGCATCAAAATATCGAACATTCGCTCGATCCGCTCGTCGTCGCTGAACACCAGCGCGTCGTCCAGGATGACCGTAGCCGGCCGCCCCTGGTCAAGCAGCAGCTCGGCAAACGCCAGGCGGGTCAGAACGGCCAGCTGCTCCTGCGTCCCGGCGCTGAGACACGCAAAAGACTCGATATCGCCGCGGCGCTCGATCTTGTCGATGCTCAGATTTTTATCAAATTTGAGGCCGGCGCCGGGTAAAAGCATTCTCAGATAGGGCGCGGCCCGCTGCGCGACGGGCGCCAGATACTTTTGCTTTGCCTCGCTCTCGGCCTCGCGCAACGTGTCGCGCAAAAGAGTGAGCACGGCCACCTCTTCCTCACAAGCCCTTACTTGGGCCGTGAGACGGACCTCCTCCGCTTGTGCCGCGCCGAGATCCTCATCGACGCCGATTCCTTCGTTCGCCTCGATCACACCTTCGAGACGAGAGATCTCCTGGTTCAGCCGCTCGATTTCCGCCGCATGCTGCTTGCCTGCGGCTTCCAAACGCCGGATGCGAACGTCGATTTCATCGACCGTCTCGCCCCGCCCGCGCTCTTGCTCGGCGAGCGCCGCCTGGGCGTCAGCCGTAAGGCGCCCCAGCTCCTGCGCCTGCCCGATCAGCTCGTCATCGCCGCAGCGCGCCCGGCCAGCCGCCAGCTGATCTTGCTTGCCGAGGAGAGCGGCGTGCAATCCGGTCAACCGGTTGCGGAAATCTTGAACAGCCTCGACCGCCTCGGTGAGCGACAGCTTTGGACCCTCGGCCGCGGCATCGGCGGTCTCGATTGCCGCCGAGATCAGCTCGCCCTCACGGTGCGCGGCCGAAATCGCCGTTTCCGTCTCCCCCGACGGCGGGGGCGCGGCCAAGCCCAAAATCTCGAGCTCCGTCGCCAGCTTGCCATGCAGCTCGCTGACGCGGTTCTCTCGCGCTTCGAGCCCGGCAGGCAACCGGCGCGCCCGCTCCACCGGCGCCAGCCCACTGATCAGCCGCTTGCAATCCGCGAGCTCTTGCGCCAGCTCTCGCCGCTGCGCCGCGCGGCGCCGGGCGATCGCCACATCGGCCGCTCCAGCCGCCTCGAGGGCGGCTTTCAGCTCGTCGTCGGCGCGCCGCACCCGCTCGATCATCGCCTCCCGACCGGTGATCTGCGGCTCGACCGCAATCTCGCCGACGCCGTCGATCGTGATCAGGCTCCGGGTGACGACCGGTCTGGAAAAAACCGGCCCCGGCAGCGACCTTCCATCGACCCGCACGCGCTCGGCCATGGCTGCTTCGAGAGCGAACGACACCATTGTCGCCACCGCGTTCACGGCAGCGCGAGCGCCCGCCAGCTCCGCGGCGGCGTCTTCGAGCTTCGCGATCCTCGCATCGGTCGCCGGATTGGCACCGATCGCCTCGGTCAGCCGGCCGACTTCACTCCTCAGTTCCGCCGCTCTTCGCAGCGTGTCGCTGTGCCTCTCGATCTCGCTGGAGATGGCCTGCGCGCCGCGAATCCGATCCAGCCGACGCACCGCTTCGCCGTTGTCGCGCTGCTGCTGCCGCAGCTGTGCGAGCCGCTCCTCAGCCGCATCGAGCTGACGCTTCGCCTCCGCCCGCCGCGTCTCGGCCTCGGTAAATTTGGCTGTAATGCCACCGAGCTCGGTCTCCAGCGGGCCCATCTCGCCGATTAGCGCCGCTCGCTCCGCCATTGCCTTTTTGGCTCGCTCGGCTCGCTCTTCAGCGAGCTTTGCGGCGCTGCGCGCGGCCAAAATCTCGGCTGCCCTGGTCGCCGCCGCGGTATGGCGCAGCTGCGCATCGCTCAGCTCGCGCTGGTGCGCATCCTCGTCCCAGTCGGCAAGGGCGTGCTGTCGGTCGCGGCGCAGACGGGACAGCTCATTCATCTGTCCGAGGATTTCGTCCCGCTTGCCTTCGAGCCGGCCGGCCTCCTTGCGCGCTTGATCGATCCGGTCGACGGCCTCCTTGAATTTGCCTCTTGGGCCCCGCACGCTTTTGAGCTCGGACAGCGCGCGCTCGACCGCCGCCGGGATGCGCTGGCCGCGCTGCCCGCCGGTGATCATGCCCACTTGCGCTTCGAGGCATGCTTGCAGGCTGCGGCGGCCGGATTCATCGAGATTGGTGTCACCAAACGACTTGCCCTGCTGCACCCACAGCGTGCCCCAGATGCCGGGCGCGGCACTTCTCGGACCCCGCTCGAAGCGGAGCAGCCGCTCCAACTCGGCCTCCGCCGCTTCGGCCTCGAAGCGGCGACCGTTGGCGCCGCACAGCGTCGCCTTTCCGGGCTGACCCGCAAAGCGCTTGGTCAGGGTCCATCGCGTGCCGTCGAGATCAAAGGCGAGATCGACCTCCGGCACCGTTCCGTTGCAGAAATGGCGAAAGCTCCGCGTCCGCTCGCTCTGCGCCGTCGCCTTTTCAAAGATGACCCCGTTAATCGCCTCCAGCAGTGTCGATTTCCCGTATTCGTTGGGTCCAACCAGGATGTTGAGGCCGTCGCCGATCCCGTCGATGCGCACCGCGCCGACGAATTTGCGGAAGTTCCGCAACTCCAGCGAGCGGATCTTCATTGGTTTGCCATGCCCAGATGTTCGAGATAGAGCCGGCGCAGGGCAAGCTCCGCCAACCGTGCCCGCCGGCGGTCAACATGATCGTTTTTCAGCTTTCTGAGGCGTTCCGCGGCGTCTCGGATGAACCCGCCGGGTCGGTCGATATCATCCATGTCCGCGCCCGTCGGCTCGAGCACGAGCCCCTCGTCGAGACGTATTGCGCGCACCGCCGCCCCGACGCCGCTCTCGATGATCGCCTCTCCGAACCGCTTGCGGCCGGCGAGCGACAGCGTCCCCGTCACCCGCAGGTCGAGAACCACCCTGCCGAGAACCGGATCGAGCCCGCGCAGCCGGGCTTCGAGCACATCGATGTGGGAATCCTCGCTCAAGGTTTCCCGCACCTGGTGCCACCGGTATGTGCCGGTTTCGACTGGCTCCACGACCGGGATCGCGCGCACCCCGGCAATGTCGACGAGCAGCGCGCTGCCGCCGTTGCACAAGGTGCCGCCCGAATCCGGCGGCAGCTTGAACTGGTCAGGCTCGGGCGTGCCCGAATACCAGGTCCGCGCGTTGATGCGCAGCTGGCGATGCCAATCGCCCAAGGCAAGGTAGGCGAGGCCCGCCTGTTCTGCACGGTCGGGCGCGATCGGATTCCTGGTCTCGCCCGGGTCTGAGCCGAAATTTTGGACTGAGCCGTGCGCGATCCCGATCCGGACGACTCCGGCGGGTGTCGCCTCCCGATCCATATAGGCGGTCAGATCGTCATTGCTCGCCAGATGGCGCAGCGGAGCCGGAAGCAGGAAAACGCTCGCCCCGTCGCCATCAGCGATCTGCACCGCGCCCGGATCGGTATGCAGACGCACGTTCGCCGGCAGCCCCAGCCGGCGCAGCCGGTCCCACAGCCCGTTCTCGCGCGCGTGGTCGTGGTTGCCGGGGATCAGATGCCACGCGATCCCGGGAAACTGCCGCATCACCTCCATCGGCTTTGCCAGGGTTTGCGGCTTCAGCTGCTCCTTGTCGTAGATATCGCCGGCCAGCAGCACCACCGTTGCCCCGTGTTGGACCGCCAGCTCGCCCAAGATTCGCACCGCCCGGTGTCGGGCGTCCTGCAGCAACGCCGCCGCCTCGGGCTCGAAGTAATTGAAAACCATGCCGATCTGCAGATCGGACGAGTGGATGAAGCGCATCGGAGGTTACCCGCGATCAGGCTTTCGCGCATTGTACCTCGCGCTCTCGTCAACATCCGACTAACGCCGGTCGGCATCGCACACGCGAGAGTGTATGCTCATCTCCGGCGGCAGGTCCGGCTCAGCTGGCGGCAGGAGCCGCCGGCCGATTCGGGAGGACGGTATGCCCGATTATGATCTGGTGATCCGCGGCGGCACGGTGGCGACCGCCGCCGACACGATGGAATGCGATGTCGGCATCCGGGACGGCGTTGTCGTCACCTTGGGCCGCGCTCTCGGCCCCGGCGCGCGCGAGATCGACGCCGCGGGCAAGCTCGTGCTGCCGGGCGGCATCGACAGCCATTGCCATATCGAGCAGCGCTCCTCGGCCGGGGTCGTTTGCGCCGACGATTTCTACAGCGCCACGGTCGCCGCGGCGTTCGGCGGCACCACCACGGTGATCCCGTTCGCCGCCCAGCATCGCGGCCAATCCTTGCGCCAGGTCGTCGCGGATTATCACGCCGCCGCGGGCCCCAAGGCGGTCATCGACTATGCCTTTCACCTGATCATCTCCGACCCGACCGCCGAGGTGATGGGCCAGGAATTGCCGGCGCTGATCCAGGACGGCTACACCTCGTTCAAGGTCTACATGACCTACGACCTCCTACAGCTGAACGACGGGCAGATGCTCGACATCCTGGCGGTGGCGCGGCGCGAGGGCGCCTTGGTCATGGTTCATGCCGAGAATTACGACATGATCAAATGGCTGACGGCGCGCCTCCTCGACCGGGGGCTCGCCGAGCCGCGCTGGCACGCCGCGGCACACGCAAGGCTAGCCGAGGGCGAGGCCACCAACCGCGCCGTCAGCCTCGCGCAATTGCTCGACGTGCCGATCCTGATCGTCCATGTCTCGGCCGGCGAGGCGATCGAAATCATCCGCAACGCCCAGATCAAGGGTCTCAAGATCTATGGCGAGACCTGCCCGCAATATCTGTTCCTGACCGCCGACGACATCGCCAAACCCGGTCTCGAAGGCGCCAAATTCTGTTGCAGCCCGCCGCCGCGCGACGCGGCCGCGCAACAGGCGGTGTGGGCCGGGCTCAAAAACGGCACGTTTCAGGTGTTTTCGTCCGACCACGCGCCCTATCGCTACGACGCCTCGGGCAAGCTCCCATTGGGTGACAAGACCACCTTCAAGGACATCGCCAACGGCGTCCCCGGCATCGAACTGCGCCTGCCGCTCTTATTTTCCGAAGGTGTCGGGCAGGGCCGGCTCGACCTCAACCAGTTTGTCGCCTTGACCGCGACCAACCACGCCAAGCTCTACGGGCTCTATCCGAAAAAGGGCACGATCGCGGTCGGCAGCGACGCCGATATCGCGATCTGGGACCCGGCGCGCAAGGTCACGGTCAGCGCCGCGATGCTGCACGACAATGTCGGCTACACGCCCTATGAAGGCCGCCACCTGCATGGCTGGCCGGTGACGGTGCTCTCCCGCGGCCGCATCGTCATCGAAGACGGCGCCCTCGCTGCCCGGCGCGGCAGCGGCCAGTTCCTGCCCTGCGCCCTCTCCACCTTCGCCAAGCCCGCCAACACCCCCTCCCCGGAAATGGCGCTCGCCGCCGCCCATGGCGGGGCGCTCGCCTGAAGGCGCGCGCCCCAGCACCGCCTGGCAAAAGCCGCATAAGCAGCGATTACGGAAACTTAAGGATCAGTCAGCGAAATTACACCTTATCTCCTAGGGGTGGAGGTTCTGCCGGATGCCTGACCCATTGACACCACATACCGACCGCGCTGGGGTGCACGCCATAGCGCACATCTTCGAGCAACACTTCAACTGGTTCTTTCGGGAGCTGCATGAGCATGATTTTGGGATCGATGCGCAGGTCGAGCCGCGCGATAGCGAGGGTAAACGATCCGGCAAGCTCTTAGCGCTCCAGATTAAATCAGGTGCATCGTACTTTCGAAAGCGTGGAGAGGGTTATGTCTATTACGGAGAGATGAAGCACCTAGACTACTGGTTAAACCATTCCCTTCCTGTATTTCTTATACTCCACAACCCTGGTACAGGACTGACCCTGTGGCAGAAAATCGAACGGCGGTTGGTTACGATCAGCGGCGACCGATGGTCAATACCCATACCAGCGGGAAACACTTTGACGCTCGACCACAAGGAGCACCTTCAGGCTGGTATCGCATCCGATCCAGAGGCGATTCGGCGCTTCCACTTCGCATTGGACAAACACCTGATGGAGGAATGGGAAGAAAAAGATGTCTACTTCCACATCGATGACTGGGTAAACAAGAGCCTCAATATTCGGGGAATCTCCGTTTGCTACGATGATCCTAGTGGCGACGCTGATTATGGGTTTAATATCTGGGCCGCCCGCACGAGTGTGCACGAAGTCATGGATTTTTATTTCCCTTGGTTGGATTACGAATACGCCGACCCAATCGATGATTGGTGCGGAGAGGTAGAGAGACATATTCTCAACGTCAGGCTCAATGAGCACGCGAAAAGATATCTCGAACTGGAACGCTTCTTTGAAAATGGTCCTGAGGATAAGCCGGACCCCGAACCGCCTCTATCGGAAGAAGAGGAAGAGGAACAGAGATTTGAGGAGGCGCGCTATCAGGATTGGCTCGCGGACCAGCGGGAGCAATACGAGGAAGAGCGCGCAAAGCACATCACGGAGTAGAGCAGGGGGGCGGCGTTCAACCGTCGTGGTCTTCGTTTTTCGTGCCTTTCCCCAGCTTTAGGGAAAGAGATCGCGCACGCGCGCGAGCACGCTACCAGTTTCAACGGAGCGGCGTACCTTCTGCTCAAGCACATGATTTAAAGGAAGTTCACGGCTCAGGGCGTCGCTCAAGTCGAGCCCGTCCATGCAGACGACATTTCCGCCTCTCCCATAGGCTGTGAGGCCGTCGGCAGTGAAGCCGCTGTAGCTGACAAAAAGCCCTCGCGCCCATGTCGCGCGGGCGCTCACCTTTCCCTTGAAGGCATAAAGATCGGCAGCAGGCGTAAGGGCGTTTTGCCATCGCGCCTCTACGAGATAGGTTTCATTCCCGAGCACAAAAGAGCCGTCTATCTGCTCGCCCGTCGTTCGAAAACCTCCGCGAGGCAATAGGCCGAAGGAACCGAACAAGTGCTTCAAAAACGTCTCGAACGCATAGCCGCGAGGCTGCGGGGCAAGATTGCTCAACTGCATCAGCTCGCCAAGAAACCCGGCGTAATTCGGCTTCTCAAAAGCCGGTGCAGGGGGTGGCTGGGAAGTGGGGGTTTTCCCTTCCAACCGGTTTATCAGGTTAAGAAGCTGAGCATGGGCATTGGGTACTCGTTCCTCATGCCCATTTAGAGCGCGGCGTGCTTCGCGATATTCCCAAAGGGTTTTCATAACCTTAACGCACGTCGTTGTGTCTACCTTGCGCAAAAAACAGCGCAGGCGTTTTGCCTTCGATGTACCGTCTTCCCTGTATTGCGGAGCATCAATGTCTATGCTCAATTCCTCAGAGAAGAACTGAGCCATAGTTCTGTCGCTGAAATCGAGAACATAGCCGCTTTCCATCGCAAATATCTTGTCGATGATCTGCATTTCTATAGTACGAATGACCGGCATTTGTCAGGCCGCTGCCTCGGTCGGTAACAATCTCGAAATCGTGCTCTGACTGACATTGTAGCTGCGCGCGACGCTGCGCTGCGTCTCACCGGCTTCGAGGCGCTTGCGGGCCTCTTTCTGTTGGTGCGGCGTGAGTGTCGGCTTGCGGCCGAATTTGACGCCTTTCTCCTTGGCGTCGGCCCGGCCGCGCGCGGTGCGTTCGAGGATTCGGCGGCGTTCGAGCTTTGCTGCAACGCCAAGGATCGCAAAGATGATCTCGGCAAAGTCGGACGTGGTATCGAGGAACGGTTCGGCCAGCGACCGGATACCGGCTCCGGCGCGCTGCATGTCGCGGGCGATAACCAGAAGGTCGGTCGTGTCGCGCGACAGCCGGTCAACCGCCGGGGTCATGACAACGTCGCCGGGGGCGAGGGCCTTCATCAGCTTGGCAAGCTGCGGCCGGTCGGCCGTCGTGCCGGTGATCTTCTCACGGAACACCTTTTCGCATCCGGCCGCCTTCAGTTGGCGCACCTGTCCGGTTTCGTCTTGGGCGGCGGTCGAGACGCGGGCATAGCCGTAAATCATGCCCCGATTGTGCATCAGAAATTTGCATCAAAAAAGGCCAATTTCATCAACGGCCGTTCGATGATGCAAATATCTTGGATATCGCGTAGGGCTGAAGGCCGATCACCGCGCCCCGCACGATGCCCGGGCACGGCAGAGTCTCGCCAAATTTTGCCGGCACTCACCGAACGAACATCGTAAACCCGGGCTTGTCGCCCACGACAGTAATGTGACCCTTGCACGGCGCGGTGTCTTCCAACCGGAGGACATCGCCAGGTCGGAACCGCCTCGTCTCGCCATCCGTTGCTGTAATCGAAAAGTCGCCCTCGAGGATGATAAGCAACTGAACCGCGGGGGTAGGATGATACAATCGGCCCTCTAGATCATGAGCACCCCAGCCCGCGTCAAATCCTCCGAAAAACGCAGTCGAGGCGCGAACGTTGTTTCCGATGTAAAGTGGTGCTGCTGGGGGTGCGAAGTCAGTCTTACGGAGTTTACCTGTTACACTTTGAAAGTGCGAATTCTTATCCGGAGTGCAATAAAGCCTAAGATAGTTAGTGTCAGAAGGATCATGGAAGGCTTGGGCGATCTGCTCGAACTCGATCGTGTGCTCCCCGGAAGTCGCTGCGTTTTCCCTCACACCGGCTGCGGTCTTCTTGCCTTGCCCTAATGCCAGCGTATTGGCGAGCATGAGTGAGACGAGCGCCACGACGGCAATATTTACCTTGCTCATAGAAGTGGCTCCTGGTCGGGCTCATCCGGGTGCGGTCGGCAGCGTGTCCGTTTGTAGACGGGTCGGCGTCGCGCGAAATTTTCGACCGCATCGTTCGCACAGCGTAAGTCATTGATCGCGCGTGCGCCAGCGGCCTCTCAAAACTTTTGAGTTCGCAGTTGCGGGGAGCGATGGGCGTTGTCGGAGGCAGCCGCCTTCGGGCGGATACCCGCGGCGCGTTCGGCCGTTCGACGAGCCCGGGTGCTCGGCAGAACTGCCATAATCGCATTCTATGGTGCGGGCCAAGACATTGCGCGGGAGCTGGGCGTCATGGCGGGGATTGGCGATGTCCGCGCCTCGGGGGGCTGGGCGGAGGAGCCTGTATACTACCTGCAAAAAACAGGCGGAACAGGTGGCGTAGGGCGTTTCCAGAGGTAAACTCGCCGCGGGGCGTCGTCGAGAGGAGAATGGTTTTGGCTCGCAAATTGCCTGTCGCGGTGGCTCAGCTGGGGCCGATCCATTTGGCCGACAACCGGGCGGCGGTGGTCAGGCGGCTGATGACGCTGCTGCGCGAAGCGCATGGGCGGGGCGCACGGTTTGTCGTATTTCCGGAACTGGCGCTGACCACGTTTTTCCCGCGCTGGTGGATGACCGAGCAGGCCGAGATCGACCGGTTTTTCGAGCGCGCGATGCCGAATGCCGAAACCCGGCCCTTGTTCGATCTGGCCAGGGATTTGGGTGTCGGGTTTTACCTCGGCTATGCCGAATTGACGGAGGAGCAGGGCCGGCCACGGCACTACAACACGTCGATCCTAGTCGATCCCGGCGGCCATATCGTCGGCCGCTACCGCAAGATCCATCTGCCGGGACATTCGGAGCATCTGCCCGAGGCGCCGTTTCAGCATCTCGAAAAGCGCTATTTCGATGTCGGCAACGAGGGGTTCAAAGTCTGGCGCATGCTCGACGCGGTGGTCGGCATGTGCATCTGCAACGACCGGCGCTGGCCCGAGACGTTCCGGGTGATGGGGCTGCAAGGGGTGGAAATCGTGGCGCTCGGCTACAACACACCGACCGACAACATCCACCATCCGGAGCCCTTGCATCTGCGCATGTTCCACCACCTCTTAAGCCTGCAGGCGAACGCGTACCAGAACGCGGCCTGGGTGCTGGCCGCGGCCAAGGCCGGCAAGGAGGACGGGTTCGGGCTGATCGGCGGCTCGGTCATCGTCGCCCCGACCGGGGAGATCGCCGCCCGCGCGCTCGGCGAGGATGACGAGGTCGTCGCCGCCACTCTCGACCTCGACCTTGGCGATTATCTGCGCCGCACAGTCTTCAATTTCGAGAAGCATCGCCGAATCGAGCATTACCGGCTGATCACCGAGCGCACCGGCGCCCGGACCGAGATTTAACGCCCCCGGACGCCCCACATCCGGCGGCAATGCGAAAAATCGCGATGCTCTGAATTCGAGCGACGTCGAGAAACTCGCGCGTGGACACGTGGCGAGCGTTACTCCTCCATGCGCGACACCACCCCGATCATCGAAACCGACATCCCGGCGCGGCTCGACCGGCTGCCGTGGAGCCGGTTTCACACTCTCGTCGCGGTCGCTCTCGGCATCACCTGGGTTCTCGACGGGCTCGAAGTGACGCTCGCCGGGTCGATCGCGGGTGCATTGCAGCAGAGCCCGGTCTTGCATTTTTCGGCCGCCGAGGTCGGCGCCGTTGGCAGCGCCTATCTTGCGGGTGCTGTTTCGGGGGCGCTGCTGTTCGGTTATCTGACCGACCGACTCGGCCGCCGCAAATTGTTTTTTGTCACTCTCGGGGTGTACCTGACCGCGACCGCGGCCACCGCCGGTTCGTGGGATTTCGCAAGCTTCGCGCTGTTTCGCTTTCTGACCGGGGCCGGCATCGGTGGCGAATATGCCGCGATCAACTCGGCGATCCAGGAATTCGTGCCGGCGCGGTTCCGCGGCCGCACCGACCTCGCGATCAACGGCAGCTTCTGGCTCGGCGCGGCCCTCGGCGCCGGTGGTGCGGTAACCTTTCTGCAGCCGGGCTGGCTGCCGGCGGATATGGGCTGGCGCGCCGCGTTCGGCATCGGCGCGGTGCTCGGCCTCGGCATCCTGATGCTGCGCCGCCATTTGCCGGAAAGCCCGCGCTGGCTGATGCTGCACGACCGTTTGCCCGAGGCCGAGGCCGTCACCGGCGCGATCGAGCGCCGGGCCGGGAAGGCTGGTCTGCTGCCGATCGCGCCCGAGCGGCGCTTGCGATTTGCCGTTTCCTCGCACGCCGCGATCGGCCGCATGATGCTGGCGATCCTGCGCGATTATCCGCGCCGTGCCGTGCTGGGCCTGGTGCTGATGGCGGCGCAGGCGTTTTTCTACAATGCGATCTTCTTTTCCTACGCGCTGGTCCTGACCCAATTCTACGGCGTCCATTCGGCTGCGGTCGGCTGGTACATCCTGCCGTTCGCGCTTGGCAATTTTGTCGGCCCGCTGGTATTGGGATCGCTGTTCGATACGCTCGGCCGCAAGCCGATGATTGGCGCCACCTATGCGCTCTCGGGGATCTTGCTGGCGGTCGTCGGCTGGCTGTTCCGCCAAGGCATGCTCGACGCGGCGCAGCTGACGGCATGCTGGACCGGCATCTTCTTTTTCGCTTCGGCGGCGGCAAGTGCTGCCTATCTGACGGTCAGCGAAAGCTTTCCATTGGAAGCCCGGGCGCTTGCCATCGCACTCTTCTACGCGCTCGGCACCGCGACCGGCGGGGTCGTGGCGCCCTGGCTGTTTGGCGCATTGGTCGGCAGCGGCGAGCGCGACGCGGTGTTCGCCGGATATCTCGTCGGCGCTGCGCTGATGGTCGTGGCCGCGCTGACCGAATGGGCGCTCGGCATCAAGGCCGAGCGGCAATCGCTCGAAAGCGTCGCGCGGCCGATCTCCGCGCTTGGCGATTAGCGGGTCAGGCCCCGCCCCATAATTCCTGCGAGGCGAGCCGGGCGCCGGCGCAGAGGGCGGCGAGCTTCTCCCACACGACACTCGGATGGACCTCGCAGGACGTCGAGAAGCTGGCAAAGCCGCAATCGGCGCCGGCGATCACATTCTCGCGGCCGACGACACCGGCGAACCGGCCGATGCGCTGTGCGATCGCCTCCGGATGCTCGACCAAATTCGAGGCGTGGGTGATGACGCCGGGGATCAAGACCTTGCCTTCCGGCAGTTTTGCCGTCTCCCACACCCGCCACTCGTGCTCGTGGCGCGGGTTGCCAGCCTCGAATGAATAGGCGCCGGCGTTGACGCCGAGCATGATGTCGACGATGTGCTTCAATTCGATGTCGTGCACGCGCGGGCCCATATTGATGCTGTAGCAGGTGTGGTAACGCACCCGGTCCTCGGGAAGGCCGTGCAATGCATGGTTCAGCAATTCGACGCTGGCCGCGGCCCATTTGCGGCATTGGGCCAGGTCGATCTCCGGATGCATTGCCCAATGGCTCGCCAGTTGCGGGTCGTCGATCTGCAACACGAGCCCGGCATCGATGATCGCCCGGTACTCCTCGCGCAGCGCATCGGCCAAGGCTACTCGGAATTCCTCGTCGCTCGGGTAGTATTCGTTGCTGTTCCAGTTGGCGAGGTTGGTCGGCGACACCGCCGGCATAAACGCTTCCTCACAGGAAACCCGAGCCAGCGCCGCTTTCAGATTGTCAATGTCGCGCTGCAGGCCGGCTTGCCCGCGATAGCTGACGGGGCCGGTGCACACCCATTGTGTGGGCGGCGCGCGGCCCGCGGTGCCCGGCATCTGCGCCGCCCAGGCGTAATATTCGGGAAAGGCAAGATATTCGCGCGACTGGCTCCAATTGCCGACGCGCACCGTGCTCTGGCGCGGCTCGATGCCGGCGAGCCGCTCGTTGACATAGGGGATGAAGCCGAACCGGCCCATCTCGCCATCGGCGACGACGTCTATCCCGGCATCGGCCTGTTTGCTCACGATTTGGGCGACCGCACCCGTGACGCGCCGCGCATAGGCCCCGGCGTCGAACGCGTCACCCCGCTCTTTCGCCTGGATCATCGCCAACAGGTCGGGCGGCCGCGGCAGGCTGCCGACATGGGTGGTCAGGATCCGCGCGACGCTCCGCTTCATGCCGCCCTCCCAGACGCTCGATCAAAGGGCAGGAAGCCTATCGTGTGGCGTATGCGCTGGGAAGACAGCCCGCGCGCAGAGCATCGACGCCCCCCGAGAGATTTCATCAGCCACCATTCGCACCCTCGAACCCAACCAGCACGTAATCGGTAATCCAGATAGTCAACCCATCAACCTCCTTTGGCCAGCGATAGGCGATGCGAATGGCTTTGGCGATCCGATGCGGCTGCTGCTTGAACTCCCAGTGCGGGTGTTGCTTGTCCTCCTCTACCCAAACTCCGGTCATGTCTGGTGGATCGATCGGAGCAGGGGCAGCAGGATTAGGATTCGGGCCGGGATTGGTCGCTGCATCGGCATGTGTGATTGCCGCAGCCGCAACCGGAGCAGGCAAAGCCCACTTGGCAGCGACGAATACGTGAGGGTCCATCGATTCCTGAGACCCATCGGTGTAGGGGTTCAGCATGCATATCAACGCACCGAGATCCTTGTCTGTGGACATTTGCTTGTCCTCCGTCGGAAACAATCGGGAAACGTGCGGTGGCGCGGAGCGGGCTCTTGTGACCGGGTCGTGGAATCTGAGCTGTCCGACCGGGTCGGTATCAAATTACTCCAGCCGCGGCTGGCGAATGTGAGCTGCATCACAACTGCGACCAGGCTTTGAGCCGGCTCTGAAGCGCAGCCCGGCTCGCCGCTTCGCCGCGCAAGGGACTCATGTCCCGTCGGCGAGCAGGCGGATCGCGACGCCGTGATCGAGCACGGCTAGTGCCGCCTCGACCCGGTCCGGTTCATTACGGGTCCGCAGCTCGTCAAAAATGGCGCGCGCACGTTCGAGCAGCTGGCGCGCGGTGACGACGTCGCCGGCGATCTGGCGCAACGCGGCACGTGTGACCATTGCGGTAGCGAGATCATTCCGAGCGCCGATGCTCGCAAAAATCCGCATCGCGGTTTCGGCATGGTCCTCGGCCGCGGCGGGCGCCTCCGCGGCGAGACATTCGGCCATGAGCCAGCACGCCCGCCCCTCGTATTGGGCGTAGCCGGTAGCGCGGCTGGTTGCGAGCACCCGTTCGATCAACGGCCGGGCCTCAGTCCGATCGCCGCGCCGCAGCCAGCCTTCGGCGAGCCACACCGCGCATATGACGTAGGTCCACTGCATCCGAGCGTTTTCAAACCAGGCGATGGCGTCGCGCAGCTCAGCGATGCCACCTTCGAGCCGGCCTCCCCTGATGTTGCCGAACCCACGGATCGCCCCGGCAAACGCGGCATCGCGCGGGATCGGTGAAAGAGCAAGAGCATGCTCGCAGCACTCCAACCCACGTTCGACGTTCCCTTGCTGGATGGACGCCAAGCCGATGCGTGACCAGCCGACCGCCTTGAGGCGCAGATCGTCGAGCACGTTGCCGTGTTCGAGCCCGCGGCGGCAGTAGTCGAGGCTGCGATCCCACTCGCCGAGGTAATTCGCGTTCGACGTCAGGAACCAGAGCGTCCGCCCGGCCCACCAGCGGTTGCCGCGCGCTTCGAAGCTGGCCAGCGCCCGCTCGCCCGCTGCAATCCCGTCACGCGGCCGGCCGGCGATCATATAGACCTGCGACAGGCACGATTCGGCAAACGCGTTGATCTCGCCGAGGCCGGAAACCGAGGCGATCCTGGCGGCCTCGCGGCAATGCTGGATCGCCGCGTCCGGGCGGCCGCCCGACGTGCCGTGCAGGAACCCGGCCCAGTAATGCCAGGCAGCGCGGCGCGGCGGATCGTCGATCTCTTCGACGATGCCGCGAATGCCGGCCAACGCTTGGATGTGCTCGGTGTATTCGCCGAGCGCGTATTTGACCTCGGCCTGCTTGAGGACGGCGTCGATACGGCGCATGCGGTTGGCAGCGGTGTCGGACAGCGTGGCGAGGCGGCGCAGTGCATCGCCGAAATAGCCCAGCGCCTCGCTGTTGGCCCAGCGACGCTGCGCCTTCTCGGCGGCGGCGATCGCGTAATCGACGGCTTTTTCAGCATCGTCGCTGCGCCCGAAATGCAACGCCAAAAGCTCGGCCACCTCGTCGCCGCGGCCGGAGTAAAGAGTTTCGAGCGCCTCGCCGATCGCGCCATGCAAAGCCCGCCGCTGCCGTTCCAGCAGGCTGGCATAAGCGGTTTCCTGGGCCAGCGCGTGGCGGAACACGTAGCACGTGCCTTCGTCGTCGGGCCATTCCTCGAAGAATTCGAGGCGGCACAGCTCGCGCAACAACGGTTCGAGCCCGTCGTGCTGCGGCCACACCGCGCGCAGCAGCCGCAGCGAGCATTCGCGGCCGATCACCGCGGCTGCTTGCAGGAGGCGCTTGGCTTCGTCCGGCAGGCGATCGATGCGCGCCATGACGACGTCGTGGATTGTCGCCGGCACCGTCGGCTCGGAGCGGCGCGTCTGTGCCTCGCCGGCATGCAGCGCCAGCTGCTCGAGAAACAGCGGGTTGCCGTCGGCCTTGGCGACGATCTCCTCGGTCACCGGGTCGTCCAGCGCATTGCGCAGCACCGAGCGCACGACGTCGCGGCTGTCGCCGGGGCTCAACGGCGAAAGCGCCACTTCGCTCGCGTAAGGCCGGCCAACCCAAGGCGGGCGGTAGCCGGGACGGTGCGTGGCGAGGATCAGGATGCCGGAGCCGGGCACGCTTTCCGCAAGATAGCCGACAAACTCATGGGACAGCGTGTCGATCCAGTGCAGATCCTCCAGAACCAGCACCAGCGGGCGGCGCTCGCTGCCGCGGACCGCGAGCTGCCGGAAGATCTCGAACGTCCTTTTTTTGACGGCCTCCGGCCGCGACAGCAGCGAGGGGTCCTCGATCGCGGTGATGCCGAGAGCGTGCAGCAGGAACGGCCGCTCGGCGCTCGGGTCGATGCCGACCTCATGCAATCCCGCACCGATTTTTTCGCCGATCTCTTCGGGCGTGTCGCTCTCGACGATGCCGCAATTGCTGCGCAGCACATCGAGGGCCAGCTGGTAGGGGATCGCCGTGCCATAGGATGCGCACCGTCCCTCGACCCAGGTGACACGTCCGGCCGGAAACCCGCGGCGCACCTCGTCGATGATCCGTGATTTGCCGATCCCCGGCTCGCCGACGATGCCGACGGCGCGGCCTTGCCCACCGGCGGCCTCTTCGAGAAACCGCCGCAAGGTGGCGACCTCGCCAATGCGGTCGACAAAGCCCGTCGTCTGCTCGGGCATCACGCCGTCGCGTACGCCGCGGGACCGCGACACTCCGAGCAGGCGATAAGCCGATACCGCCTCACTCCGGCCTTTTATCGCGAGCGGGCCGACCGGCTCGACCCGGGCATAGCGTTGCGCCGCGATGCGGGTTGCCTCGCTGAGCAGGATGGTGCCGGCCCCGGCCGCATCCTGCAGATGCGCGGCAAAGTTGGCGGTGTCGCCGATCGCTGTCTCGATTGCGAAACTGCCGCCGATCGGGCCGAAAACGACGGGTCCGCTGTGGATGCCGATATGGATCGGCAGATCGAGGCCCTGGCCGAGCGCGCCGCCGCCGCTAAGCGCCCGGCGGATGCCGAGCGCGGCCAGCAGCGCCCGCCGCACATGGTTTTCGAGGGTCCGCGGCGCGCCGAACAGCGCCATGAAGCCGTCGCCGGTGAATTGCGGCACGGTGCCCTCGTAACGTTCGACCTCGGCGACCGAGATCTCGAGAAAGCGGTTCACGAGCTCGCGCATCGCCTCGGCGCCGAGCCGTTCGGTCAGTGCTGTCGAGCCGGCGATGTCGCAGAACAGCACGCTCACCTGCTTGATCTCGCCAGCGCCGAGCGGGCGGGCGGGCGGGCGCCACAGCATCGGGGCCGCCGGCGAGATTTCGGCAAATCCCAGCGGTGGCGGGCCGTCGAGCGCCGCGGCGCATTGCC
Organism: Allostellaceae bacterium; assembly: GCA_050729795.1. Classification (GTDB taxonomy): domain Bacteria; phylum Pseudomonadota; class Alphaproteobacteria; order ATCC43930; family CGMCC-115725; genus AP-15. The sequence goes on along the minus strand of JBOHME010000001.1, from coordinate 4,851 downwards.
CGCAATAGCGATTGTGCGGCGGGTTGGGTATCCCGCAAGCGGGGCACACTACTTCGAGCGGCGCCGCGCACTGGCCGCAAACCTTCATACCGGCGGGGTTCTCGGTATTGCACCGAGAGCATCTCATGCCCGGCCTCCGCGATCGCGCCGGGGTGTTGCGTCGGCGAGAGTGTTAACAATATCCGACGCCCGTTGCGATTGACAAGTTTCGCTGTGAGCGGGCGGTGCGATCGACGGAAACCCCGGTTTGAGCGGAAAAGCTGAAGCGAAACTGAACAGTGGGGCAGGTGTGAAGCGCGTCACAGCGCTGGTCACTGATCGGTGGTATCGGACCATCGCATCCGAAACAGCGTCAGGAGATCGACATGAGCACCCGTCATTCGACGTTGCTGCGCTGGACCGAGGAGGCCGACGCCGAAGAGATTTGCGCAATCGCCATGTTCGAGCACGAGCCGCAGGACGCGACCGCTTGCCCGGTGGCACGCACCGGGCAGCTTCGGCCTGGGCGCCTCGGGCAGGTCTCGCGCTGGCTGCGGCTGAGCCGCCTTGTCGGCGAGGGCGTGCAGATGATCCGCGACGGCGGTCGCTGAACTGGTTATGGTCGGTGCTCGGTTGGGTTAACGCGCCGGGCGCGAGGCCGAAGGCTCTGTTTGAAACCGGTCGTCATCGGCAAAGGTGGCGGACCGGGACGGCGGGCTTGGCGCGGCGCGCGGGAGACCGTCATGACCAGTCCCAGCTATCAGGGCAGTCTGGGCTATCAGGCCAGTCTGGGCTATCAGGAAAAACGCCGGTTTTTCAAGCAGCACCCTCTCTTGGGGAAATTGAGCGACAGCGAGATCGACGCGCTCCTGACCTATTCCCGCGTCGAGCATTATGCCGCCGGGCAGGAGATTTTTGCCAAGGGCTCGCCCGGACAGAGCCTGATGGCGGTGCTGCGCGGCTCGGTGCGGATCAGCTCGATCTCGCTCGAAGGCAGGGAAATTGTCTTCAACATCATCAATCCCGGCGAGATCGTTGGCGAGATCGCGATGCTCGACGGCGGCGAGCGCAGCGGCGATGCGACCGCGATCACCGATGCCGAGGTCTTGGTGCTGAGCCGGCGCGACTTCATGCCATATCTCGAAAACCATGCCGACATCTGCCTGATGCTGATCCGGGTTTTGTGCCAGCGCCTGCGCCAGACCAGCGAGCAGGTCGAAGATCTGCTGTTTCGCCATCTCGAAGCGCGCGTCGCCAAGGCGCTGCTGCACCTCGCCGCGCAGTCGACCGGCACGGGCATTCGCAGCGCTGCGCTGGCACTGCACCTCTCGCAAAGTGAGCTCGGCCATATCGTGGGGAGCTCGCGCGAGAGCGTCAACAAGCAGCTGCAGGTGTGGCAAAAGGCGGGGCTGATCGATCTCGCCAAGGGTTCGATCGTGATCCGCGACCCGATTGCGATCGAGCGGCTGATCTGATCACCGCGGGTGTCGCGGACCGTTTGCGGCGCGGCGCCGAGGCCCCATATCGGCAATGCCTCGCTGCTGTTGCCGACACTCGATGCACGTTGCCGCACCGCCGCCCGAGAGCTGGATCAAAACGACACCCGCCGGGCTCTATTGCATCCCCGGCGGGTTTCACATCGATCCGCACGGGCCCGTGCCGCGCGCGGTGATCTCGCACGGGCACAGCGATCACGCGCGGGCGGGAAACGCGACGGTGCTGGCGACGCCCGAGACGCTCGCGATCATGCGGGAGCGTTACGCCGAGGCGGCCGGCGGCACATTGCAGCCGCTCGCCTATGGCGAAAACCTGTTGATCGGCGGGGTCCAGGTGCGCCTCGTGCCGGCGGGCCATGTGCTGGGCAGCGCGCAGATCGTGCTCGCCTACGCAGGCAGCCGCGTCGTCGTCTCCGGCGACTACAAGCGCCGGCCCGATCCGACGTGCACGCCGTTCGAGCCGCAGAATTGCGACCTGTTCATCACCGAGGCGACCTTCGCCTTGCCGGTGTTCCGCCATCCGCCCGACGCTCAGGAGATCAACAAGCTCTTACATTCGCTAGCGCGGTCTCCGGAACGCTGCCACCTCGTCGGGGTCTATGCGCTGGGCAAGTGCCAGCGAGTGCTGGCGCTGTTGCGACGCGCGGGCTACGAGGAGCCGGTCTATCTGCACGGCGCATTGCTCGCGCTGACCCGGCTCTACGAGAATTTCGGCGTTACGCTCGGACCGGTTCTGCCGGCGACGGGTGTCGCGCGTGATCGGCTCAAGGGGCGCATCGTGCTGGCCCCGCCGGCAGCGCTCGCCGATGTCTGGTCGCGACGGCTGCCCGACCCGGTCGTGGCGTTGGCCTCGGGCTGGATGCGGGTGCGCCAGCGTGCCAAGGCGAGCGGTGTCGAGCTGCCGCTGGTGATCTCCGACCATGCCGATTGGGACGAGCTGACCGCCACGATCGACGAGGTTGCGGCCGACGAGATCTGGGTCACCCACGGCCGCGAAGAGGCGCTCGTCCATTATGCGACGCAGCACGGCTACCGCGCCCGCGCATTGGCGCTGACCGGCTTCGAGGAGGACGAGTGAACCGGTTCGCAGCACTCCTCGACGCGCTGCTGTTCACCCCGTCACGCAACGCCAAATTGCGCCTGATGCGAGAGTATTTTACCGGTGAGCCCGATCCCGAGCGCGGCTGGGCTTTGGCGGCATTGACCGGCGCGCTCACCTTTGCCGAAGCGAAGCCGGCGCAGATCCGGGCGCTGGCCGCGACGCGGGTCGACCCCGAGCTCTTCGGCTGGTCGTATGATTTTGTCGGCGACCTCGCCGAGACCGTGTCCTTGATCTGGCCCGAGCCGGATCGGCCGCCGGGGCCGGTGCCGAGCCTCGCCGAGATCGTCGAAAAGCTGATGCTGGCAACCCGCGCCGAGGTCGGCGGATGGCTCGCCCCCTGGCTCGACGCGCTCGATGCGACCGGACGCTGGGCCTTGCTCAAGCTGGTCACCGGGAGTCTGCGGATCGGGGTCTCGGCGCGTCTTGCCAAGACTGCGCTCGCAGAATGGGGCGGGGTCCCGATCGACCGCATCGAAGAGGTCTGGCATGGGCTCGCCCCGCCTTACCGGCCGCTGTTCGAGTGGCTCGAAGGACATGCGCCGGCGCCCGAAGCAGGCGATCTGCCAAATTTCTGTCCGCTGATGCTGGCCCAGCCGCTCGAAGACAGTGACTTCTCCGCGCTCGACCCGCGCGACTATCTCGCCGAATGGAAATGGGACGGCATCCGCGTGCAGCTGGTCGCCCGCGGCGGGCAGAAGCGGCTCTATTCGCGCTCCGGCGACGAGATCGGTGCGGCGTTTCCGGATATCGGCGCGGCAATGCCGGAAGAAGTGACGCTCGATGGCGAGCTCCTGGTCGTGCGCGACGGTGCGGTGGCGTCGTTCAACGATCTGCAGCAGCGGCTCAACCGCAAGACCCCGACCGCCAAGGTGCTGCGCGATTATCCGGCGGCGGTGCGGCTCTACGACATGTTGCGCGACGGCTGCGAGGACCTGCGCAGCCTCGCTTTTGCCGACCGCCGGCGGCGGCTCGAGGCCTGGTATCTGCGGGCGCCGCGGCCGGGTCTCGACCTGTCGCCGCTGGTGCCGTTCGCGAGCTGGGATGCGCTGCGCGAACTGCGCGACCGCGCGCGCGAGCGCGGCATCGAGGGGCTTATGCTGAAGCGAGCGGACTCGCTCTACATCGCCGGCCGGCCAAAAGGCCCGTGGTTCAAATGGAAGCGCGGCGCCTTAACTCTCGACACGGTGCTGATGTACGCGCAGCGCGGCCATGGCAAGCGCTCTTCGTTCTATTCAGACTATACTTTTGGCGCCTGGGCCGGCAACGCGCTGGTGCCGGTCGGCAAGGCCTATTCCGGCTTTACCGACGATGAATTGCGCCGGCTCGACCGCTGGGTGCGCAACCACACGGTCGAGCGCTACGGCCCGGTGCGCGAGGTGGTGCCGGCGATCGTGCTGGAGATCGCCTTTGACAGCGTGCACCGCTCGACCCGCCACAAATCCGGGGTGGCGATGCGTTTCCCGCGCATCCACCGGATCCGCTGGGACAAGCCCGTCGGCGAAGCCGATACCCTGCAAACGCTCGAGAAAATGTTGAGCTGAGAGCGTCGCTGCGCCCGAGCACTATGCTCACAGCTTCTCGCCGCGGAGCAGGCGGGGGAGGGTGCCGGTGATGCCCATCGCGTCGCGCATCAAAAAGCGCTTCAAAGGCGGCACGCGGTTGACCGCGGCGAGACCCAAATCGCGGGCGAGGCGCAGCGGCGGCAACGAATTCGAAAAGAGGCGGTTGAGCCCGTCGGTCACGGCCGCGAGCATGACCGTGTCGAGCCGGCGCCACTCCTGGTAACGGCGCAACAGCGCGTCGTCGCCGATGTCGAGCCCGAGCCGGCGGTGGTCGATCACGAGCTCGGCCAAGGCGGCGACATCGCGGATGCCGAGATTGAGCCCCTGGCCGGCGATCGGGTGGATCAGATGCGCCGCTTCGCCGACCAGGGCCAGCCGGCGGTCGGCATAGCGCTCGGCCAGCATCAGCCCGACCGGGTAGGACCAGCGCGGCCCGACCGGCGCGACCGCACCGAGAAAATCGCCAAAGCGTGCCGCCAATTCCGCTGCAAACTCGCCCTCGGAGAGCGCCATCAGCCGCGGAACCAGCGCCGCGCGCTCGGTCCACACGATCGACGAGCGATTCCCTGTCATCGGCAGGATCGCAAACGGCCCGGCCGGCAGAAAATGCTCGACCGCGATGCCAAGATGCGGGCGCTCGTGCCGCACCGTCGTAACGATCGCGGTCTGCGGATAGCGCCATTCGAGCGTGCGGATGCCGGCCGCCCGGCGC